>DIDF01000013.1 GCA_002418005.1 Lactobacillaceae bacterium UBA5807
ATGAGGATCAACAACGAAATAATGAATAAGACAATGACCATCTCAATCAAAGTAAATCCTTTACGAGTTTTATGTTTGCTAAATTTTTTCATGATTTAATACATTCCTTTCATTGCGTTATAAATTGGCATGAATAGCTGTAAATAGGTCGCTGCAATTGTTATCCCAATAATCAAAAACATAATGGGCTGAACTGCAGAAATTAATTTGTCGGTAAGAGAAATCATATCCTGAAACATTACTTGAGAATATGCTTCCATTGACATTGCCATATCTTTAACAGTCTTTTTAGAATTTAAAAATTTAACCATTTCTGGAGAAACGATTCGATCAAAATTAGCTGCTTTTGTAATTTCTACTCCCTCAGTCAATCTCTGTCCTAGAGCTTTAGCCAAAACCGAGTTCAAATTTTCTTTTGAAGACGAGGTTAAAGTAAAAATTATTTCCTTAATGCTTAATCCATTGTTTAACAGAATCGCTAAATTACCAGAAAGATAGTAAGCAAGATACTTTTGATATAGCTTGCCAAAAATGGGTACTTTAGACAGTAAAAGAGTTTTGTTGATTATTGGTTGATGAATGAAATATTTATACATAATTACAAACATAAAGATAATTATTGCTATTCCAAAAAATACAACAAAATTATTTACAAATGAAACTGGCTCACTTTCTTTAGAAAATGAACTGATTTGGGGAATGAGATAAAATTTTATTCCACAAATTAGCGCTATTAAAAGACAAATCAAAAATATTGGATAAATCATTACCGCTTTTATCTTGGCTATCTGTTTAGCTCTTAACCGGTCAAAATCAGCAATCTTTTTCAACACTTCAGAGATTTTGCCATGGCTTTCGGCAATCTTTATTTGCTGATATGCTTCTTCATCGATAAATATAGAAATACTTTCACTAAAGGAATGGCCTTCCTTTAAATGATTGAGAATTTGATGAATTCCTAATGATAATTTTTTATCGGTCTCAGATATAAAATTTAAAGCCGTGGGTAAAGAAAACCCAATGTTTAATAAGTTGGCAACAGAACTAAAAAATCTTTCTTGGGTCAAAATATCCCATTTTTTATCCTTGCCAAAATTTTTGGCATATTTCTTTTGAAATTTGACCACTCTTGACTGCTCTTTCGAGTTCATTTTGCCATTCACTCCAATCATATTTTTGCTTTTGGAAAACCTCTTCTAAGAAATGGCATTTTAATAAACAAGAAATTCCACCTTGAATAGTGGGAATTAATCGCTGATAAACTAAACCGGTTACCGCCTGAGAAATAAATTCCTTTTCAACTCCAAGTTATAAAAGACGCTTACAAATTCCCAATGGATCTTGAGCATGAACAGTTGTCAGTACCAAATGGCCACTTAAAGCCGCTTGAATGGTTGCCTTAGCAGTTTGTTTATCTCTGATTTCACCGATAATGAAAACATCTGGCCGATGACGTAAACCAACTTTGATTAATTCTGAAAATCCCATATTAGCAGCATTGTTTACCTGGAGTTGAAGAAATTTTTCCTCTTTAATTTCAACTGGATCCTCAATACTCATCACTAAGTTTTGCTCAGCCAATTTTTTTGCAACCGAATATATAGTGGATGTTTTCCCAGACCCGGTTGGGCCCGCAAAAATAATCATTCCTCGCTTTTGGATCATATCGCTAATTTTCTCAATTTCAGCAAAATTTATAAATTGCAAATCATTTTGATGCTGATCATAAATAATTCTAAGAACTAAAGATTCATTGTCACAAAAATCTCCGACCGTGGACAATCTCAAAAAGTATCTTTTTTTATCATCCTTCCATTCCATAGCTCCTATTTGAGGACGCCGGGATTCACTTAGAACCATATCACCCATAAATTTTAGATAATTAATCATTCTACTAATACTTTGAAATTCATCACTGAAATACTTTTGAAATCCAAATTGAGTCCGCAATTTAATTTGATAAGTATCTCCTCGGGGCAGAAAATAAATATCTGAACATTTAATTGAAACAGCATATCTCAATATTTTGTTTACCTGACTCTTGATTTCCAATGCTCTCACCTCACTAAATAAAGTACGGAAACCACAAAAAAAGCCACAAAAAAAGCCACAAAAAAAGAGCCCAAAAATTTGGACTCAAAATTGAACTTTGATGAACTTATTCTTCTTCAGGTAATACAGCAGCTTCGTAAACGTCTTGGACGTCATCGTTGCTTTCCAATTCGTCAATCAAACCTGTATACTGAGAAATCTTGTCTGCTGGAACTTCAGTAGTAGTTTCAGGGAACATCCGTACTTCTGCAGTGTCCAAGTCATAGCCCTTTTGTTGAAGAGCATCACGGACTTTTGTCAACCCCGAAGGATCAGTGAAGATTTCGAATTGGTCATCTGAGGTCTTCATATCGTCAGCCCCAGCGTCCAAAGCATCCATCAACATATCATCTTCACTTTTGTCTAACCCGTCTCTTAAGATTACAATGTAACCTTTACGGTCAAACATGTAAGAAACCGAACCATTTGCTCCAAGAGAACCACCATGATGAGTAAAAGCTGAACGAACAGCAGCCGCAGTCCGGTTCTTATTATCAGTTAAAGCTGAAACCATAACCGCTGTACCACCAGGTCCGTATCCTTCATAAGTAATTTCTTCAAACTTGGCTCCGCCCTTACCTGAGGCCTTATCAATAGCACGCTGAACATTATCCTTAGGCATGTTAGCTGCTCGAGCCTTTTCCATAACCAGTCTTAATTGAGGGTTGTTTTCGGGATCAGGGTCACCTGCTTTAGCTGCTTGATACAAATCACGTGAGATCTTTTGGAAAATTTTTCCACGCTTAGCATCTTGGGCGTTTTTACGACCTTGAATGTTATGCCATTTTGAATGTCCTGACATATTAACTCCTCTTTTCTATTTATTCGTCTTAATCAATAACACACGAATGTTAGCATATCACTAATTCTCTTGCTTATCAATACTAACATGATAGCTGACAAATTCAAGATGATAACCCTAACATTTAATGCTAATTATCGAAAAATATTTGAAACATTTTAACCATAAAAGCTTTAAATTATTTTTTAATACTGAAAAAGCTGAGCCATTCTTCCAGATCCATCAGGAGCAAAGTTAAATCCAGCCTCTGAATAATGAGCCCAAGTATTTAACTCAGTATCTCGATGAAGGGCATCACAAGTCATTAATTCATTAACAGCGCTTTGAGCAGTCTGGGCATAAGAAACAACCCCGGTATCACTTCGATAAACTAAATGAGCTCCCATTCCTCCATCGATACTGTCGTATCCACCTAAAACATAGAAAGCCGGCAGAACAGCCATCGTTTCCGCATAACCACTGTCAGTGGTATTATATGAAGTTCCATCTGGTCTAATGTGACTTAATTTGCTCCAAAGTTCTTCGGCTCTCACAGCAGCCTTTTGCTTCAAAGTACTGCTATGTTTTAATGGGGTTAATCATTGAGCAGCCCGGTATTTATTAAACTTCTTAAAATATTGAGTTGAAACCCGGCTGTCAAGAATTGAGTCTTTAATATATGTAACTGTAATGCTGTCTGGCAAATCTTTGTAAGAATAGTCACTAACGATTTTATAAGGCAAGTAACCATTAATTTTGATCACATACCCAGACTTGCTAGTATTTAAATCCTTTTTGGCATAACCACTTGGCATAAAACTATTTCCATAAGCAGTTAAATTAAAACCATTCGTATTAAAATTCTCCGGACTATGGACCGTTTTCCCATTTGTAGAAACATAGTTAACAGTCACCGTTTTTGTAGTTTGAGCAAAACTGGTTTTAGATGAGAGCCCAGTAAACATTACCAAACCTATGACAAAAAACGCCAACATGAGTACAACATTCTTCACGTGTTTCAATTTGATCATCCCTATTCATAAAAATAAAATCATTCCCTAGTTAATTTTTATAATACACAAAAAGGGAAACAAAGAATTGTTTCCCTTAATTCTTAATAAAATTAATAAAATTGGTTACTTAGTTGATTCACGTTTCATTAATCCATATGGTAAAAGAACTTCTTTTTCATTAACTGGTTCGTCATTCATTAACTTGGTTAACAATCTCATTGCCACCGCACCAATATCATAAAGTGGTTGAGTAATTGAAGACATTTTTGGCCGAACCATTTCAGTTAATTTTGTATCGTTAGATGTGATAACCTCAAAGTTCTTGGGAACTAAAACACCAGCATCGGTCATTCCGTTCATTATGCCCGCAGCTAATTCATCATCGGTAGCCACAGCAGCCGTAGCACCCGCTGAACTTAAAGCCGGCTGAAGAAGAGTTCCAGTCTTATATTTTGAATCAGTTTCAAAAATCAATTTCTCATCAAAAGGAATTCCTGCATCCTTTAAAGCCTGTTTATAACCTTTAAGACGATATTTACCATTTATTGCATATTTTAAAGGACCACAAACAAAAGCAACTCGTTTGTTACCACGATCAATTAAGTTCTTAACTTCCTCTTGAACAGCAGCGGCATAATTAATATTTACACTTGGATTAATATTTTGATCATCGACAGATCCAGCTAAAACGATTGGGGTCTTAGTGCGCTTGAATTCTTCGCGAAGTTGATCAGTAATTTCATTTCCCATGAAAATAATTCCATCAACCTGTTTAGAAAGCAAAGTGTTTAAAACCTGAACTTCTTTTTCATCGTCTGAATCCGAATTCGTTAAAATGATATTGTATTTATACATTGCAGCAATATCATCAATTCCTCGAGCTAATGAAGAAAAATACATATTGGTAACATCTGGGACAATAACCCCGACCGTCGTAGTTTTTTTACTGGCTAATCCTCTTGCAACAGCGTTTGGCCGGTAATCTAGTTTATCAATAACATCCAAAACTTTTTTTCGGGTAGCAGGTTTTACATTTGTGTTGCCATTCACAACTCGCGAAACCGTTGCCATAGAAACCTCAGCTTCTCTCGCAACGTCATATATTGTTACAGTCTGTTTATCCATAAAGGTACCTTCTTTTGCCAAGATAATAAGTTTTCATAGTATTTTCAAAACATAGTCCAATATAACAGAATGATAAAATCATATCAATCTGAAAACGTTTTCAAATCAATGATAAACTATCCATTGTGAAAATTCAACTCACGTCAATGACAAAGAATCAAGAAGATTATGATATACTAAAAAAAATTTCCAAAAGGCCGTGAAATTATATGAATAATAAAATAGAAAAGATCCAAAGATGGATGCAGCAAAATAATGTTGATATTACATTGATCTCTAATCCAAAAACTATTCAATATTTGACTCAATTTTATAGTGATCCAATCGAACGAGTTTTAATGCTAGTGATCTTTGAAGATAAAGATCCATTTATTTTCTGCCCTGAACTAGAAGTTGGTTCAGTTAAGGAAGTGGGCTGGAACCATTCAGTTTACGGCTACCAAGATCAAGAAGATCCATGGAAAATCTTTGCTAGCCAAATAAGGTCTAGAAAGGTTCCAAATCAAGTAATTGCAATTGAAAAAGATGCTTTAACGATTGATCGCCTTGAAAGCTTAAAGCAAGTTTTACCAAGCTCACAATTTAGTGTAAATGCCATTCCAATGATTGAACAAATGAAACTAATAAAGTCTACTCAAGAAATTGAAAAGCTTAAAATTGCTGGAAAATGGGCTGACTTTGCTTTTAATGAAGGATTTAAAGCGGTTCAATTAGGTAGAACAGAAGCTCAGGTGGCAGCCGAATTACAATATTCTTTAATGAAAAAAGGAATAATGGAATTAAGTTTTCCAACCCTAATTCAAGCTGGAGCTCACGCGGCTGAACCCCATGGAGCTACTTCAAGTAACAAGATAGAAAATAATCAATTAGTCTTGTTTGATTTAGGAACTATGTGGCAAGGTTACGCAAGTGACGCTTCACGAACTGTAGCGATTGGTAAACCGGCTGATAAATTATTAGATATGTATAACGTATGTTTAGAAGCACAACTTGCTGCCCAAGAAGCGGTCAAGCCAGGAATCAAAGCAGAAGAACTGGATAAAATTGCCAGAGATATTATTGCAAAAGCTGGGTATGGAGAATACTTTATTCATCGACTTGGCCATGGGCTTGGAATGAGTGATCATGAATTTCCTTCAATCATGAAAAGAAACAAAATGTTGCTTCAAAAAAGGATGTGTTTTTCCATCGAGCCAGGCATATACATCCCTGGTTTTGCTGGAGTTAGAATTGAAGACTGTGTTTATGTCACAGAAAATGGCTGCCAAGCATTCACTCATACTAGCAAAGAACTTCAATATATTGATTAACTAAAATTAAGAATAATCTTCTTTAATTTTTGAATGCAAATTAAAAGCAAGTAGAACAAAAAGGCCTCCTACTTGCTTTTAATTTAAACTAATTTTCTGAATCCGAACTTGGTGAAGAACTATCGGCTTGGTTATCAGATGCACTATCGCTTGAGCTAGAAAACTGACTAGTTGAACTAGCCGAATTAGCTTTATGTAGCGCCTCATCAGCATCCAAAATGATGTCTTCATCATCCTCGGCAGCTTTATGCTCTTTAAATTCTTCATCGTTAAAACTGTCTTGAGAATCATTGGAACTGCCGTTAAACTTACTTGTGGCAGCCGAAGAAGCCTTTTTTGCAGAATCTTTTGCTCCATCGATTTGATCTTTAAGCACATCTCGAGCATCGCTTACAGCATCGTTAGCATAAAAGGCATAGTCTACTGCTCGATCCTTTACCTTTTCAGCTTCGTCTCTAATATCATCCTTTAATTTATTCTTTTGATCTTGATCAAGCTTTTGATAAGCTGCGTAAATACCAGCACCTATTAAACCAATAAAAAGTCCACCAGCAATTTTTTTACCCATGTATTACACTTTCTTTCATTAATTTAAATATCCGAATGACTTAACTATTTGCTTTATTATTTTTTTTTGAATTTCGATGATTGCGATAAAAACTCCAGGCCGTTTTCCCAAGTTTGCCGGCAAGACCAGCCTTAACTCCTTCTTTTGCCCCTTTACTAGTATCTTTGACTTTTTCTGTTAAGTTTTGAGTTGCTTCGTTTAACTTAGAGACGCTGTCACCAAGATCAGCTGCAGCTTGAAACACCGGTGTAACGATATTTAACTTTTCATCTATATCCTTTACCAAGGTATTAGAGGTAGCCATGATTTTATCCGTTTGTTTAGCAATTACGTCAACATTACTAGTCATTGATTTAATCGTTGTATTTACCTCCGAAACTGTTTTTGAAACTTTTCTGAGAAATAACCCAATAAAAATAACCAACAATAGGAACGCAAGAGCAGCGATTAGCCCCGCTAACTGTCCAACTGTCATCAAAACTCCTCCTTTATGTACCGCCAATAATTTAATTTTAGCATAGCATTGCGTGAATTAATTTACAATGAAAAGGTTTACTCTAACAGCCTTTATTATAGGCTTTGGTTCTGATAAGATGATAGTATATTTAAAAATCGAGGAATGAAAATGACCGATATTTTGTTGCAAATTTCATTAAAAAGTATTTTAAATTCAATTAATTTTGAAAAAATATTTATCTTGATTACTGAGAAAATATTAATCTTAATTGGTTTTACCATTCTTTTTTTGATTTTCCGTAGTTTAGGCAAATCATTGATCAACCACTTTTTTCAAAAATATCGAGCAAAATATAGCGATACTGTTGCTGAAAAAAGAATTAATACTTTTCATACTTTAACTAGAAATATTTTTGGATACTGTGTTTGGTTCTTCTATATTTACGCAATTCTTTCCACCTTAGGAGTTCCAGTTGGGACTTTGGTGGCCAGCGCTGGAATCTTTAGTTTAGCAATTGGCTTAGGGGCCCAAGGATTTGTAAATGATATTGTAAGTGGATTTTTTATCCTTCTGGAAAAACAAATTCAAGTTGGTGAATACGTTCAAATAAATACCATCAAAGGTACCGTTTCCGCAGTCGGACTTAGAACTACGCAAATAATCAGTGATGATGGAACCCTAAACTTCATTCCAAACCGGACAATTTTAACAATATCAAACATGTCGCGAAACAATATGATTGCGATGATCCAAATAATTATTAATGCTGATACCCCAGTAGATAAAATAACCAGTTGCATTAATACGGTTAACCAAGAAAACGTAAAAAAATATTCTGATATTCTTGCAGCTCCAGAAATTGTTGGAACGCTCACCCGACCAGATGGTCAGTTAGTTATACAAGTTGACATTACAACAAAGAATGGCGCTCAGGCCAAAATAAAACATGACTTTCTCTCTATGTACCTTAAGGAAATATCTCGTCAAGGAATTAAATTACCAAAAAGTCCAATTATTTTAAATTCAGGTAAATAACAAATAAAACTGGTAAGTCTC
>DIDF01000079.1:0-80225 GCA_002418005.1 Lactobacillaceae bacterium UBA5807
TTGGTTTGTGCCTTATTGATGTTAACTTTTAAGATCACGCTTATAAAAGTTTGTTTAGTAATTTTGATTATGCTTTTTTTCATGTATTACCGTTTTTTAAAGCACTCCCGAAATTATTTTCAACGAAATAACTTTGCTATATTTTCTCAGTTATTAATTGCAATTACCCTATTTATTTAAATAATATTAACCTTTTTTAATATTATTATAAAGAAGAAATCTTTTGGCCAAAAAAACCGCTTCATCATGCTAATATAGCATTTGAGATGGGCGTGATGTATTTATGGATATTAGAGTTATTGGAGATATTAGAGTGGGAAAAATTCAGCCTTCTTTAACAGGTAACCCAGTAATTGATGATTCATTGATTGAAAATTATTGTAAAAAATTAAAACAACAAATTAAAAATTTGGGCACATTATCTGATGTAATTGGTGATCATTTCTTTAATCCAAACAATCCTGCAAATGACATATTTTTAATTGACAGAAATATTATGAGATACATTCCGGAAGACTTTAAAATTGGTCATAAAATAATATCAATCAATCACAATGATATTATCCGCGGGAATGTCTCTGAAGCCATTCAAGTATTATCACAAGATCATTTTTTAAATCAAAGAAAAGCACAATAAAACCGAAGTAAACATTGTTTATTAAAAACGATGGTTACTCCGGTTTTTAATTTTTAGCCTTTAATTTTAGAACTACTATTTAGTCGATTTATAATCAGCATAACAATCACTGAAACAATTGAAATTATCATAGCAATCCTGGTAGAAGGACTAATTAATAAGTAAATCAAAATAAATATAAAGAAAATCAAACTGAGATAATCAGAAATTGGGTATCCTGGCATTTTAAAGGAACTAACTCCCTTTGGGTGAGCTCGGCGATATTTAATATGCACAATTATTAAAACCACCCAAACAACCACAAAGTTGATTGTAGAAACACTGGAAACAAGCGCAAAAACACTTGAGGGAATAAAATAATTCAAAATGACAATAATCAACAAAAATAAAGTTGAGACATTTAATGCAATATTTGGAACTCCGTTTCTGCCTAGTTTGTTAAGAAAGGAAGATGCATTTCCTCCCATACTCAGGGCGTACATTGTTCGACTAGTACTAAATAAACAGCTATTAGTGGCTGAAATAGCGGCAGTTAATACAACAAAATTTAAAATCCCAGCCGCTCCGGCGATTCCAATTCCGGAAAACACCTGAACAAAGGGACTGCTCGTTGTAGTAATTTTATTCCAAGGATAGACACTCATTACGGCAATCATTGAACCTATATAAAACAAACCAATTCTGATTGGCAGACTGTTGATAGCTTTTGGCAAATTTTCTTCAGGTTTATCAGTTTCTCCGGCCGTTAATCCCACCATTTCAATTCCAACAAAAGCAAAAACAACCATTTGAAAAGAAAGCAAAAATCCACTAAAACCTTTTGGGAAAAAACCACCATGAGTAAAAAGATTACTAAATCCAGCAGTTGAACCAGCAACTTTCACTTGAAAAAATGCTAAACCAAAACCAACAATGACCAAAAGTACAATTGCCACAACTTTAATCATTGAAAACCATGATTCAAGCTCCCCAAAAAGGCGAACATTTACCGTATTGGCCGCTAATAAGCAGATAAGAATGATTAATGGAGTCACCCATTGGGGAATATTTGGAAACCAAAACCTCATATAAATTCCCGTAGCAGTTAAATCGGCCATTGCCAAACTTATCCAACAAAACCAGTACAGCCATCCAGTAACAAACTCCCACTTATCGCCTAAATAAATTTTGACAAAATCTAAAAATGAATGCTTGGACGTATCCGACAGTAAAAGCTCTCCGATCGCCCGCATCAAAAGGAAACAAAAACAGCCCACCACCAGATAAGAAAGGATTATCGAAGGTCCCGAAAGATGAATAGCACTTCCAGATCCTAGAAACAGCCCGGTCCCAATGGCCCCACCGATAGCAATCATTTGAATATGGCGACTTTTTAAAGCTCTGGATAACGTTCGTTGATTGTTTTGCATTGTTTTCCTCCTAAAATTAATAAAAAGACGCCTCTGGCACTAAAAAAGCACCAGGGGCGTCAAATATGTAGACGCGGTTCCACCCATTTCACAACAAAAATTTGTTGCCTTTAATGCAGATAATGGTTGCACCACCAAAAAAACAAACCATTTATGTCTATGTTAACTTTCAGCTTTGTTAACATCTCTGTCAAACAAGTTAAATTATACGAACTAAAATAATAATGTCAAGGCTATTTTCTGGATTTAGCTAAATCATTCTAGTAAAAAGAGCATTTTGGGATACGAATCTTAGTAGATTCCGAACATCCTCCAAAAATTAAAGCTCTTCTCAAATTAATGAATTTTTGCAAAAAGCCACAAATTATTGTTTAATGTAACTACTGATCAAAAATAATTATTACGAAAAACTTTTTTATGGAGGCTGATTATGTCAGCAAAAGTTGTCAAATATAATGAAGAACAATGGCACCAGGCTCAAGAAGCAGTTCTCCAGGAATTAGAAGATTTTAAAGAACACTTACGCGCCGAAGGTGTCGACTACACGATCAAAAATGCCAGACAATTGTTGATTTACCTGGATCTAAGTGATGAATGGAATCATAAATTAAAAACCGTCATCTCCGATTTAGAAGAAAACCCATTTGCTCTGTCAGTTTTTACCGATATAAAGCGAGAAGGAAAAAGTACCCTACTTTCAAGGGCATTTGCTAGTATCTCAAAATGGCCGGATTTTAATCCAACCGCATTAGCACTGTGGTTGGAACTTGAAGAAGACGTATCCCTTTAGCTTAGTTAAATAAAGAGGCGGAAGAATCCGCCTCTTTATTTTTATTATTTAATTGTTCTCTTCATGCATTTCTCGATTATGGAATTTCTTAATAAGTTCAATTGTTTCTCGGACTTTATCTTCCCCAAATGTATTTATCCAATGATCAAAACGTTTAGTAATTGCAGAATAAACTCGCTTTTCCACTTTTTGTCCATCTGGAGTCAAATGCAAAAATAAACGCCGACGGTCACTTTGCGACGGCCTTTGATATATATAATCGTGTTGAAGAAGTACCTTGATTTGCCTAGATATAGCGCTTCTGGTAACATTTCTCTCCTTTGCGATATCCATTAAAGAAATATCTTTTCGATCCGAGATAGAATGCAATATTAAATATTGTTCAAAGGATAAACCATATTTGGTAGTAGGTTCTGAAATAAATTCATTTAAGTATTTTAATGATGATAAATAAACCCCTACTGCCTCATCCAGGAGGGCTTTGTTAGTTTTAGCCATATAGCGCCATCTCCAAAAATTTCTTTATTGAATAACTAGACGATTATTAACCGAGTAAACAAAATCTTTCTCATGTCAAGTATATATGGTTTGAAAGGTGGAAACAACCGGTTGCATAGAAAAATTAAAATTAAATCAATAAACCTTAGTTGTATAATAATAAACGAATAATCATTGGGGGTCTTTTCGTGGATAATGAGATGACTAAAATAATTCAACAAATTGAGCTGGAAATTTTTAAAAGATTTCAAACAATCTGCACAAAAAATAATATTCCATACATTGCCTTAGGCGGTACTATGCTGGGAGCAGTTCGGCACAAAGGCTTCATTCCATGGGACGATGATATTGATGTTGGATTAACTAGGCATAATTACCAAAATTTTATCTCTGTTTGCGCGAACATTTCTAAAGAAGATCATTATTTTTTACAAACCCCTGAAAGTGACGAAAATTATGCCCTAAGCTATTCTAAATTAATGGATCAAAATACTTACATTGAAGAACGAAACAATGTAAACAATGCTAAAAAAGGAGTTTTTCTAGACATTTTCCCACTTGATAAAATTCCCAAATCAGAAGCGAAACAAAAAAAGCAAATTCAAGACGTTAAAAGGTTAAGTAATCGCCTTTTTCTTAAACTACGATATAACTTCATTGAAAATCCGATTAGGCGATTTTATCCGTCATTAACTCCAGAACAGGAGCAATCGGCAAAAGATTTAAAAGTGCAACGAGAATCTTTAATGACCCAGTATGACCAAGATGAATCTCTTGACACTTATAAGAATCTGGCCTCACAATATAGTTACGAAAGTGAGATTTTCACCGAAGAACAACTAAACAATATAATTGAAGTTCCATTTGAAGATACTTCAATTGCTATCTCCAAAAATTATGATACAATCTTAAAAACGATGTATGGCAGTTACATGGATCTGCCACCAGAAAATCAAAGAAACGCAAAACACATCAGTCGACTTATTTTTAAGAATCAGGAATATTTTTCATAATACAAAAGCCTTGAAAGCATTACTGGTTTTTGTTACTTTGGTGGCAATCAACAAATTAGGATTGAAGGCGTTTATAATGTTTAATAGATCAGGTGCCCGTTTTGCAAGCTATACCGTAGCCACTTCTCTTCCCGATGAGGCTATCGATAATGTTTGGTTTTTAATTGATAATGATATTCAAGGGGTCTTTCCTTTAACTAACTTGATTAAGTTTGACTTAATAAATAATAACGGCAAATTATCATACGACTTTATTCAAGGAAATAATTTAGTTGCCACTTTTGATTCACCTTTTCCTTATGAAGACAGCTATCCCAGATCAATTGTCGTATACGACAGTGGCGATCAACAGTTAATTGCCACCCCATCAGATATTAATTTATAATTTTTAAGGCCACTACTTTTACCTTTATTTTCAAATAAAAGTAATTATAACTGAACTTTAGAGGAAAATATTGAAGGATTTCCTAATCACAAAATCTAAACTAATTTAAACTTCTTTAAATACAAAATCAAGGTAGGAAAATACTTTCCTACCTTTTTTAATGGAAAATTTCTGAAAACAAAAAGCATACATTAAACAAAGTATGCTTTGAATACTGCCCCGGCTGGGTTCGAACCAGCGACCTCTTGATTAACAGTCAATTATTCTACCACTGAACTACGGGGCAATAAATCTTATAAAATATTAAATTATTTTAATCCATTGCATTTAACAATGAATCGACTGCCCCGGCTGGGTTCGAACCAGCGACCTCTTGATTAACAGTCAATTATTCTACCACTGAACTACGGGGCAATATTCTTTAAAACCACAAGTAATATTCTACCTGAAACGCAAAGTCTTGGCAAGGGTAATTTCATATAAAGTTAAAAATGATTAGAAATACTTGATAAAAATTCATTTTTTTAAAGAAGGGATTTCGAGATATCCTAACCAACCCAGCACCTTAAAAGGAAAAACACCATTTTATCAAGAAATCCAAGACGACCCTTTAGAGAAAAAGGAACCCTTTTTATTAAAAAGTTAGAAAAGCCATTAACATTCTCATTTTAAAAAATCTTAAATTTAACCAATATGATTTTCTTTTAAAATCATAGCTATTTCTTTTTTCATTTCTGGAGTTTTCTTCCACTCTTCAAAATGATCCATATTCTCATCTGGCATTTCAAAATTTTCATTGATATAATGCTCGTATTTGGCCACATGAGTTGAGTGAGGTATATTTAGTTGAAGAATTATTACTTGCTTGATAAAGCCCCTCTCAGCCGCCAATTCGGCACGACCGTTTTGGACCATGTTGCTAATTTCAATATATTTGGTACCATCATTTCTGGTAATCTCTTCAATCAAAGTTAAGACTTCGTGATTTTTTAACAACGTTTATCACTCTCCCATCCAAATTAAATTATACACAAAAAAACTGATGGCAAGCAACCATCAGTCGATTAGAGAGAAAGAGAATTGATTAGAAGGTATTTATCTAGTACCCAACACATACTATATCTTTGTTTGAAAGCGCTGTCAAGCTTAAGAAACAAAAAATACTAACCAAATAAATTGGCTAGTATGAACATCCTATTTGCCAATTAACGTCAAGATATGTGATGGATGTAACAATACTGAAGGATCAGTTATAACATGAGCAATTGAATACCCAGAAAAATTAACTAAGCAGAAAAAGACCACGGCCAGCAAAACAACAATTGTCAAAAGAAAATTACCTTTAGACAATTTTTCACTGATCACTGAACCATAAAAACGTTTATGAATTTTTGCAGGGATGCGTTTATCTTCAGGATTAGCTTTTTGTTCTTCAGCAACTACTTTTTGTTGGTATTTTTCAATACTAAAATTTTCCTGAATATTCTTCTTTTTGCGTTGAAAATCCTTTTTTTCTTTCTTACTAAGCTTCTTAAACCATTCAGTAAATTCATGGTACTTATCGGCAACAACATTGGTCTCACCAACCATTTTAAGTTCACCATAATTAATCCAGGCAACTTTATCACAAAGCATTCTGATTTGCTTCAAGGAATGGCTGACAAATATAATGGTTTTACCTTCTTTTTTAAAATCATTCATTTTATCAACACATTTTTGGTAAAAAGTATCATCACCGACTGATAATGCCTCATCCACAATTAAAATATCTGGATTAATATGAACAGCAATCGCAAATCCTAATCGTGATTTCATACCACTTGAATAACTTTTAACTGGCTGATCAACGAAATCGCCAATATCAGCAAAAGAGATAATATCTGGCATTAAAACATCAATCTGCTTATTGGTTAACCCTTGCATTAGTGATTTAAGGCGAATATTTTCTCTGCCAGTTAAATTATTTCTAAGACCAGCTCTGATAGCAACAATCGACGTATCTCCACGAACGTCAACATAACCAGTAGTTTGGGGAATTATCCCAGAAATAATGTTAGATAAAGTGGATTTCCCAGATCCATTAACTCCAATCAAGCCTAAGGTTTCTCCTGGTTCAATGGTGAGTGAAATACCCATTAAAGACCAAAAGTGAGGAACATTATTATTGGAAAGTGAAAAGAATGATCGGAGTTTTTCGGACTGCGTTTTAAACAAGTCGTATTCTTTGGTAACATTTTCGACTTTAACTTTATAAGTTTCTTCCATTCTTAATCTCCATTTCAAATTAAGTAGTTAAGACCACACCATTGCATTATAGCAAAAATGAATTATAAAAAAAGGCCCTAAAGTTTAAATTTTAGAACCTTTAATTATCTTTACTTCTTTCAATAATTTGTTCAAATTGATTTTCAAAAAGAATAGTTCTTTTTTGTTGCGTAGCCTCTTTTAAAATGCTCAGAGAAGACTGTGGCAATTTAATTTCAGGTAAAACCGTTACTTTTGAAGTTTTGGCTTTAAAATTCTTATTTTGAACCACATTAGGAGAAACTACCTGCGCGGCTGCAGCTGCTTTAGGGTGAAAAACAGTGACTTTCACCGGAGAAGATTCATCAACCTGAGAAAATTCAACGTTATTACCATTACTAGTATCCAAAGCCTTCAAATGATATTTGGAAATCATGTGATTTAATTTAATTCCATAATTCATATCGGTAGCATAGGTTTGCGACAAAGACATTGCTGCTTCACTGGCATCCATTGTATTTGTCGTCCAAGCACCAGAATAATATTGAGGGTTATCAGTAGTCCCATTTTTTAAAAGCCGTGCATTATCGGCAATGGAATCCCGAATTGTTGGATAACTTCTAAAATCAGCATCAGTCATGTAATGTTTTCCATTAGAAGTATATTCACCCGTTGGAAATTCTATTGAGTTACCTTTATATGATCCCTTTATACCAAAGTAATTATTGGCTTGAACAGATAAATCAGATTGACCAAAGTCACTTTCAATAATTGCCTGAGCCATCATAACTGAAGGATAAAGATGATTCTGGTCACAAACGCTCACAACTGGTTCTTTTAAAGTCGGTCTCAGTGGAGGCCGAAACTCTTTGACTTCCAAATAAAAGTGCCCAGGACAGCACAAAAGCGCCCATGAGCGCTCGAGTTAAAATGTGCTTTAAATTTTGTTTCAAAACTAAAACTCCTTTATATCGAAAATTCCATTACAGCGATTATAATCGCTACTTTAAAATTAACAACATAATTAATTAATTCTTACAATTTTTATAAAAGCGAAAGATCAAAACTTTAGGGCAGACGAGCAAACCCAAAACCTTTGAGATTTGTCACTACTATAAAATCTTATGCGATACCAGTCTGTACTGCTGCCAGATTTTTCAGCTTTCAAATCAACATATACCCAAACAGGTGATTTGATACCCAGCTGAGTCCATGTATAATGCTGTTCGTTTTTGCTTGTTCCCTGCACATGATTATATACGAAATATTTATCATATGACTTTGAAAGTGAAACAGCTTTATTACTCTTATAAGGCAAATATTTTACCGTTGACAGCGATGGTGAACTAACCGCAACAACTTTCTTAACTTTGACATCTTTAGAATCCTTTGGCACTACTACGGGTTTTGAAACAGAAGTGCTCCCCGTAGATTTACCATCAAGAATTTTGTTCAGACCATATAATTGAATCAAGGAAATCAATGAACTGCCATAATTAGGAGCTGTTGCATAAGTGCCAGTTAAGGCATTTGCGGCACTTTCATAAGTTGGAGCATTTTCTTTCCAGGTGCCTGAATAATATTTAGGGTCCCAACTAGTTCCATATCGCAATGTTTGTCCATTATCAGCAAAAGAAGCATAAGCGCTAGGATATTTCCTAAAACTAGCATTAATATTTTCCATTTGGCCGTTCTTAGTATATTCGACTGTTGGCATCTGAACAGATTGGCCATTATAAGCGCCTTTAATTCCAAAGAAATTATTAGCTTCTTTAGTCAAAGTACTTTGGCCCCAATCACTTTCCAAAGCGGCCTGAGCCATCATTACGGATGCATAAAGTCGGTACTTGGAAGCTGCTTTTTGAACATCACTTTTGTAATGACTAATGAAAACGGTATGTACGTCACTGGCTGCACCAGCAGCTTCAGGTCCCCTCAAATCATTAACTCCAGCTGTAAAGCCTAACAATGCTCCCCCGAGCAAAGCAATACAGCATTTTAATAACTTATTCACAAGTCTCACCTCGAAATAAAAAGATCCCTGATACTATCTGGGCTGAATCATAACTTAAAGGTTACACTCATTTAAGTGTCGCACCCTAATAATACAAAATCTTTAAGATTTTTTAAAGGTCTTTCTGGTTAAATAGTAACGCAAATTGATAAAAAAATAAATAAAAAACGGACTGGAACAAAAATAGATTTTTGTCCTAACCCGTCAGTTTATTAATTATTTATCTATTCAACTGTGACACTTTTAGCTAAATTTCGTGGTTTATCAACATCTAATCCCTTATTAAGGCTAGTAAAGTAAGCAATTAATTGTGCCGGAACGACACTCAAAAGCGGTGTAATTAATTCGTTAATATCTGTGGTTACTATTGTATCTCCAGGTTGACTAAGACCTTGACGAACAATTGTCAAGGCTTGAGCCCCTCTGGACATAGTTTCCTGTAAATTACTTCTGGTTAAAGCAGCGGTTTTCTTTTGAGTAATTATCCCAACAACCGGAGTACCTTCTTCAATTAAAGCAATTGTTCCGTGTTTTAACTCCCCAGAAGCAAACCCTTCAGCATGAACATATGAAATTTCCTTCAACTTAAGAGCTGCCTCAAGAGAAACAGTCTGGTCAATTCCTCTACCAATATAAAATGCTTTAGGAGCTTTAACAAAGTATTTCTTTGCAATATTCTCTATTCTGCCTTTATCATCGATAATGGCTTGCATACCGGTTGCAGCAAACCCTAATTGTTGTCTAATATCAAAGTCTTCGGCAATAGTCTGTTCTTTAATCTCTCCGAGTGCTTTGGCTAAAACAGCCTCAACAGCAATTTGAGCTGTATAAGCCTTGGTAGAAGCAACAGAAATTTCTGGGCCAGCATGTAACAACAGAGTATAGGAGGCTTCTCTATATAGAGTAGAGTTTTCAACATTTGTAATGGTTAAACTAGGATAATCTTTCGCATTAACGTTAACCAAAACTTCACGACTATCAGCAGTTTCTCCACTTTGAGATAAAAAGATAAAGAAAGGCTTTTTACTTAAAAGGGGATCATCATAGGCAAATTCAGAGGCAATGTGAACCTCGGTTGGAACGTGGGCAAGTTTTTCAAACATTTTCTTACCTACCAGCCCAGCATGATAACTAGTACCAGCACCAACAATGTAAATTCTATCAGCTTGGTTTAAAGCCGAAAGCATTTTGTCATCAAAATTGGGTTCACCAGATTCCTTGGTATAAGTTGATGCAATTTTTCTTAAAACATTTGGTTGTTCATCAATTTCTTTTAACATGTAATATGGATAAGTTCCCTTTTCGGTTTCCGAAGGGTCCATATCAACGTGAAACGGTTTGCGAGATACAGCATTGCCGTTTTGATCAATAATTTCTACAGAATTCGGCTTGATGGTTACCATTTCGCCATCATGTAATGCCAAAAAATCATGAGTTACATCAAGCATTGCTGGAGCGTCAGAACAAACAACATTGCAACCATCGCCCAGGCCAACAAGGAGTGGGCTTTTACTTTTAGCAACATACAAAGTATCTGGATCAAGACTATCAATCATCAAGAAAGCATAAGAAGAACCTTCCAGCAATCCTAAAGTTTTCAAAAAAGCATCCCTAGTTGACAAATTTTGTGTTCTAACAAAATGGTCAACTAACTGAACAACAACTTCTGTATCAGTTTGACTAGCAAAGGTTGTGTCGCTTAAGTAAGTTGCTTTAAGTTCTTTATAATTTTCAATAACGCCATTATGCACTAAATAGAAACGATGATCTTCTGAAAATTGCGGATGAGCATTAGCAACACTGACAACTCCATGCGTAGCCCAGCGAGTATGGCCAATGCCAACGGAGCCGTGGACCTCAGGACCAACAGCTGCTTCAAGATTGCTAATATGGCCTTTTCTTTTAATCAGGTAATCATTACCCTGTAAATCATTTACATAAATACCTGCTGAATCATAACCACGGTATTCAAGCTTCTCCAAACCTTTCAGCAAGATTTGAACCGCATTATCATTTCCGGTTACTCCTACAATTCCACACATGTTATTTTCTCCTTAAACCAAATTGGTATATACAGAATATTTACTTACGTCTTTCATATAACACGTATAATTTACTCAACTCTAATCAATTTGTCAATTAAAAGTCTCAAATGGTATACATATTTTTAAAATTTTAAAAATTAAAAAGACTAACTATTTTTATGAAAAGTAGTTAGTCTTATTTGTTAATTATTTTCAAAATAAGTACAGGTGCGCTCTAATTCAAGCTATTCGATCCCTACTTCTTTTTTCACAACATCCGCAATCCGATCGGTATATTTATTGACCAATTCATTTGTCGGCGCTTCAGTCATAACTCTTAAAAGAGGTTCGGTTCCACTAGGTCGTACTAATACTCGACCATCACCATCCATCTCTTTTTCAACCAAAGAAATAACCTTTTGAATTTCAGGATTTTTCATAGCTGCTTTTTTATCCGCAACCTTAACATTAACTAATTTTTGCGGAAACTTTTGAACTTCATTTGCTAATTCAGATAACTTTTTGCCTGTTTTTTTCATAATTGAAAGCAACTGTAAACTAGTAAGCATCCCGTCACCAGTTGTATTGAAATCAAGAAAAACAATATGGCCAGATTGTTCACCGCCCAGGTTATAGCCACCCTCATTCATTTTTTCAACTACATAACGGTCACCAACCTGGGTTTTTACACTATGAAGTCCATTCTTGGCCATTGCCTTGTACATCCCCATGTTGCTCATCACAGTAGTAACAATGGTATCTTTCTTTAACCTGCCACGCTGGGACATGTAATTACCACAAATAAACATAATTTTATCGCCATCAACTATCTGACCGTTTTCATCAACAGCAATACAACGATCACCATCACCATCAAAAGCAACCCCAACTTGGGCACCATTTTTAACAACAAAATCTTGAAGCTGTTTAGGATGCGTTGAGCCCACATTATCATTTATATTCAAACCATCTGGATTAGTAGCGAGAGTCTGATATTCGATTCCTAAATCTGCGTATAAAGTGCTAACTAGTTTACTAGTAGCCCCATTGGCTGCATCAACGCAAATTCTCAAGCCTGACAAATCATCATTATTGATCGTCTGTTCAAGAAAATGAATATACTTTTGGCTTCCTTCCAAAAAGTCACTTACTGTACCGAGTCCCTTTGCAGCTGGACGAGGAAGAGTATCTGTAGGCTTTTCTAAAATACCTTCAATCTCTTCTTCAAGAGAATCAGAAAGCTTATACCCATCTGATCCAAAAAATTTAATACCATTGTATTCCACTGGATTATGAGAAGCGGTGATCATTACACCAGCATCCGCATCTTGGTTCCTTACTAAGTACGCCACTCCAGGAGTAGTAATTATTCCTAAATTTAAAACTTCAATTCCAACAGAAAGCAAACCAGCAATTAATGCCTGTTCAAGCATTTGCCCCGAAATTCTTGTGTCTCTTGCAACTAATACTTGGGGCTGCTTACGCGAAGAGTGGGAAGTCAAAACAAAACCTCCCGCACGACCACATTTAAAGGCTAATTCAGGTGTAAGTTCTTTGTTTGCAACTCCTCTAACTCCATCGGTTCCAAAATATTTCATTTTAAAAACTCCTCGTTTTCGAATATTTACTTTTTAGTTATTGTTACTTGAATATCTGAAGGATCAAAACCTTTGACATTGTTCAACTTGCTATCCAATTGAATATCTTTAGTCTTAGTATTTGTTACGCCACTTGTATCAACTTGAACAATTACAGATTTAATTTGGTCCAGTTGACTATTCGTTCCAAATACTCTTACTTTATTGATATTAGCTTTTAGAGAAAAACTACCACTTGAACTCGTTGTACCTTTAGGTTTTAACTTAATAGGCAGTTCTTTATTGTTACCTGGCGTGATTGGTAATGACACATCAGCAGTTGCTGGCGTAATTACAACGTTAACGGTGTTTCCATTAGAATCAAGAGCTTCAATAATCGCCTGATTATTAACATTGGAATTTTCATTTCTAGGAATATTTAGCTGAGCAACCACTCGATTAATTTGATTAATTTGGTTTAAAGCCCCAGTAATTTTAACGTTTTTAACGTCCGTAGTTGGTTTACCAGCAACATACCCTGCAGCAATATTAGATTTATCAAAAGCAACTGAAATAGGGTAAGTTACTGTCTTTCTTGGTTGGATATCAACATCAATCGTAGCAGGAGTAAATTGATACTTTAGTTCGCTATTCAATCCTTCCTGTTTAACCCTTACCCGATGTTTGCCAACTCCTAATTTTGATAAATCAGCATAAGCCTTAAAGATTCGCGTATTGGCAGTCGTTGTCACCAAAGCAGATGGGCCAGTGATATGAATCTTTACTTTTTCAGGATAACCTGTGACAAAATAGGAGTTACTGTCTACGCTAAGAGAGAGCGGAACCGAAAAAGAATCAGACTTATTGGCAGTCAAGGTTAAATGAGTACGATTGCCAAAAATCATTGAGTCGCTGTTCTTAGCCTGAGTGCCATTAACATACAAAAATAACAAGATTGTTATTACAAAAGACAAAACCAGGTAAGTCCAGTTACGCTTAAAATATTTTCTCATGGTTGGCCCCCTCTTCTAAAATGCTTGTCAATGAAGGTAGCAACACTATTCAAGAAACTACCTCGATCAGGAGTCTGATGGGAATGATTCAGTTGATCATTCAAATATTTCAAATAATCCTCTTGGGTCATTCCACGCAGTAATTCATTATTTTGGGTAATTGAAACCTCCCCAGTCTCCTCGGAGATTACGATTGTTAATGCATCAGTAATTTCCGAAATTCCGACAGCGGCTCGATGCCTAGTTCCTAATTCTTTAGGAATCAAATTACTTTGAGATAAAGGTAAGTATGCAGCAGCAACGGCAATCCGATTATCCTTAATAATTACCGCTCCATCATGAAGGGGAGTATTTGGTATGAAAATATTTATTAAAAGTTCACCAGTAACATCAGCGTCAACATTTATCCCCGTCTCAATATACTCTTCAAGTCCTGTATTCATTTGAATTGTAATCAAAGCGCCAATTCGCCTTTTTGACATATACTGAATTGCTTTATCTAACGCAGATATTAATTTCTTGTTTGCTTCATTTTCCCGATTGCTTTTCACAAAAAGAGAGCCTCGGCCTAGATGTTCAAGTCCTCTTCTAATCTCTGGCTGGAAAATAACAATCATTGCAATAACACCCCAATTAATAACCAGATCCATCGCCCAAGAGAGCATAGAAAGGCCAATAACCCCACTTATAATTCGAACAATAATGACCAAAATAACGCCTCGGAGCAACTGAACTGCCCGGGTGCCTCGAACTAAAAGCAACAGGTTATATATTAAAAACCAGACGATTAGGATATCGACAAGGTTTATCAAATTGCGTAATGTGAAAATTTCAGACCAAATCATATAATTCTCCTCAATATTTCTAAAACCCATTATATCATTTGTGCTCTATTTTGTTTGAAGACATTGGCTTTGGTTCAGCAGCTATGAAGATATTTAAAGTAAATATAAAAATTACTTGTAAACAGAAAATAGTATTGGAATTTAATTTCAAAAAATAGTTTAATAGTCATTGGGAGGTTTTGTCGTGAATAATAGAAAAGCGTGGATAATTCGAATATGCTTTGTGACTTGGATGATCCTTCTCTGGCTTTATCTAAAACTGCCACCGTTTAATTTTCTAATCTTAAATACATTTTTAGCCTATATTCCCATTGAATTGAGCTTTCATATTAATTCCAGGGAGCCAAAGAATTCTTTGCTTTTTTGGATAATCTTGATTTTATGGTTAATGTTTTATCCAAACACCCCATATCTTTTGACAGACCTTTTTCATTTATCTTTATTGTCTCCCTACAATGTGGACGGAATGTTAAGACTTAACAATACAATGTGGTTTAATTTTACCTTGCTGCTTGTATCCGCATTATTTTCCGTAATCATTGGTACCTGGGGTTTAGATCAAATTTCCGGGTCAATAAAAAGTCGTTATGCGCCAAAATCAAAATGGTTAAAGCCAATTCTTGTCATCATTTTAACCACCTTATCTTCGGTAGGAATATTTATTGGCAGGTTTTTGAGAATCCATACTGTTTATCTTTTTATAACTCCCATGATGTTTGTCAAACCCTTATTAGATATGTGGAACGAAAAAACCTTAGTATTTATTTTTCTGCTAACATTTGTCCAACTAGTTTTGTACAGCTGCTTAAAATTTGTTTCTTTTGATTATCAAACTCAAAACCAAATAACATCAAAAAAGATCGAAAACCCGGAAGATAAACTTCTTAAAAAATGACGGGTTCGATCTTTTTTATTCTTCATTTTGATAATCCATTATCAAAACAGCTTCTGAATAATTAATATATTGACGGAGGCGAGCAGCCATTGCCCAATCAATTTCACCTTGTTCAAGAAGAATCTGAACCCCTTCTCTTTGGGCAGCAAGAGCCTTGATTCTGAGATTTTGCATATTGTTATTATGAGCTTTGGAAATTTTTTTGGAATGTGCTTTGGCAATTTCAATCTGGTTTCTATAATGTACTACAAGGTGATAAATTGACTGAGAATTAAACCGACTACCGACAATATCTTTTCTATCAAAGTATTTAGAGAGTTCAGATATTGCTTGCTTGAAACCTTCTCGTTGAATCAAAGAAAGGTCGTCAGTAATTTTTTTATAAGTTCGCCGGTTAAAAATCATCAAAATCAAATTTTTGATCCTGACGATTTTTTGAAACTGAACATTGTTAACTCTGGCTTTACCACTTGCAACTTTCATCAAACGTTTTTCAACCTTATCCAGTCGTTTATAAGCAATTAAATATGCTGATTTAGAAATTTCTTTTTTGGAAAAAAGCTGCCTCAAAGATTTCATTTCTCCATTTAAAGCAACTCTTCTAAGGGCGACCTCATCATCAATAACTGAATTTGTTTTGCTATCAGATTGATTCTTTATCTCAAGTTGGCGAATCATAAATTGGTAATCCAAAATCAAGTCATAAGCTTCTTTAGTGTTGTCCGGACGCCGATTCTCTTCAATATTTTGAACCGCCAATTTCATAATATAAATGCGAGCTTGATCTTCGGAAACGTAACTGGCGGTTCGCTTACCTGCTGTTTCTTCAACATCCGAACCATTGCTAGCACGAGTTAACAAAGGCGTCTTATCTTCTGAAACTAACGGTAAAGTAATTGTGGCAACAACAAGACTGATAATGATGACAATTGCCGCTATAAACAAGGCCAAAGATCTGGATGGAAATGCTCTGCCACCATTAATTGTTAACGGAATTGACAGGACACCAGCCATTGTAATAGCTCCTCTAACTCCAGACAGACCAGCTAGTAAAGAATTTCTGAAAGGAAATTTCTTATCCTCCAAATTCCCCCGAATGGCTCTAGATATTTGGTAACCAAAAATCCATAAGACCCGGATAACAAAAAGAATCAACCAACAAATTACTGAAATACCAAAGGCTAATAAAGTATTGATATTGTTGTCAGAAATGACGTGATTGGTTGCAAAAGGTAATTCACTACCTAAAATCACAAAAACAATTCCATTTAATATATATATGATAATATCCCAAGTCTTTTCGCTGACCAGAGTTAATTCTGGACGCCCTTGTTCAGGAACAGATCCATAAAGATGAGCAAAAATTCCTCCTGTAACTACGGCAATAAGCCCAGATGCATGAAGAAAATCTTCAGTAATTAAATAAATAACAAAAGGAGTAGTAATCTGCAACACAGTATTAAAAATTAAATCATTTATACCCTGTTGATAAAGCCAATTTTGAATAAAAAGAATTATCGCCATCAATAGTAAGCCAACTAAAAACCCCACAATGCTAATATAAAAGAAATCTAAGGTTGCAGCCTTAATCGAAAAAACACCGGTTACTGTTGCGGCAATCGCATATTTAAATGCAATTAACCCGCTGGCATCATTAATCAGACTTTCACCATTAACAATATGCATAACATCTTCAGGAAGTTTAGTCTTTTTAGCTATTGATTGAACAGCAACCGGATCGGTTGGTGAAAGAATCGCGGCCAAAGCAAAACTAACCGAAAATGGCATAGTTGGAATTACTAAATGAAATAATAGACCGCCTAAAATGGTAGTTAAAAACACAAGAATGACCGCATTGGCTAAAATTGGTCCCTTAAGTTTCCACAATTCTCTCTTCGGAAATCGCCGACCATCATTAAAAAGAAGCGGTGCAATAAACAATAGCAAAAACCAGTCAGTGTTCAAAGGAATTGAGAAACGGCTAAATAAAGCCAAAACCAAACCCAATCCAATTTGAATCAAACTAACTGGTATTGAAGGAATAAAGTGACTAATCACATTTGAAAATAAAACCAGTGATATTAAAAGTATCACCGATACGACAATATGCACTGGATCACACCCTTACTTTTCTAAATTCTCACCAATAATTCTAACTTCTGTGTGTAAATGAACTCCAAATTTAGAATAAACAGTCTCTTGAACATGATGAATAACATTTAAATAATCTGTCGCGGTAGCGTGATCAATATTAACAATAAAACCGGCATGTTTTAAGGATACTTGAGCCCCACCAATTTGGAATCCTTGAAGATCTGAATCATGGATTAGTTTACCGGCAAAATAGCCTTTGGGGCGCTTAAAAACACTTCCACATGAAGGCAGGTCCAGTGGCTGCTTAGAAGCTCGCAAAGCATTAAAATGATCCATCTTTGCTTGAATTTTAATTCCATCACCAGAAGTTAAACTAAACGTGGCTTCCAAGACAATTTGTTTATTTTCCTGAACACTGCAATGACGATAGGAAAAGTCTAGCTGTTCATGGTTCAAAGTTTCAATTGTTCCATCTAAATTTAAAACCGTACTGGAAGAAACAACATCGGCAATCATCCCTCCATAAGCACCGGCATTCATGAACACCGCGCCACCGACACTGCCGGGGATTCCAGCAGCCCATTCACTTCCAGAAAGGGAATTTTTTTGAGCAGCTTTAGTAACGTCAATTAAGGCTGCTCCCGATTGAGCCACTACACTATTTCCTTCAATATTAATTTGATTCATTTTGGTCAAAATCATGGTCAAGCCACGAATTCCCCCGTCTTTTACGATTAAATTGCTAGCGTTACCAATGACTGTAACTGGAATTTTATGGCTATTAGCATACTTCAAAAGATCTTGAACTTCTTTAACAGAACCAGGAAATGCTAAAATATCTGCCGGACCCCCAGTTTTGGTATGAGTGTATTTCGACAACGATTCATTTAAAAGAATTTCAATTTTTGGGTACTCAGAAACCATTGTTGAATAACTTTCAGTAACGTTTTCCATTATTGTCTCTCCATTTCAAATGCTTATATAAGTATATTAACACGAAAAAATTGTTAAATGGTGAATTGGACAGGCAGTTGGGTTGCCTTTTTAGTTTGTGGTTTGTACAATATCATTATGAATTGAGGTGGAAAACATGAATTTTGTTGCAATGGATTTTGAAACAGCAAATGCTAAACGAGCTAGTGCTTGCTCATTAGCCTTGGCAGTAGTCCGGAACAATCAAGTCACACACGAATTTTATTCTCTAATAAATCCAGAAACTAATTTTGACTGGCGAAATATTAAAATCCACGGCATTCATTCAAAAGACGTTGAATTGGCCCCAACTTTCCCTGAGATTTGGCAGCATATTAAGCCTTTATTTGAAGTAGATAAATTGGTAGTTGCTCACAATGCATCCTTTGATAACAGCGTTTTAAAAAGAACTTTAGAGAGATACAGCATAAAACCACCTCATTACTTGACCATTGATACTTTAAGAACATCCAAACAATTTTATCCTCAATTACAAAACCACAAATTAAACACCTTATGTGACATTTTAAACATCACCCTTGAACATCACCATAATGCCTTAGATGACAGTGTCGCCTGTGCGAATATTCTTTTAACTCAACAACAACAATTTGGCGATTCTGCGCTTATGCCATTTGTTAAAGCAATTTAGCACCAAAAAATAATTCAGACTTTTTCTTGCTTAAGTTTAAGAAAAAGTTTGAATTTTTTATTTTGAAAAAAATATTGATCCTCAATCATTAAAAGTTTAAAAATTATTTTTATTTAGAAGAATCTAAAGGCAACAGCATTTCGTAGATTAAACCATGAGGAGAATTCTTTTTATCAATTATTTCAAATCTATTTTGTTTATAAAGGTGAACAGCAGGAAGATTGTTTGTATAAACTTCCAAATATAAGGAATCCAAATTGCTATAATTTACTCCCCAGTCAATAGCTAGCTGAAGAAGATTGCTTCCAATTGTCATTCTTTGATATTGCTTGAGTACTGCAATGCCCACTTCACCTTGATGATCTTGCTTTTCCCAAATCGTAATAATTCCAATTAAGTCTTCACCAATGGCCGCAACTGCCATCAATTTTTCTTTTGAGTGATTCATTAAATCAATTTGTTTTGCTTCAGTGGTCGGCGAAATTTCTTTAATATTAGAATCAACAAAAAAAGTCTTTGTTTGTTTTTCCAAATTAGCTAATAAATCTAAAACTTTTTGACTTTCCTTTGGCTCAGCAAGACGAAATTCCACTTGTTTGCTCATTTCTTTTCACCAAGAATTTGTTCAATTATTTTCGAAAATCTGGCATCATCTGATTCAAAGGTAATATTACGAAAATTTTCACCTTTCTTGTCATCTCTTTGAAAAATAATTCTTAAATAAACTTTAGGCAAAGCATCTGCCACAAATTTAGACCATTCAACTACACTTACGCCGTCACCGTTAAAATACTCGTCTAAGCCAAGTTCATCAGCACTTCCATCTTCTAGGCGATAAATGTCCATATGATAAAGGGGGATTCTTCCTTGAGGGTATTCGCGAATAATGGTAAACGTAGGGCTTCTAACTGGCCGTTTTATTCCCAGACCTTTGGCTAGTCCTTTGGTAAAAGTTGTTTTTCCAGCTCCCAAATCTCCATCCAGAAGAATTACGTCCTTTGGTTGAAGAAAATTTGATAATTTGTTTCCCAGCTGCATTGTCTCTTCAGGGCTGAAAACTATTAATGATTTTTTCAAAATATCACCTCATGTAAAATAAAGGTCGCCCAAGTAATTATGGTCGACCTTAGACTCTTATTTATTTTAACAGATTTCACTAATCCTGTAATGATTGGGCAGCAGTGATAATCGCAACCTTGTAAACGTCCTCTTCATTGCTCCCACGAGAAAGATCAGAAACTGGTTTAGCCATTCCTTGAAGAATTGGGCCAATAGCTTCGAATCCACCAAATCTTTGAGCAATCTTGTAGCCAATATTTCCTGACTGAAGTTCAGGAAAAATAAAGACATTTGCATGACCGGCAACTTTAGAACCTGGAGCTTTTCGTTCACCAACTTCTGGAACAAAGGAAGCATCAAACTGAAGCTCACCATCAATAGGAATATCAGGAGCTTTCTGCTGAGCAAGTTTAGTAGCTTCTTGAACCTTAGTAACCATATCTCCCTTTGCAGAGCCCTTTGTTGAAAAACTAAGTAAAGCAACTTTAGGATCAATATCAAATGTTTTAGCAATCTTAGCACTTTCAACCGCAATCTCAGCCAAACTAGCTGCATCAGGATCCAAATTGATCGCACAATCAGCAAACAAATAACGCTGATCACCTTTCTGCATAATAAAAGAGCCACTAATTAACTTAACCCCAGGTTTTGTCTTGATAATTTGAAGAGCTGGTCTAACAGTATCACCAGTTGGATGATTAGCTCCAGAAACCATACCATCTGCTTCTCCCATATAAACCAAGGTAGTTCCATAATAATTAGGGTCAGTTAGCCACTTGTGAGCAAGTTGCGAATCTGTTTTGCCCTTTCGTCTTTGAACAATCGCATCAGCCATTTTGTCAATAACATCAGCAGGTTGATTTTGAAAATCAATCAATTTTAGATCACTAATATCAATTCCAGCTTTACTGGCAACAGAATCAACTTCGGCCTTAGCGCCCAAAATGATTGGTTCAATTAAACCATCTTTTTTTAGTCGCGAAGCTGCCCCGAGAATTCTGACATCATTGCCTTCAGGAAAAACAATACTAATTTTTTTGCCGCTGATCTTTTGCTTCAGACTATCAAATAAATCCATTAGAAAATCCTCCTCTAGTAACAACAATTTAAAACCAAGTTTATGAATTCTTCAAAGACTCTTTGCCAACTTTTTCAGGAAGCTGCCAATTAATCGGCGTTTCCCCCATTGCCTCCAAAGCTTCATTAGTTTTGGAAAATGGTTTTGAGCCAAAGAACCCTCGATTTGCTGACAATGGGCTTGGATGAGCTGACTGGATAACAATGTTGGTTGTTGTATCAATTAAAGAAATCTTGTCCCTGGCTGCTCGTCCCCAAAGAATAAACACTACCGGTTTATCCCTTTGTGAAAGTTTCTTGATTGCTGCATCGGTTAATTGTTCCCAACCTTTACCTTTATGCGAGAACGCTTGACCATTTCTGACCGTCAAAACAGAGTTTAAAAGAAGGACTCCTTGTTTTGCCCAACTAGTTAGGTCCCCGTGGTCCACGGGTTTAATTCCTAGATCAGATTGTAATTCCTTATAGATATTTATTAACGAAGGCGGAATTTTAGTCCCCGGTGCAACCGAAAAACTTAAACCCTGAGCTTGGCCAGGCTCATGGTATGGATCTTGGCCAAGAATAACAACTTTTACCTTACTAAAAGGAGTTAGTTGAAATGCTTCATAAATATTATTCATGTCTGGATGAATATTGTAATGAGAATATTCAAAGACCAGAAATTTTCTGAGCTGTTGATAATAAGATTTTTCAAATTCTGGTTTTAAAATTTCCCACCAGTCATTTTTTATAAACGGTTTCATTACTAACACCTCAACGTTTATTGTACCATAGATTTTTCAAATAACATGGAAGTAAAAAGCTACACTCCGTGTTAGAATAGACTAAAATGTTAAAAAGGATTTGGGGCAATGAGTCGAAAAGTTCAGCTAAATGTTACCGAGCTAGATCGAACAAGAGCTACTAAGGTAACTGACGAATATAAAGATATCAAATATTTGGTGGTTGGAAAATGGGGCTTAATTGACGATGGCTTCGATATTTATTCCAAAGAAAATGAGGTCTTAGCCCAAGTTAAGCAGCGCAGCCTTGGAACCACCCCAAGATTTGACCTTTTTTATTACGATAATTTTGTTGGCAGTTCAGTTGTCCATTTTTCGCTTTACTTTGTAACAATTTATATTAACGGCCTTAATTGGATAGTAACTGGAAGTGCCAAAAAACAATTCTTTACTATTCATCGTGGCGGCCATAAAATCGCTGAAATAAAATCTTACAATGAGTCTGATAAAGGAGTTCGCATTATTGACACCACAAGAACAGTTAACGAGCCATTAGTGATAGCAATTGCTGCCATTTTGAATCACCCGTCTTTAGTTCATCTATCAAAACTGAGAGTAAAAAAGCTGCAGCCTTACAGAAAAATTGAGCCAAACAATTAAAAAAGCTAGGATAATTTAATTTCATAGATGAAATTGAAGTTACCTTAGCTTTTTTAGTAATGTTTCATTACTCGTTCAATTTGGCGTTTTTGATCTCGTTTTTTGATCGTTTCTCGCTTATCGTACTCTCGTTTACCAGTTGCAACGCCAATTAAAACTTTGGCAAAACCGTGTTTGAGATAAACTTTCAGTGGAACCACTGTAACACCTTTATCTTTAACTGCTTCGGTCAGCCGTTTAATTTCTTTTTTATGAAGTAACAACTTTCGACTTCTTAGAGGATCATGGTTAAATTGATTACCTTGCAAATATTCACTAATATGAACATTCATTAAAAACGCTTCGCCATTTCTAATTTGCACAAAGCCATCCTTTAAAGTTACTCTTCTTTCTCTGACTGATTTAATTTCTGTCCCAGTCAAAGCAATCCCGGCTTCATAAGTATCCGAAATGGAATAATCATGCCTGGCTTTTTTATTTTGAGCCATTAAATTGTCATTATTGTGCTGAGTTTTTTTCTTCGCCAAAAAATCGCCTACTTTCGGTATTAATGTCTGCGATTATTATTTTGATGTTGCTGAGAATGGCTGTGAGCATGGTCATTATTCTTATAATGGTTATTGGAATGATAATTTCCATGAGAATTTGAATTGTTATTGTGATGATTCCGGTCATTACTATGGCCATGATTATTTCTATTATTTGAATAATGGCGTTTAGGCAACATATCACTGGTAGGAGTATCTTGCGGATTAACAATATCAAAATCAATGGCACTTTGTTCAACGTCCACATTAACAACTTTTACCCGGATTGGTTGGCCCATCTTGTAGGTTCTCCTAGTGTTTCGGCCAACCAGTGCCATAAACTGATCCACATACTCATAGTAATCATCGGTCATTCGACTAATATGAACCAAACCTTCAACAGTATTTGGCAGTTCGACAAACATCCCAAATTTTAAGACAGAACTAATGACAGCATCAAATTCTTCACCGATGTGATCAGCCATATATTCAGCCTTCTTCATCGAATCAGTATCTCTTTCAGCATCAACAGCCCGACGTTCATATTCTGAAGTAGTGGCAGCAATTTCATCAAGCACAGGCGCAAACTTCTGCTTTGTCTCCGCATTAATTCCGTTATCTTGGTAATAGTGAATCATTCGATGAACCATTGTGTCCGGGTAACGACGAATTGGAGAAGTAAAGTGAGTATAGTAAGGCGCAGCCAAGCCAAAATGACCTAAAGATTGATTAGCATACCTGGCTTGCTTCAAACTTCTTAAAAGCATAACCGAAACCATTGTTTCCTCAGGGGTTCCAGCGACTTTTTTCAAAACATTTTGAAGAGTCTTTGGTTTAATGTGTTGCGGGTCTCCTTTAACATTAATTCCAAAGGCAGTTAAAGTGTCNNACAATGATTTCCGCTTCATTATCATCAAAGTCAATGGCTCCTCTTTGATGACGTTTTTTAAGCAATATTTTATGCAAATCGGCCATTTGCTCAAAAATTGGAACTAAATCTTTGTAACGATCCATAGTTTTAGGATCATGAGACTCAAGTATTTGATTAACAGCGGTATAAGTCATTCGAGCTGCTGATTTCATTAAACTGGGGTGAATTCGATGCTTGATAACATTTCCTTGCGGATCAATCTCCATCTCACAGCTCAAACAAAGGCGCAGTTCACCTTCATTTAGTGAACAGATTCCATTCGATAATCTTCTAGGAAGCATGGGAATGACGCGATCTGTTAAGTAAACAGAAGTCCCTCGACGATAGGCTTCCTTATCAATCAGACTACCGGGTTTAACATAATGGCTGACGTCAGCAATATGCACACCAAGATGATAATTTCCATTATCAAGTTTCCAAACAACAACAGCATCGTCCAAATCTTTAGAAGACTCGCCATCAATGGTAACTAAAGATTGATTGGTTAAATCTTCTCGGCCAACCTTTTCCTCTTCGGTAACATGATCAGGAATATTGTCAGCTTCTTCCATGACATCCTCGGGAAATTCAGCCGGAATGTTATGAGCATAAACTATTTGTAAGATATCAATTCCAGGATCATCAACGGAACCAATAACCTCATCAGCAATTCCCACCATATAATCAGGATGCTTTTCGTTGGGATATTCAGTTATTTGTGCAGTGATGACTTCCCCTGGTGTCGGTTTAAGACCGACATCATTAACGTAAAACTTATACTTCATAATTTTCTTATCGGTTAGTTTAACCTGACCAATATATCCATGATCATCATCTGACTTTTGGAATGGTCCGACTACTGTTTTATACTTGCGGTCTACAATAGCAGAAACTTTACCTTCCGGTCCTCTATCAGATCCAGGCTGAGCTGGCCGCACAATCTGCATTTGGACTGTATCGCCATTCAAAGCGTTCATAGTATTGTCCGGGGCAATATAAGCATCAGGGGCAGATTCATCATAGGCAACAAAACCAAACCCTTTGTCGTTAGCGTGAAAGATCCCCTCAAGTTGTTGTTTCTCTGGATTTAACCTGAATTTCCCATCCTGAGTAACCTTGGCAATATCTTCTCTTTCCAAAGTTGCTAGTTCTTGGACGATAAGTTTAAATGCTTGTGAACCATGATACTTCAAAACATCTGCAATCTTTTCGACTGAAAATTCATTATCCGGGTAGGTTCGCAGAACATTTTCAATTTCGTTTTTTAAGTCTTTATCTTGCAATCTTTATTCCTCTATTATTTGTATAATTTCTCTAAAAAGTTATTTAGATCACTTTCCAACAATTTGTGAACATTGTTGACAGTGATCATGTGACTGGCGTTTTCATACCGATGAACATCCACATGCGAACTATTTTTCAAGTTAGATTGAATGAACTGCACCACATCTGGGTTAACAATCTGGTCACTTAAACCTTGACCAATAAAATATGGTTGATGAACCTTCGACAAATTTCTTGCTACTTCACTTGCAAATCTGGCCTCCTGATCCAACAGATTATCAACGTTTGAATCTAAATATTTCAGTTTTGCCTGCATTTGCTCTTGAGGAGTATGATACCTTTGATAATTTGCTTTGGCCATTTGCATAAAAGTATCATGAACACTAAAATCTCGGCTAATGGTAATTGGCGAACCAAATGATCCTCCGCCTAAAAGATTAGGATCTTCTTCTAGCGCTTTGGCAGCGTAAATTCCGCCAAGAGAAACACCAAAAATACAAATTTGGGAAATTCCCTTATCCCTTAAAAATTGAATCGCGGCTTTTGTATCTCGCCACCATTGTTGCGGCGATCCATTTGTCAAAATGTTTGTAAAGTCAGGAGTTCCATGACCAGTAAACATCGGTCCATAAACTGTGTAATCATTTTTCTCTAAGCCTCTAGCAAGCATCCGAACATCCATTGGCCCACTTGCAAAAGCGTGCAAAAGAATGACCCCTTTGGTGCTATGCTCAAAGAAAAATGGTTGTGGTGCTAGCTGCATGATTTCAACCCCATTTCCATACAATCTAATTATAATAAAAAACCTCCTGCATTTAAACAGGAGGATTTTCGGTCAATGTGAAGAAAACCATACCAACCCAAGAGATAATGCAAGAAAGATTACTCCAAGAACAACGGTAACCTTTTGCATAAATGCTTCAAAACCACGGGGCTTTGCCTTAGCAAAAAGGTCATCAGCACCACCAGTTAAGGCAGACATTGCATCTTGCGTCTTTGAAGGTTGCATTAAAACAGCAATTATAATAATAATGCTATCAATGATTAACAGAGTTAAAAATAAATTTGCCAATTCAAAGCCTCCTAGAGCTTATTACGCGTACTACTACTCTTAATAATTTAACATAATAATCGCTTTAGCGCTACCTTTAAACAAAATTTACTTAGTCAGAAGTTTCAGATCATTATTAATTTGTTTACTTTTTTCCGAATCAATCTCGATATCCAAAGAATCTCCGGCTTTAAGCCTTATTTGCCCGTTTGGAACGATTTCGACACCTTTTCTTTCAATTTTAATTAACAAGGAACCTTCAGGCCACGAAACATTTGAAATTTTTTTACCATCCACTTGCGAACCAACAAAAACCGGTAAAATCACTCGGGCAGCACGTGCTGAAGCCAAATGCAAATTTTTCTTGATTGTCGGGAGTAAATTTTCCATCATAGCAAAATAAATTGGACTTCCTCCAAGCAAATCAACTACTAAGTAAGCGACAAGAGAAACTGTCGCTAAACCTAATAAATGATTTAAGGAGCCAACCATTTCTGTTATCAGCAAAATTGCCGTAAATGGAGCTTTAGAAATGCAAGCAAAATATCCGGCCATTCCCATAATGATAAAACTGGCAAAATAAGTCTGATTCAACAGCCCCAACAAAAGCAAAGTTTTACCGAAGATTGCGCCAATCACTGCCCCAAGACAAAGAATAGGTAAAAATATTCCGCCAGGCAAGCCACTCCCATAAGAAACCGCGGAAAAAACAAATCGAATAACTAAAAATAAAAATAAAACTGCTAATGAAAATTTAGTTGGACTTAAATTTAAGATCAAATTATTGCCACCACCTAGCAAACCGGGGAAAAATCCTCCAAGCGGAATGACAATTATTAAAGGAACCACCCCAAATAAATAACTGGGAAATTTAAACAACCACCGATAAAGTTTGTCGATATTCAAAGTACAAACTTGATAAAGTCTACCAAGAATGCCAAGAATAATTCCAAACAAAATCACCCAAAAGAAATATTTTATTGGCAAAGAACTAGTTGGCATATAAAAAACCGGCTTTAATCCAAATACATCAGTTACTACCATATCCGAAGAAATTGCCGCCGTCAAAGAAACCAACCAAATATTAGTCGCAAAATCGCTATAAATTTCTTCAAGTACAAATATCGTACTTGCAATAGGGGCATTAAATGCCGCACTCAATCCGGCGGCCGCACCGCTAGAAATCATAATCTTTTCACTAGTTTCATCAAGTTTCAATGATTCACTAAATCCTTGACCGACCGTAGATCCAAGTTGGATGGAAGGACCTTCTCGCCCGAGATAAAGGCCACTGCCAATCGCTAATACTCCACCAACAAATTTTCGCCAAAGAATGGACCACCATTTGTAATCTAACTCACCAAGAAGTTGCCCTTCTACTTGAGGGATTCCTGATCCTTTTATTAGGGGCTGCTTTTTGACAAATAATCCAACTAAAAGCCCGATAACCAAGTTTATTGCCAAAGCAACAAGCAGAAATTCAAGATTATGCATTCCTTTAACATAAATTGAAGTCATTATCTTCATCAAAGAAACGATCAGCAATCGAAAAACTGAAATTACAGTTCCAGCCAATAATCCAATAATAATTCCGTATAAAATATTTTTAAATTCTTCTAGGTGATTCCTTTTCATTTAGATAAATTCATCTCAGCAATTTTTTAAGTTACTATTATTATATCATCAAAGCAGAACCTAACTTTTCACAAAAATTTCCACCACTTTTTTATTCAAACTTATTTAGCTGATTTTTAAGGCTATTAATTTCTTTTTGGGTTTCAGCTATTTTTTTGTCTAATTCGAGAACCATTTTTTCAACCCTTGATAGTTGATCTTTTAAAGATTTAAATTCGGAAGCCTTATCATTCGTAGCTTTAGCAGTCTTCGCTTCTTGTTTTGCCAGAGATTTTTGCACTTTTTGTTCACTCTTCAGCAAATCTTTTATCATCCGTTTAGCTAAACTTGTTCGGTCTTGGTTTAATTTTACTTGATTTTTTTCTTCACTTTTTTGAAGGCGAATCTTTTCTTTTTTAATTCGATCGTTTTCTTTGGCAATGGCCTTTTTCTCATGCTCATTTAAAGTATTTTGCATCTTTTCCGCAAGCTTAGTCCGATCATTTTCTAAAGCAACCTGTTTAAGTCTTTCTTTTTTAGCCAAAGAATTGACTATTTTCTCTTGAGCTGCAATCTTTTGTTCCCGCAAATCTAAATCTTTTTGCATTTGCTTAACTAAATCTCGGTGTTCTTTTTCCGCCAATCTTTGTTGTTTATCTTCTTGGATCTTTTTATTCTTATTCTGCCTTTCTAGTTCTGCTGTTTCTTGAATTGCGTGCTTCTCTTCAGATTTTTGTAATCTTGCTAACATTTTGTTGGCCAAATTTTCTCGATCATGCTGAATAGAAACCTGGCGTGCCCTTTCTTTTTGCTGAAGCTTTTCTGTTTTGATTCTTTCTCTTTCTGTTTGAGCCGTTTTTTGTTCACTAGCTTTTAGTTGAGCAATCATGCTTTTCCATTCATCATGTCGCTCTTTTAGTAATTCGCTGTTGGTTTTTGGTAAAACTTCTTTTTTATTATCTTTAGAAAAACCAGTCGTGGCTTCCTTTGTAGTGGAATGATGATCATCAGTAGTTGTTGATTTTTCTTCTATTTTTTGAGAGCTAGTATTCCTGTCATTGCTGTTTTCATTTCCTTTTGAATCAACATTCTTTTTATTTACAAACAGCTCTATTATTTCGTTTGGTTGCATTATTGTTCCAGAAAAAGGTGAATGCTCAACAAACTCATATTAATCTGTGTTGATAAGCTTTTTCTCACTAAATTGATACCATCCCCCAACTGTACCCTTATCAGAAATAATGGTATTGAGAACCCGTTTAGTACTTGAATCGATTACCCGAACTTGAACTATCGCATTTGATGCAAGATAAGTAACATTTATTCGCTCTTTCCCATTTACCTCAACATAACGCTCCTTGGGTTTTTCACCAGTTGGTAAATCTTTGAGTTCTAAACGTTGTCCAGGGACATAATAATAATCGTATTTTTTTCCAACAGCTGACATCGGCGTGCCGTCAAACATTTTTACTCCTTCAATCCAATTTATGTTCACGATAACTTTCTTTTTTGCAGTTGTCTGCTCAGAAATGCTTTCAGGAATGTCATTTGCTTGGGCAACATCTACCGACTTGCCAATCCCCACAAAACTAATTAATGCTGACGATAATAAAATAAATTTTTTCAAAATAAAGCCCTCCATTTTGTGTGCTCCAAATTAATTACGCAAAACAGCGGGTTTTAAAATTAAAAAAAGCCGCCGAAGCGACTTTTTTAGAAATTACTTATTTAATTACTTGTTCAAAATATCCTGACGAGCTTGTTCTGACAAGTTGTAGAATGAGTGAATGCCTTTGTAATCAGCAACATCACCAAGTTGATCTTCGATTCTCATCAATTGATTGTACTTGGCAATTCTTTCACCACGACTCATTGAACCAGTCTTAATTTGGCCAGCGTTCATAGCAACAACCAAGTCAGCAATGGTAGTATCTTCAGTTTCACCAGAACGGTGTGAAATGATAGCTGTATAACCAGCTTCTTTAGCCATTTCAACAGCTTCAACAGTTTCAGTTAAAGTACCAATTTGGTTAAGCTTGATTAAAATAGCATTGGCAACGCCCATCTTGATACCTTTCTTAAGGTAATCAGTGTTAGTAACAAACAAATCATCACCAACAATTTGGACTTTCTTGCCAAGGCGTTTAGTAGCCATTTGCCAATCTTCCCATTCGTTTTCATCAAGAGGATCCTCGATAGAAATAATTGGGTATTTGTCAACGATGCTTTCAAGCAAGCCAACAAATTCGTCAGCTGTGTATGACTTACCGTCGCCCTTTAAATTGTACTTCTTAGTGTCAGCATCAAAGAATTCAGATGCAGCACAGTCAAAAGCAATATCAATATCCTTGCCAGGTTTGTAGCCGGCACGTTCGATAGCTTCAACCAAGATCTCAAATGGTTCCTCGTTGTTCTTAAGGTCAGGAGCAAAACCACCTTCATCACCAACGGCAGTAGAATAACCACGTTCGTTAAGCAAATCTTTCAAAGCATGGAATGTTTCTGATGACCAACGAATGGCTTCTTTTATTGATGGAGCACCAACAGGCATGATCATAAATTCCTGGAAGTCAACCTTGTTGTTAGCATGCTTACCACCATTGATAACATTCAACATTGGAGTTGGAAGCAAGTGGGCGTTGAAGCCGCCAAGGTAGTTGTACAAAGGAACTTCAAGTTCATCAGCAGCAGCTCTGGCAGCAGCCAAAGAAACACCCAAAATAGCGTTTGCACCAAGCTTGCCTTTATTAGGAGTACCATCCAAAGCAATCATTGCCTTGTCGATTCCAAGTTGGTCGGTCACATCATAGCCAACAATTTCTTTAGCAATGATGTTGTTAACGTTATCTACGGCTTTGGTTACACCTTTGCCCATGTAACGGTCCTTGTCACCATCACGCAATTCAACGGCTTCGTGTTCACCAGTTGAAGCACCTGAAGGAACAATTCCGCGGCCAAATGCACCTGCTTCAGTATATAATTCAACTTCAACAGTTGGGTTACCACGTGAATCAAGAACCTCACGAGCATAAATATCAGAAATAATTGACATATTTTTTTCTCTCCTTAGCGAAAGTTGTGACCTTTTGTACAAGGTTCATACCCAATTTTATTAGTTTTGCTCCCACGTTTCAACTCAATTTGGGATTATTATTATTTATTTTGTAAAAAATTTGCAAGGCCTAAAAATGAATCCGGTTTCAAACTTGCTCCACCAACTAATGCACCATCAATATCTTTTTGCTGTAAAATTTGCTGAGCATTATCATCATTAACACTGCCGCCATAAAGAACCCGAACGCCATCAGCTAGTTCATCGGAATATAAATCGGCAACAGTTTGGCGAATTAAATAACACCCTTCTTCGGCCTCCTGAGGACTGGCAGTTTGACCGCTCCCGATTGCCCAACTGGGTTCATAGGCAATAATAATCTTGGCTGCTTGGTCAGTGGTAATTCCCTTTAACGCATTGGTAACTTGACTTACTACCCAAGAAATTCTATCGGTAGATTCTCTTCGACTCATTGTTTCATTGCAGCAGACAATAGGAATTAAATTATTTCGTAAAGCCGCTTGGACTTTGCGATTCACAATATCATCAGTTTCATTAAAATACTTTCTTCGTTCAGAGTGCCCTAAAATAACGTGAGTAACTCCCATTTCTGCAAGTGCTTTTGGGCTAACTTCCCCGGTATAAGCACCTTCATCTTCATAAAAACAATTTTCGGCAGCAATAATGAGTGGCATATCACCACGATTTTCTAACATTGATTCCAAAAATAATGGTGAGGCAGCAATTCCAGTCTGCGTGACTTTAGGGTCAGGAAGCTTACCTTTAATTGCCTTTAAAAAATCAACGGATTCTTTTACCGACAAGTTCATTTTCCAGTTGCCGGCAATGAATGGAATTCTCATTAAAAATCATTTCCTTTTTAGTTATTACTGCTATTCTAGCGGAAATAAGTCTCAAATGCCAGAACTTCCTATACCAATTAAAAAAAGACCCGCTAAAAAGCAGGTCTTTATTGATTTACTTGTCATCAATTGCAGCAATACCAGGTAAGGTTTTACCTTCCAAATAAGTTAAGGAAGCGCCACCGCCAGTTGAAATATGAGTTAATTTGTCGGCAACACCAAGCTTCTTAACAGCAGCAGTTGAATCACCACCACCGACAATGGTTGTTGCGTCAGATAAAGTACCCAAGAATTCACCAATCTTCAAAGTACCTTGAGCGAAGTTTTCCATTTCAAAGACGCCCATTGGACCGTTCCAAACAACAGTCTTGGCATCCTTTAAAACGTCTTCAAATTCTTGAATTGATTTAGGACCAATATCCAAAGCCATCCAACCGTCATCAATGTCGCCTTCAACAACTTTGTGATCTGCATCATTCTTAAATTCTTTTGCTACCACGTTGTCAACTGGCAAAACAATCTTGTCGCCGCCTTTGTCAAGAATACTCTTGGCAACGTCAACTTTATCCTTTTCAACAAGGGAATTACCAACTTTAATGCCCTTAGCAGCATAAAATGTGTAAGTCATTCCACCGCCAATGATGATCTTATCAGCTTTACCAATAAGGTTATCAATAACACCAATCTTGTCAGAAACTTTTGCGCCACCAAGAATGGCAACAAATGGACGCTTTGGATTGTTAACTGCATCGCCCAAGAATTGGATTTCTTTTTCCATTAAGAAGCCAGCAGCAACTGGTTTGTGAGTATTATGCATTGCAGTTGCAATACCAACGTTTGAAGCATGAGAACGGTGAGCAGTACCAAATGCATCATTGATAAATTCATCACCAAGTGAAGCCCAGTATTGACCAAGCTTTGGATCATTGCCGGATTCACGCTTTACGTATTCGCCGTTAACAACATCTTCATATCTGGTATTTTCAACAAGCAAAATGCTACCGTTTTCCATCTTATTGATGGCATCTTCTAATTGTTGTCCTTCAGTTACAGGAACAAAAATTACTGGCTTATTAAGAAGATTTGAAAGTCTTTCAGCAACTGGACGTAAGGTCAATCCCTTTTTGTCGTCTTCTTTTTTAACTCTGCCAAGATGCGAGAACAAGATAGCCTTGCCCTTGTGATCCAATACATAGTTGATAGTGGGTAAAGCTGCCTGGATACGGTTGTCATCACCAATAACACCATCTTTAATAGGAACGTTGAAGTCAACACGCATTAAAACTTTTTTGCCTTCAAGATCCAAATCGGAAACAGTTAATTTAGCCAATTTGAAAACCTCCGAATTAATTTATTATAGTTAAAACTAATTTTAAACAATAAAATGACGGAGAAGAAACCCTCCTCCGCCAATTATAAAACATGTTAAATATTAAAGTTCAGCGAACTTCAACAAAGTACGAACCATGTTGCAAGTGAAGCCCCATTCGTTATCGTACCATGCAACAGTCTTAACTAATTGAGCACCGTCATCACCGGTAGTAACTTCAGTTTGAGTTGGGTCAAATACTGAGCCATGAGGATCATCAATGATATCTGATGAAACAATTTCGTCTTCGTTCCAACCAAAGGCATCGTTGTTTTCAGTGTGCTTCTTCATTGCTTGGTTAACTTCATCAGCAGTAACAGTCTTGTCCAAAACAGTTACCAATTCAGTTAATGAACCATCAACAACACCAACACGTTGTGCGTGGCCCATCAATTTGCCGTTAACTGAAGGAACAACTAAGCCAAGAGCCTTAGCAGCACCACTTGAATGAGGAATAGTATTAGCACTGGCAGTACGGTTGTTTCTCTTCTTCTTAGTCTTAGGACCATCAAGAATTTGTTGAGAAGCAGTGAATGCATGGACAGTAGTCATAGTACCAACTTTGATACCAAAGTCTTTGTCCAAGAAGTATGCCATTGGTGCCAAGCAGTTAGTTGTGCATGAACCAGCAGAAACAATAACATCATCTGAGTCCAAAGTATCCAAGTTAACACCAGGAACAACAGTCTTAATCTTACCAGCAGGTGCTGAGATCAAAACTCGCTTTGCGCCAGCTTTAATATGGGCTTGTGATTTTTCTTCAGATGTGTAAAAACCAGTACATTCAAGAACGTAATCAACGCCATCATTTTTAACCCAAGGAAGGTTTGAAGCATCTTTTTCAGCGTAAACAGGGATTTCACGTCCATCAACGATAATACCCTTGTCACTTGATGAAACTTCACCAGGGAAACGGCCATGAGTTGAATCATATTTCAACAAATATGCCAACATGTCAGGAGTAGTTAAATCATTAATTGCGACAACCTGAATCTTGTCTGAATGCAATTCATGAATTCTCTTGAATGCCAAACGACCAATTCGGCCAAAACCATTAATACCAATCTTTACAGTCATACTAAGTTTTCCTCCTTTAGGAAATCAAGAAAAATTTAATTAATAGTACACAACTAATGGTAACACTTTTGAAAAACAAAATCAGTAGCAGATTGTGAATTGCCCTTCAAGCATGTTACCGAGTTAGAGTAAATCTAAACCCAGATTCGAGTATAGCAGAACAGGTAATAAATGCAACGCAAATCCCTTGGGAAAGCGGTTTCAGACTTCACTTTTTTATATTCTTGCGTCTAAAGGGAAATTCGAGTATGATATTAGGGTATTAATGCGCCCGTAGTGTAATGGATCGCACGTAAGATTCCGGTTCTTGAAATGAGGGTTCGATTCCCCCCGGGCGCATAAATTAGTAGTGAATCCTTGATCAATCAAGGGTTCACTTTTTGTGTACAGAAAATACGTTGTAATTCACCTATTGCCTCCCAAAAAGAGCAACTGTCCTCTATCATTTAATTATTGTTGGTGAAAATATGGGGCAAGGACCACAATAAAACATTGATAATCAAGCCAATGAAAACTAAGGGTGACCAGAAAAAGGTTCCCAGCAAAGAAATTATATTGATTAAAAAGGAAACCCGCTCTAACTTCCGCCTGGCCTTAATTATTTTGTTGTATTTTATAACATTCTCTCGCAGCATTCCGAATGATAAATTATAAAGGGTAACGTTTAAAGCATAAAGAACCGCAGGCACTCGCGACATCATGCTTGTTCCAATCCAAGCAGTTGTTGAAGGCAAAAGAGAAGACCAAAACAATAAAATAATATTCAGCCACAAAGTTTGATTATTGATTGTTTTAACTTGCATAAAAAGGTTATGATGGTTCACCCACATAGTCGAAATCAGAATGAAAGAGAAAATATATGCAAAAAATTGAGGGGCAATATCAATCAGTGCACTTAATGAGTGGTTATTTGTAGGAAGACGAATTTCCAAGACCAAGATAGTTAAAATTATTGCAATAACCGCGTCCGTAAACGCTTCAAAACGATCTTTTTTCAAACACAATGCCTGCCATTTCGTTTCACATTTTAATCAAACATAACAGATTAATCGCATTAAATTATACCACCGAAGTTCTATACGTATATTGAATACCTAAGCCGGAGGATTAAATTAGTATTTACCCTTTATGCTAATTGACTAAATTAAACAAATATATATGATTCATTCTTACATCCCCTCGGACCATAAATGGAATAAAAAGTTTGTTATTAATTCATAAAACTTTGATTTTATTACCGGTAAACTGACAAAAATAAAACAACTCTAAAACAAAGAGTTACCTTATTAATTTAACAAGCTGATTTGTTTTGCTGGCTCATAATTAATAAATAGTCGCCTAGACTTATCCAAATCTTCGACAAACCAATTGTTCAAAAACCTTTGATTTAATTTATGAAAGATATCGTCATCCGGAACCACCAGCATCACTTTTCCTTTCAAAGACACCAACAAATCAAGCAGAGCTTCATAATCCGCAGACAGTTCCAGAAAATCAAATGTTGGAACCACAAGGAAAAAATTCTTGGCCCGATCATTTTTCTCGATAAATTCATAAATATCCCCATCCTCAACATTTTTAATTATTTGTTGGCTTGGTCTCTTATGGTTCAACAATTTTGAATCACTTTTAAATGGAACTACTATTTTTTCCACATTAGGAATTAAGTTCCATAAATCTTTGTCAGTCATAAAAATTATTCTCCCTAAAAAATCTTGTTAAATGATCTTTAACTGAGTTAAAAGGTTAAAGACACTAATCAAAAGTTTATTTTACTACTATGTCATTTCTTATTCTGATATAATTTAATTGAAACGTGTAAGCGTTTTCATGTCTAACTTACAATTGGATTATTTGAATCGAAAGGAGTCGCTTATGACAAAAGTACTTGCAGTATTGTATCCAGACCCGGTGACTGGCTATCCGCCAAAATACGCAAGAGATGACATCCCAAAGATCACTCATTATCCTGATGGCAGTCCCGTCCCTAGACCATCTTCAATTGATTTTAAACCAGGTGAGCTTTTGGGATCTGTTTCCGGAGAACTAGGCTTAAGAAAATACCTTGAGTCTAAAGGCGTAGATTTTGTTGTAACTTCTGATAAGGAAGGGCCCGACTCAGTATTTGAAAAAGAATTGGTCGACGCCGACGTTGTTATTTCCCAGCCTTTCTGGCCAGCATATTTAACTGCCGAAAGAATTAAAAAGGCCAAAAACCTAAAACTAGCAATTACCGCCGGCATTGGTTCTGACCATGTGGATTTGAACGCGGCCAATGATCACAATATTACTGTGGCCGAAGTAACTTACAGTAATAGTATCAGTGTTGCCGAGCATAATGTCATGATGGTTCTCAGTTTGGTTCGAGACTATATCCCAGCTCATAAAAGAATTGTCAATGGCGGCTGGAACATTGCTGACGTAGTTTCCCGGTCTTATGACCTAGAAGGCATGAAAGTTGGAATTCATGGTGGTGGTCGAATTGGCGAAGCAACAATGGAACGCTTAAAACCGTTCGGCGTAAAAATAGTTTATAACAAACGTCATCAGCTTTCGCCAGAAAAAGAAAAGCAATTAGGTGCCACTTATGAACCAGACTTCAACAAAATGATTAAAGATATTGATGTTCTGGTAATGACGGCCCCACTCACTCCTGAAACTTATCACATTTTAAATAAAAAAACGATTAGCACAATGAAACGTGGCACATATATCGTCAACAATGCCCGTGGCGATGAAGCTAACCGAGATGATATTGTCAATGCTTTAAATTCTGGGCAGCTGGCAGGGTATGCTGGCGATGTTTGGTACCCACAACCTGCTCCAGTTGATCATCCTTGGCGAACTATGCCGCACAATGGGATGACTCCTCATATGTCTGGAACTAGTCTTTCTGCTCAGGCTCGCTATGCAGCCGGAACCAGAGAAATCTTGGAGGACTTTTTAGACAACAAACCAATTCCTGATGTTTATCTGATTGCTCAAGGCGGTCAGTTAGCCGGAACCGGAGCAAAATCTTATTCCGTTGCGAAGGGTCAGGCAAGTCCTGGTAGTGGTAAAAAATAATAGCTAAATAAAAACTGGAGGCCTCACGAAAAATCGTGAGGCCTTTTTTACATTATAAAAAGGTTTTGGTCCTTTGAAATATTTTGCCAATTAAGTTCCTATCTATTTGACTTTAAAAGATTCAAGATTCTTTAATAAAACTTCGTTATGATTCAATCTAGCAAATGCAGCTGCGTCATTGGCCAGTTGACGAATTTTTTCTAAGCTTCCACCAGCGGCTTGCATATTTTGGGCCTTTCGAAAACAAATTCTGGCAACGTAAAAAGTCAGGTGGGTGTCCGAACATATATCGTAAGCGTAATCTAATAATTGGTTACTGGTATTGTAATCACCAATCTCGGCATAATAATTGCCAGTAAAATAAAGCATATTTAGTGCCCGCCAGACTGCCTTGTTGCTATCCATTGGTAAATCTCGAAGGTGCGATAGAACCTTATCAAAGTAAAATTCTGCTTTTGTATTGTCGCCATTGAGATAATAAGCAACCCCACTGCCGGTATACGCCAGCAAAGTATATTCAGTTTTGTGAGAATCATCTAAATCATTTAAGATAACATTGAAATAATAAAGTGAATCAGAGATTGCCTGTTTAGTAAAAGTAGCGAGGTATCCCGCAAGAAAGTAAAACTGCATTTTTGCATCAGAATTTAACTTTGTAACATCAATTTGTTTTAAAGCACCCTGGGCTTTTTGATATTCACTCGTAATCAAGTTAAATTCAGCACCATCTAATATTTTTTGGGAACCATTTTCCTCAGCCGATTGGGCTGGGAAAATATCGTTCAAAGTTAAATTTAAACGTTTACAAAGCTGAGAAACAATTTTAATATTTGGCACTTGCTCGCCATTTTCAAATTTACTGAGGGTAGCTTGTGTACATATTCCTTTACAAAGTTCTGACTGAGAAAGTTTTAACGCTTTTCTGGTTTCAATAAATCGCTGAATATTCATATTATTTCCCCTAATTCCTTTTTCTCGTCCAAATGGTTTAATTTTATTCTCTTTTTATATATTTTCTTTATTCTAACAATATTTAATAGGGATTAAAAGCAAAGGAAAGCAGCAAAAAGAAATCAAATTCAGCGAATAATAATGTCTTGAATAGATTTAAAGTTTGAAGCGATGTAGGTTGGCAGAAATTTTGTCAAGTTCTTTTGACCCGATGGATTGTACCAAATGCTGCTGAGGTTAACATTATTGGCTCCATGAATATCGGACAAAAGGCTGTCGCCAACCATTATCGAATTTTTAGGATTCATTTTAGGCTTTTCTTTGAAAATCGAATCAAAGAATCTAGGGTCCGGTTTTGAATAACCAATATCCTCAGAAATAAAAACATCATTAAAAAATTTTCCTACTCCAGATCCATCCAATCGCCTCAATTGAGTCTTTTTTACCCCATTTGTTCCAACAATTAGTTGAAGACCTGCGCCCTTTAAATTTGCTAACATCGTTTTGGCACCAGCCTTTATGTAGTAATTATGACTGTTCATTTGCCGATATTCTTGCTCAACTTTGAATCCATCAACCGACAAATTCATCTCAGCAAATAATTTTGTGAACCTGGTATGAAGCAAAGTCTCGCGATTATATCCTTGTTCGATTTTGTGCCAAACATCCGCATTGATTTTGAGATATTTTTTAATTCCTAATTTAATTTGATCTTTAGGGATTCCATATTTTTTAAAAATTTTGGTTAAACCCTCAATCTCACCACGGTGAAAATCTAAAATTGTATCATCAAGGTCAAAAATAACGTATTTCAGCATTTAAGAATCCTCCTTTCATCAAAATACTAAAATTTTAGCAATTAATTAGTTAGTTTAGCAAAAAATGTCATTGCATTGGCAATATCTGTTTGATCAGGCTTACTCTTATTTAGTCCACCCATCTGCTTAAAAGGACCCTAGGTATCTAATCCCCGACATTGAAAAGCACCAATAATATTAGCGCCCTTTTTAGCTAAAACCCTTCGAATAGAATCCGAATCCCCATTGTCTTGGGCCCCATGAGTATATATTAAGAAGACATTTTTGCTTTTTGGCAATTTTTGTTCAACAAAATCAATTAATGATTGTTTGAAATTACCAAAGTAAATCCCCGAAGCAACACCGATCAAATCAAATTTTGAAAAATCGACCAGTTTAGGCTGATCAACATTCACCAGCTGGACGTTGTATTTATCGGCAATTGCTGAAACGACTTTTAGAGTATTTCCATGGTGCTCAGAATGGTAAACAATTATTGCTTTCAATATAACCAAACCTTCTTTATTTACTAAATAAACTTATACTCCTTTTTTAATTTATTAAAAACCTTCGGTAAATTAAAAAGTGTAAATTCTATAGTTAAAAAATAAAACATAATATAATGAAATCGAATTCAGACAAAAAGGAGGAATTTTCATATGAGTGCTAAAGTTGCTATGGTAACAGGCGGTGGCCAAGGAATTGGCGAAGCTATTGCTACCCGTCTTTTTAATGATGGTTTTTCCGTTGGAATTGTTGATATGAATGAAGATAATGCTAAAAAAGTAGCTGCAAAACTATCTCCAGATGGTAGCAAGGCAGTGGGTGTCAAAGCCGATGTTTCAAAACGTGACGATATGTTTGCCGCAGTGAACGCAGTTGAAGAAAAATTTGGTGATTTTAACGTTCTGGTTAATAATGCCGGTTTAGGCCCAACTACCCCAATTGATACCATTACTGAAGATCAGTTCAGATTGGTCTACGGGGTCAATGTTGGTGGTGTCCTTTGGGGCACCCAAGCTGCCCACGCTGCATTTAAGAAGTTAGGCCATGGCGGCAAAATTATTAATGCTACTTCACAAGCTGGGGTCGTCGGTAATCCAAATCTTGCTTTGTACTCAGGAACAAAATTTGCCGTTCGTGGGATCACTCAGGTAACTGCAAGAGATTTAGCAGGTGAAGGCATCACCGCCAACGCTTATGCCCCAGGAATTGTCAAAACTCCAATGATGTTTGATATTGCTCATCAAGTCGGCAAGAATGCCGGCAAAGACGATGATTGGGGAATGCAACAATTTGCTAAAGACATTGCCCTTAAACGCCTCTCTGAACCAGAAGACGTTGCAGCGGCTGTTTCCTTCTTGGCCGGACCAGATTCAAACTACGTTACTGGACAAACGTTAATTGTTGATGGCGGTATGCAATTCCAGTAATTACTACTTTCAAAAGAATTCTCAAAATATGATCATTTATTACAAAAAGGCTTTCCTCAAAAAAATGAGAGAAGCCTTTTTGATTTATTAAAAAGGGATTTAAACGCTACGTTTTTTAAAAATCCAATAACCCAAAACAAAAAATATAATAATATACACAAAATTTCCAGTAATCATTTGATTGATCGAAAGCTTGGTTAAATTACTCATTTGAGAAGCTTGAACCTGACCTGGTAAATACAGCATCGTAAACGGATTCCATTTGACCCATTCCCACTTTTGAATCAGCATCATTAGAATTGAAGAAATGATACTAGTAGCAAAATAGCCAATAATCCCAACAGAAACTGCTGCGGCGGAATTTTTAAAAATATTGGCCAATAAAAATACTAAACTCAAAATTAACCAAAGTGTTAAAAAGTTAGCCAATAAAGTCTTAATTGAAAGTCCAAGCACTGTATTATTTCCTGATAGCATCTGAGAAAAATCAATTTGACTATTAAATAAAGTCATTTTTAGTAGCAATGAGATAATAAACGTTAGAACAAACCAATAAATACTGTACAAAAACATAGTGATCCATTTGCTAGTCCAAATTTGCCCACGAAAATATCGCCGATAAAGCAGTTCCTTAATTGTGCCATACTGAAACTCCATGGTAATGATTGTTGCACTTGCAGCAATCATAAAGAAAACTACCAAAGCTCCACCAAGAAACATACTCGAAAATGCTTCGGAAGGATCCATAAACCTCGGATAAGTTTTCACAGCAATGGCCATAGCAATTTGAATAATAATCAAAAATGCGGTGCAAATCCAAGTACTTTTCTTTTTAGTTAGTTTAAAAATCTCTTGTTTTACTAATGTCGCCATCTTACTTCTCTTTTTCTTCATCGTGAGCTAAAATATCGAGCAATGAATTTTCAAGGTTTCCTTTATTATGTTCAACGTCTTGAACATCAAGGCTATTATCACTCATAACTTTTAGAATTCTTGGCATGATATTTTCACCATCCACGATAACTTTCACCTTGGCATCATCCATCAGCTTAAATCCGGCGTTAGCTAAAAGATTCTTGGCCTGTTGGTCATCAGAAGTTGTTAGCCGAATGTAACTTGCTCCTTGCGAAAGCAACTTATCCATGGTCGTTTCTTGAACGATAGTTCCATGGTCAATCACAATTAAATCATCCGCCAACTTTTGAAGTTCACTTAGAATATGGGAGGAAATAAGAAATGTTTTGCCAGATCGGGCTTCATTCAAAATCAAGTCTCGTAAATCCTTGGTAGCCTGAGGATCTAATCCATTCATGGGCTCATCCAAAATAACTAATTTAGGATTATTTACAAAGGCTAATGCAATCCCCAGCTTCTGTTTCATCCCAAGTGAATAACCGCGAGCTTTTTGATGAATATAACTACCCATTTTTAGCTCATCAACAATCTTTTTTATTTTTTCATTAGAATTTCCTTGGGCTGAAAACAATTTTAGGTGATCCCATCCACTTAAAAACGGATAGATACCTGGGTATTCAATTAATGCGCCAACTTCACTCAAAACCTGATGACTCGTCGTTGAAACTGGTTGGCCATCGATTTCAATTTTTCCAGACTGAAAGTTAATCAGTCCTAAAATAATTTTCATTATAGTGGTCTTACCAGCCCCATTAGGACCAACCAAACCAGCAATTCGACCCTCTTTAACTTTAAAAGAAACATCGTGTAAAACTTGTTTTGAACCAAAGTTTTTATTGATGCCTCTGACAGACAAAATATCAGTCATATCTTCCTCCTAATAGCCGAAACGAATATTCAAACAGCTCATATGGTTAATTACTCATGTAATTAAGTAAATAATATCATAAAAACCATTGTTGTCAAGAATATTCTGTTTTAAAAAAGGAACGTGCTTATTTCACACATTCCCATTTAATAACAACTAAAAAAATTTAAACTTAAAAATTATTTTGCTTCTTTAATGATAAATAGGCGCGAAGAGTAATCGGCTAATAACTCAACATTTTCATTCTTATGAATCATTTGCGGGATAAAATAACCTGCATTCATAAGTTCATCGCCATAGAAGATTTCTGAACTATCATTCACATGATACTTTTTATTTGGATCCAAGCCTTTAAAGTATATTCTTTCATATCCCCAATTAGGCTGATTCAATAATTTATACCGAGCAGCAATTGCTAAACTTTTATCTTGATTTACTACTGCCCAACTTACAATATTTCCATCGCCTTCAAAGGGGCCTTTAATCCGGTAAAACTTGCCAAACTGAAATAATTGTCGATACTTTTTGTAAAATTTAATTTGGTCAGCTACTTCCTGCTTTTCCTTTTCAGAAAATTTAGTTATATCAAGTTCATAACCTAAATTCCCATAAAAAGCCACATTCCCTCTCGTAGAAAGTGGTGTCACTCGGCCAGTTTGGTCATTGGGGACTGCTGAAACATGGGCTCCCATCATCGACAACGAATAACCGTAACTGGTACCATACTGAATCTTGAGTCTTTCGATAGCGTCCGTGTCATCACTAGTCCATGCTTGAGGGGCATAATACATCATCCCTAAATCAAAACGGCCTCCTCCAGAAGCACAGGACTCAAAAAGTAAATCAGGAAATTTAGTAGTCAATCGATTGTAAAGATCATATACGCCAAGAATATAACGGTGAGCCAGTTCTAGCTGTCTGTCAGCCGGAAGATTATTGCTATATGCCTCGGTAATATTTCGATTCATATCCCATTTGATGTAATCAATTCCATTTTCTTGGACAATTTTTGAAATTGTTTTAAACAAATAATCAATAACTTCGTTTTTGGTCATATCTAGAACAAATTGGAACCGGCTTGGCGTTGATTTTCGACCAGGAGTCTTAATCATCCAATCGGGATGCTGAACAAAAAGCTTACTATCTTTTGAAATCATTTCAGGCTCAAACCAAAGGCCAAATTTCAATCCCATTTGGTGAATCTTCTGAATCATGTTTTTAAATCCGCCAGGAAATTTGGGTTGGTTAACAAACCAGTCACCTAAAGACGAGTGATCATCGTTTCGATGACCAAACCAGCCATCATCAAGAACAAACAATTCGATGCCTAAACTTTTAGCCGCCCTGGCAATATTTAAAAGTTTTTGGTCATCAAAATTAAAGTAGGTTCCTTCCCAGTTATTAACCAAAATTGGTCTAGTTTTATTGGCAAATCGCGGATTAACAAGGTGCTTAGAATAAAACTCGCTTAAATTTTGGCTAAGAAGATTCATTCCCTGATCACTATACGTCAAAACTGCCTCAGGGGTTTGAAATGACTCATCGGGATTAAGCCGCCAACCAAATTCATCAGGGTTAATTCCAACTAAGATACGGCTAGTATTGTATTGATCAACTTCAACGGAATCCAAAAAGTTACCCGAATAAATCAGATTAAATCCAAAAGCTTCTCCCTGATCTTCATCAGCTTTTGGCCTTGCCAACATGAAAAATGGATTGTGCTGATGTCCAGAAGCAATTCGCAAGCTATTTATACTCTGAATTCCCGGACGGAGATGACTACGATAAAGATGGCGTTCTCTTGCCCAGCTTCCGGAAAAATGAATAAAATCATAATCATCGTCCGGAAGATCAAGCTGCATACTTAAAGCTCGATTCAGCTCAACTGAATGATTCCCATGATTAATAAATTTAGTACTTCTAACAATCACGTCTTGATTGGCAAAGACTGTAAATGCTAGTTGCATTTCCAAATTTAGTAGCTTATCCAACATGACAACTGTCAACGTTTGAACATCATTGCCGTCATCATCCGAAAAACTGGCTGGCATATTAGAAAAACGCTTTTTACCTTTTGAAACAGTAGCTTTTTTGAATTGAAATTCGTTTATTCGACTGCCATTATTGGATTCAATTTGATAAGCCGTATAGCGAAAGTCTCCTTTACCAAAGCCAGAATACTCAAGCTTTAGAGCCTCTGGTTGGAGAACATCTTCATTCATTTCCCAAGAAGGAGTAGAATTCTTATATTCATGTGTTGTTAATCGTTTGAAAGCAGATTTATCATGGATTTTCTTTCCGTAGTAAACCTGTTCTAGTTCACCATTATTTAATATATGAAAAATATAACTGTTATTGGCTGTCTGCAGGTGAAAAAAACCTGTTTGTTCATTAACGTTGATTGCCATATTTGGTTAATTCCCCTTTACTAATAATTTCATTATGGAAAAGAAAGCGTTTTATCTAACACCTTAATTAAACCATACTTATTCTCATAGAAAAGTTCTCGAGAAAAATATTTCCTATAATAACTAAGTATTTCTTATCAATTGGTTATTTATTACCATTTCAAATAATAAAATTGTAAAATAAAGATGGTTAAATAAACGTTAATTAGGCGTTTTTATGGGGGAATTTTCAAAATGAGACATGGACAAAAAAGACAAAATCGTGGAAGAAAAATATGGTTAACTTTAGGAATGATTGTTGTGGTTTTATTCATCGCAATCGGTATGGCTGCTCACAATCACTCCCCAAAAATTGCGAATAATGCCTCTACAGCAACTTCTAAAGCAAAGCCAAGAAAAGTGGCTAACTCAACTGCTGCATCTTCAAATCAGCAAGGTAAAGCTGTTATCCTTTCGGACTTATCCCAAAAAGCTGCTCAAGAATCAAATGCAGGCAATGGCCAAGCACCAACCTATTCGCGATTCTATTTTAATAATCAAGATCAAAAGTGGTATTGGCAATTAAGTTCGCCTACTAAAGGGGTCGTTGAAAATGCTGAAGTGAAAGCGGCAACTAAGACCCAAAATGGTTACAATCTTCAGTTAGCCGCTGACAAATCAAACCCAACAAGCAGTTATCAAATGAATATTCGTTGGTTAGATCCAAAGCATTCCAGTTACCACTTACAATCGAGTCTTAATAATTTAAACGCCAATTACTCACTGAATGGAAGCTCAGACAAGAAATCTACCAATAGCTCGGCTGCTAAAAATTCAAGTTCTGATAGTAGTAGTTCAACTCTTAGCACCTCACAAATTCAGAGTTGGGTATGGCAACACCTGCAAAGCAAATATGCTGGGCAAGGATTTACAATTAATGATTTTGGCTGGCAAATCAGCAAGAATGCGAATGGTGGCTACACAGTTGTAGTTCGAGAAAACCATCGAAGCGCTGATATGGAAGCAAAGGGTGCTGATCCAAATACCGCACCAATTGCGGGAATTTACCAAATAAATTCTCAGGGTCAATTGATCGGTCAAAATGAAACCAGAACCGCAAATCAAGTTATTGCTCAAAGCTATGGTCAATAAATAAAACAATTTTCAAATAAAAATAGCATTTAGGTTGCTCTTGACATACCTTGAAATCAAATTTATCATTTAGACCGATTATTATTTTAAGCTTAATTAAACAAAATGATTCGGAAAGTAGTTTTGATAAATTGCTCAGAGATTCGTCGTTTAGGTGTGAGACGAACTATTTTAAGAAATGAAAATGACCGATGATTGGTTAGTGTGATCATATTGATAACGCTAAACGGTTTAGTCCTCGTTACCGGACAAAACCACTTTAACTTTAGTTAAAATGGCTGGTGAGGCTTTTTGAGTAATCAGAAAAGCAAAATCAGGATGGTAACGTGCAAAGCACTTCTGTAATTATTTACAGAAGTGCTTTTTTATTGGATTATTTTAAAAAGGAGAAAATTTTATGACAAAATTAGCAATTGTTACTGGAGCAGGAAGAGGAATTAGTGAAGCTATAGCTAAAAGACTAAGTAGTGACGGGTTTTCCATTGCTGTTGTCGATATTGACGGTAAAAACGCCAAAAAAGTAGCTCAACAAATAAACCAAAATGGCGGGAATGCCAAAGATTACAATATCGATGTTTCAGACCGGGATTCAGTATTTGCAACCGTTAATCAAGCAGTGAAAGATCTTGGTGAATTATTTGCCTACATTAACAATGCCGGAGTGGCATTTATTGATTCCATTTTAGATTCTAGCCCAAGCGACATTAAAAGATTGCTGGATGTTAACTTATTAGGAACTTACTGGGGAATTCAAGCAGCCGGGACCCAATTCAAGAAACAAAAATCCGGTGGTAGAATTGTTAATGCTGCCTCATTGGCCGGAGTAGAAGCCTCTGCCCTCCAAAGTGCTTATTCTGCTTCTAAGTTTGGAATTCGTGGATTAACTCAAGCTGCCTCTAAAGAATTTGCTAAAGATCAAATTACCGTCAATGCTTATGACCCCGGAGTTGTAAGAACTCAATTAAGAGATAACATTGATAAAAAGACTTCTAAAATAAAGGGAATTTCAGTTGAACAACAACAAAAAGATGTTTTAAAAGAAATATCCCTTGGGCGGGAAGCAACCCCAGAAGACGTTGCCAACGTTGTTTCTTGGTACGTTTCTTCCCAAGCTAGTTACATTACCGGCCAATCTATGTTGATTGATGGTGGGATGCATTTTAGTTAACAATTCAAGCGGATCTCAAATTTTATATATTCACAGCTAAAATTAACCAAATGTTTATGCAAAAAACGCTGAATTAGTTTTAAAACAAAATTAATTCAGCGTTTTTAATTGGCCATAAAAATCATTGGCTAAACATTTGCTTTTTTAATCGTCAACATCATGAAAATCCACGCCCTCTTTAGCATAGAAGTCCAATATTTCTTGACGTTTGTTTTCAAATTTTGGCGTCAAACTCAGTTGCGACCCCATCGTCAAAATTGGTTCTTCCAAGCTAAATCCTGGTTCTGTTGTTGCAAGTTCAACACGGTTATTGCCGGGATCCCGAACATAAAGGCTCTTAAACCAACCACGATCAATATACTCTTCAAAATTCAATTTCATGTCTAAAGCTTTATGATAGTAATTATCCAAAGTCTTTAAATCCGGAACCGCAAAGGCAAAGTGATCAATACTTCCCCTGCCAAAACGAGTGCGATCATTATTTGGTGACTTAAATAACTCAATAGCTTGACCATCCTCCAATTGGACAACGTTATCAATCACCTGTAAACCCATCCAGTCATGGAAGAAATTAGCAGTAGCTGTTGGGTCTGGAATATGAAGTTCAGAACCCATTAAGCGAGTAATCTGATATTTAGCGGGTACGTCAGTATTTTTGACAACGTGCCAATCGGATAAAACATTATGAGTTTCAACAAACTTAATTGTGACATCATCAAGTGAATCTTTAAAGGAAATTCCCTCTTCAATGTCATCAGTCTGAATGCCAAAGCCATGAAGACGATCTTTCCAATAATCTAATGATCCATTTGGAACTGAAAGTCTAATTGTATTGAAGAAACGTTTGGCATCAGTTCTTGGTCCAAGCATGGGGACAACAAAGAATGTAACAACTGTCCCAGGGGTGCCCAAATAATCACCATAAAACAAGTGACGAATTCGAATATTTTCCTGATTAACAGTATTTTTAACTAAACGCATTCCTAAAATTTTAGTATAAAAATGGACATTTTTCTCTGCGTCTCTGGTTAGAAGTGAAATATGATGTGTTTTCATAAATTTGCCGTCCTTTTTGCTTACTTTTTATCCCCGTTGACTGCATTATATCACGGGATGAAAAAGCACCGGGGTTTTTAGACAAACTATTTGACCTTTTTTGACCAAAGCTGTAAACTATTGTCATGAACTTGGTTGAGTCCAGTCCATAAAACAAATCAAGGAGGCATTTCTAAATGAATTTAGTGCCAACTGTCATTGAGCAATCTGCTGGTGGCGAACGTGCTTATGATATCTATTCTCGGTTGTTAAAAGACCGAATCATTATGCTATCAGGTCCAATTGAGGATGATATGGCAAATTCAATTATTGCCCAACTTCTCTTCCTAGATGCTCAAGACTCTGATAAAGACATTTATATGTACATCAACTCTCCAGGTGGTGTGGTTACATCTGGATTAGCAATTTATGATACTATGAACTTTGTTAAAGCAGATGTTCAAACTATTGTAATGGGAATGGCTGCTTCAATGGCATCTGTCCTTGCTTCTTCTGGGACAAAGGGTAAGCGATTTGCATTACCTCATTCAGAAGTTCTTATTCACCAGCCATCTGGTGGTGCCCAAGGACAACAAACAGAAATTGAAATTGCTGCTGAAGAAATCCTTAAAACTCGAAAATTATTGACTGAATTACTTGCAAAGAATTCCGGTCAACCAATTGAGAAAGTCACTAAGGATACTGAACGTGACAATTATTTAACCGCTCAAGAAGCTGTCGATTATGGTTTAATTGATAAAATCATGGAAAGCAGTAGCGAGCAGAAGTAATCATTAATTTGATTATGAAAAAGATCCAGAACATAATGTTCTGGATCTTTTTTTATTAGAATTGAATATTTAAGCGAGTTTAGCAGCGTATTCGTTAATCTTTCGCAATCGATGGTTTACTCCTGATTTGGAAATTGGACCACCTTCAACAAATTCACCAAGCTCTTTTAAACTAACTTCTGGATGGTCTAACCTAGACTTAGCAATTTGTTTAAGCTTAATTGGCAATTGATCAAGACCTACAATTTGATCAATTAATTTAATATTTTCAATTTGCTTGGTTGAAGCATTGGCGACCTTGTTCATATTTGCATTTTCACAATTAACTAAACGGTTAACCGAATTTCTCATATCTCGAACAATCCGAATATCCTCAAATTTAAGCATCGAATTAGTTGCTCCAATTAACTGAAGAAAATCAGCAATTTTTTCTGCTTCTTTAAGATATGTGATATACCCACTACGCCGTTGGGTTGTTCTAGCTTTCAGGTCATATTTATTCATCATTTCAGCAATCATTTCATTATGATTTTCGTATAAAGAGTAAATCTCAAGGTGATATCTTGAGGTTTCGGGATTATTGACAGATCCCCCTGCCAAAAAGGCTCCTCTAAGATATGACCTAATTTGAGCATCCTCTTTTAAGAGATTAGCCGGAACTCTTTCGACAATTTGAGTGCCATCAAAAATACCTAAATCGTCCAGGACATGATTAACGTCTTGGTTAACTCGAAGAATATATAAATTGTTTTTCTTAAGCTTCATTTTCCGGCGAACACTTAATTCACCTGTAATACCATAAAACTTGGCCAATAACTGGTACATTCTTCTGGCAATGGCCGGATTTTCTGAGGAAACATTCAATACAAAATGATGATTATTAAGAGATAAAGTGCCGTTCATTCGAATCAATGCCATTAATTCTGCCTTAGCATTATCACGATGAACAGTTAACGCTGTCAGCTCTTTTTTTACTTCACTGGCATATGACATTTTTAAGCCTCCTAATAATTATTCTTTTCATAAGGTTGGCCAATCAAATTTAAAAGTTCATCAGCAACTAATTTACCATTATGAAAGGCTCCGCGATCCTTTAGTTCAAGAAAATCGGCATAAATAACTCTGGTTCCTAAAGCCCGCAATCCTTTAAAATCATGTTTTACCGGTTGAGCAACCTCATTCCATTTCTTACGATCAATATATTCAGCAGGAACTTCTTTATTATTTACCAAAACAGTATTAATAAATTTCTTACCTAAATGGCCATCAAGAACCTTAACGTGATCAGCCTCTGTGAAGTTTTCAGTTTCGCCTTTTTGGGTCATGATATTGCAGATATAAACAATATCGGCTTTAGTTTTCTTTAAAGCTTCACCAACATTTTTAATCATGAGATTAGGCAAAATACTAGTAAATAAACTTCCAGGACCAAGCACAATTTGGTCGGCATTCATAATTGCATCAATTACTTGTGAAACAGCTTTGGGCTCATGAGAATCATCAGTAGTTTCAACCCAAACCTTTTTGATAAGTTTGTCAGCAGCAGTGATTTCTGACTCGCCACTCATCCTTGTCCCATCAGAAAATTCTGCATTCAATTCCAAAGGTTCATTTGCAACTGGATAAATATGACCGTCGACTTTGAGAATACTGGAAAGGTGCTGAACTGCATCAAAAATACCGCCCTCCATTTCAGAAAGAGCCGCAATAATCAGATTGCCTAAAGCATGACCAGCAAAAAACTTATCATCACTCTTAAAACGATACTGAAAAAGATCCAAATCTAATTGGTCAATTTCGGAAAGAGCAACCATGCAATTTCGAATATCTCCAGGAGGAACAACGTTAATGTAATTTCTTAGGATTCCTGAAGAACCCCCATCATCGGCAACAGTGACGACGGCGGTAATGTCTACCTGACGATTTTTTAAATTTTTTAAAATGACAGGCAAACCTGTACCCCCACCAATCACGACAATTCGTGGCCGATGGCTGGCTAATGGATCAATCATCAATTTTCCTCCTCTTTAATATATCTGGAAACATCACGATGAGTAATATTTACTTTGAAATCATGGGAAAGATCTTCCCCAAGCTTTTGAGCAATTGCAACAGACCGATGTTGGCCGCCGGTGCAACCAATTGCAACCGTTAAACTAGCCTTGCCCTCTTCTTCATAAGCAGGTAGTGTACTTTTTATAAGGTTATAAAAGTGCTGATAAAATTCTTCGGCACCCTTTGATTTTAAAACATAGTTAGAAACATCTTTATCGAGACCAGTTTCTTTTCTCATCACTGGATCGTAATAAGGATTTGGCAAAAATCTAACATCCATTACAATGTCAGCGTCTAAAGGAAGACCATACTTAAATCCAAAGGACATTACTTCAACATGAAAAGTATTATTGGTGTCTACTGACTCAAAATTATGAAAAATCTCTTCCCGTAATTCTCGTGGGGACATATTTGTGGTATCTAAAACTAAATCAGCAACTTTTTTGACGTTGGCGAGTAATTTGCGTTCAAGTTTAATCCCGTCAATTATTCTCCCCTCTCTAGCCAGAGGATGAGCCCGCCTTGTTTCCTTATAGCGCGAAACTAATTTATTATCCGAAGCATCTAAAAAAATAATATTTGTGCTGGCATCGTACTTACTAGTAAGCTCACTAAACATTTCAATTACTTCATCGTAAAAAGCTTTGGAACGCAAATCCACAACCAAAGCAACCTTATCAATATCCCTTTGTTCTCGAATAAGCTCCTTGAACTTAGGCAAAAGACTCGGTGGCATATTATCCACACAAAAATAACCAAGATCCTCAAAACTCTGCATGGCAACCGTTTTTCCAGCGCCACTCATTCCCGTAATAATAACAAATTGATTATCTGCAGCCATAATCTGATCCTTTCGAATAACAAACTTACAATAGTATAACATACCGGGTGTGTCCTTTTAACCCCAAAAAGAAAAGAACTTGAATCTTTAATTGAAACAAGTTCTATTCCAGTTATTTTTTCACGGTAATCTTTTGATTTTGAAGTGCTAAAGTTCTTTCTAACATTGGTTTTAAATATTGACCTGTATAACTTTCCTTAACGTCAGCAATCTGTTCAGGAGTTCCGGTAGCAACAACAGTTCCCCCACCGTCGCCACCTTCAGGGCCAAGGTCAATAATATAATCTGCACTTTTAATCACATCTAAATTATGTTCAATAACCAATACCGTGTTACCGTTATCAACCAACCTTTGCAAAACGGTTAAAAGTTTGCGGATATCCTCGGTATGCAAACCGGTTGTCGGTTCATCAAGAATGTAGAAATTATTCCCAGATTGCTTCTTTTGCAGTTCAGAAGCAATTTTCATTCTTTGAGCCTCACCACCAGAAAGAGTGGTTGCAGGTTGCCCAAGAAGAACATAACCTAAACCAACATCTTGGATGGTTTTTAATTTCCGGCTAATTTTTGGAATTGCACTAAAAAATTCAGTGGCTTCATCCACAGTCATATTCAAAACATCGGAAATATTTTTACCTTTATATTCAACTTCCAAAGTTTCTGAATTATATCTGGTTCCGTGACAGACCTCGCAAGGAACATAAACATCAGGCAAAAAGTTCATTTCAATCTTAAGAATGCCATCTCCATGGCAGGTTTCGCAACGGCCACCTTTAACGTTAAAACTAAATCGACCTTTGCTAAAGCCTCGTACTTTGGCATCATTGGTATTAGCAAACAATCCTCGGATATCATCAAAGACACCCGTATAAGTTGCTGGATTACTTCTAGGAGTTCGACCAATTGGAGTTTGGTCAATATCAATTATTTTTTCAATGTTTTTATAGCCAGTAATTGATTTATATTTCCCTGGCTTTTCAGAGTTATGATTAAGTTTTTGAGCCAAAGCCCGTTTTAAAATGTCGTTAACTAAAGTTGATTTCCCTGAACCAGAAACGCCGGTAACAACATCGAATTCGCCTAAAGGAAATGAGACATTAATATTCTTAAGGTTATTTTCGGCAGCTCCTTTAACGGTAATTTTTTTACCAGAACCTTTTCGCCGTTTCTTGGGCAAGGGGATAAATTTCTTTCCCGCCAAATACTGTCCGGTAATTGAATTTGGATTCTTCTCAACTTCTTCGGGAGTCCCCGCAGCCATAAGCTGACCACCGTGGGCACCAGCGCCAGGACCAATATCAATAATATAATCAGCAGCACGCATAGTATCTTCGTCATGTTCTACAACAATTAAAGTATTGCCAAGATCGCGCATCTTTTTCAGAGAAGAAATCAAACGGTCATTGTCTCGCTGATGCAATCCGATTGAAGGTTCATCCAAAATGTAAAGAACCCCTGATAAATTCGAACCAATCTGAGTTGCCAGCCTAATCCTTTGAGCTTCTCCACCAGAAAGAGTCCTAGCTGAACGAGATAAAGTCAAATAATCCAAACCAACATTTTGCAAAAAAGTTAATCGATCATTGATTTCTTTTAAAATGGGTTTGGCAATCATTGAATCCTGATCACCAAATTTTAAGCCTTTAAAAAAAGCAATTTCCCGAGAAATATTTTCTAGAGAAACTTCGGCAATATTTTTCTTACCAACTTTAACTGCCAAGGCTTTTCGGTTAAGCCGATACCCATGACAGGTCTGACAAGTTAATTCAGTCATATACTGACGCATTTGTTCTCGAGTGAAATCACTGCCGGTGCTGTGGTATCTGCGGTCAATATTATTGATAACACCTTCAAAAGTACTGTCAATATCCCTGACACCACCAAAATCACTAGTCAAATGGAATGAAAAAATTTTACTCTTTGATCCATAGAGTAAAAAGTCTCGTTGCTTTTTTGAAAGCTTTTTAAAAGGAGTATCCATATCGATACCCTCAGCTGCACAAGCCTGTTCAAGCATGTTTGGATAATACTTTGATGCCGAAGAATTCCAAGGAGCCAACGCCCCTTCATGCAACGTCTTCTCTTTGTCAGGAACAACTAAGTCTTCGTCAACTTCAAGTTTAACCCCTAACCCATCACAATCTGGACAAGCTCCCAGAGGCGAGTTAAATGAAAATAGTCGTGGTTCGAGTTCACCAACAGTAAACCCACAAATAGGACAGGAATAATGCTCAGAAAAGATCATTGGGTCTCTTTTACCAAGAAAATCAGCGGTGGCATAACCACCACTTAAATTTAAAGCAGACTCCAAAGAATCTGAGAGCCTTGAGTTTATTCCATCTTTGATAATAATTCTGTCAACAACAACATCAATGTTATGTTTTTTGTTTTTATCTAAATCTAAATCTTCGTCAATATCATAAGTTTCACCGTCAACCTGAACCCGGACAAAACCTTCCCGTTTAATCTTTTGAAAAACGGCTTTATGTTCACCTTTTCGGCCACGAACCACTGGCGATAAAATTTGTAGTCTCGTTTCTTTTGGAAGAGCCATAATCTGCTTAATCATTTGATCAATTGATTGGCTGGTAATAACTGTCCCATCATTTGGACAAATTGGTACGCCAACTCTGGCCCAAAGCAAACGAAAATAATCATTAATCTCAGTAACAGTACCAACTGTAGAACGAGGGTTTTTCGAAGTTGTTTTTTGGTCGATAGAAATAGCCGGACTTAACCCGTCAATTGAGTCAACATCCGGTTTATCCATTTGTCCCAAAAATTGGCGGGCATAAGATGAAAGGCTTTCCACATAACGTCTTTGACCTTCAGCATATAAAGTGTCAAACGCCAATGAACTTTTGCCAGACCCAGAAAGTCCGGTCATAACTACTAATTTATTTTTAGGAATAGTCACATTAATATTTTTTAGATTATGTGCCCGGGCTCCCCGGATCACAATTTTATCTACTGCCAATACTTATGCTCTCCTTTTCTTCTTTGAAGAAGCTTGTAATTCAATGATAGTATCACGAAGAGTAGCCGCTTGCTCAAAGTCCAATCTCTTAGCAGCTTCCTTCATTTCTGTCTTAAGACGATCAAGCATATCCTTTTGCTTTTTCTTGTTCATTGAGTCAAAATCACTTTCAACAAAGTCATCTTGTTGTTTGGATTCTTTTTCTTCATGAAGAGGAGTAATAAGAGCCCGAATTGGCTTTTTGATCGTCTTGGGAGTGATCCCATGTTCTTTATTGTACTTCATTTGAATAGCTCGTCGTTTTGCAGTTTGATCAATCGCGGCCTTCATTGAATCAGTTATGGTATCAGCATACATAATAACTGCTCCATGTTCATTTCTTGAAGCACGACCAATAGTTTGGATCAACGAACGTTCATTTCGAAGGAACCCTTCCTTATCAGCATCCAGAATAGCCACCAAGGAAACTTCTGGAACATCGATTCCTTCACGTAACAGATTAATTCCGACTAAAACATCAAATTTGCCTAATCGAAGATCACGAATTATCTGAGTTCTCTCAAGCGTTTTAATATCAGAATGTAAGTATCTAACTTTAATTCCAAGATCTTTCAAGTAATCAGTTAAATCTTCCGCCATTTTTTTAGTTAAGGTAGTTACAAAGACCCTTTCATGGCGTTCAACCCGCTTATTGATTTCACCAACCAAGTCGTCCATTTGACCCATAATTGGCCGAACATCAATAGTAGGATCCAATAACCCAGTTGGTCGAATAACCTGACGCACAATATGGTTGGTTTGGTCAAGTTCGTAAGGGCCTGGAGTAGCCGACATATAAATAACTTGATGAATGTGCTTTTCAAATTCTTCCAATCTTAGTGGTCGGTTATCCAAAGCACTAGGTAATCGAAATCCATAATTAATTAATTGTTGTTTTCGAGCCCGATCACCATTGTACATACCTCTGACTTGAGGCATTGTCTGGTGCGATTCATCAACAACCAGTAAAAAGTCATCAGGGAAAAAGTCAAGTAAAGTAAATGGCGGCTGCCCGGGCTTTCTGCGATCCATGAAACGAGAATAGTTTTCAATGCCACTTGTATATCCCATTTCACGCATCATTTCAATATCATAAGTTGTCCGTTGCTTTAAACGTTGAGCTTCGAGTAATTTTCCTTCAGATTCAAATTTGGCTACTTGTTGGTCCATTTCCTGTTTAATTTCCGGTAAAGCTAAATTCATAATGTTATCACTGGTCAAAAAGTGAGTGGCTGGAAAAATTGCCACGTGATCGCGATCACCAATAATTTCCCCAGTTAAAGCGTCAACTTCTCTGATTCGATCAATTTCATCACCAAAAAACTCAATTCTTAACTCATGATCATCATTGGAAGCAGGAAAAATTTCCACAACATCCCCGTGTACTCGAAATCGCCCACGTTGAAAATCAATATCATTTCTTTCAAACTGAATATCGACCAACTGGCGAAGAAGATGGTCCCTTTCGATTTTTTGCCCAACTCTCAGTGAAACCACATGATCGGCATATTCTCGTGGACTACCTAAGCCGAAAATTGATGAGACAGAAGCAACCACAATCACATCGTTTCTTTCAAGTAACGAACTAGTAGCTGAATGACGGAGTTTATCAATTTCGTCATTAATTGAGGAATCCTTTTCAATATAAGTGTCACTTGAAGGAACATAAGCCTCTGGTTGGTAATAATCGTAGTAACTAACGAAATATTCAACTGCATTATGCGGAAAGAATTCCTTAAATTCTCCATATAATTGACCGGCAAGAGTTTTATTATGAGAAAGCACCAATGTTGGCTTATTAATTTGAGCGATGACGTTAGAAATAGTAAACGTCTTCCCAGTTCCAGTAGCCCCTTGCAAGATTTGAGCTTTATCACCTTCGCGAACACCAGCTACAAGCTTTTTAATGGCTTGAGGTTGATCCCCAGTAGGCTTATATTTAGAAACCAGTTCAAATTTTTTATCAGCCTGTCTTTCAATCATTAATTGGGCCTCCCATTCTAAAACTTACAAACTTATTTTTTCAAAATAAAAGAGCCGACGCAAAACAAAGTTTTGTTCCAGCCCCACGCGATTCTATTCTACCATACGAACATACTTTCGCAACTATTATTATTTATTAGCTTTTGCTTCACTTGGTTTATGAGATTCAACGTAGTTAAACACTTGTTGGCCGGCAATACCACCTTCACCAACAGCTGTCGTAATCTGTCTTAAGTCTTTCTTACGAACATCGCCAACAGCGTAAATTCCGGGAACAGAAGTTGCCATCTTATCATCAGTAATGATCCAACCTTCATCATCACAAATTCCAAGATTTCTAAAAGATTCAGTCATTGGTAAAAGACCAACATAAATGAATACACCTGACGTCGATAACTCAGAAGTTTCATTAGTCTTATTATTTAAGACTTTAACTCCGGTAACCTTCTTTTCGTCACCCAGAACTTCTGTAACATTACTATTCCAAATAAAGTTAATCTTATCATTAGCAAAAGCGCGATCCTGAAGAACTTTTTGGGCTCTCAATTGATCTCGCCGATGAATAACGGTTACTTTATCGACGATTGAAGCTAAATAACTAGCTTCTTCAACCGCTGAATCACCGCCACCAACAACAACGACCTCTTTACCTTTGAAGAAAGCACCATCACAAACAGCACAGTAAGAAACTCCACGACCGCCATACTCTTTTTCGCCGGCAATTCCAAGCTTCTTATACTCAGAACCAGTTGCAATAACAACGGCTTTGGCTTCAAACTCGTCATCGTCTGTTTTAATTAACTTATGGTCACCTAGATCTTTAATTGATTCTACAGAACCATAAAGATACTCAGCCCCAAAATTAATTGCTCCGTCATACATATCTTGAGCTAAATCAGGTCCCATTATGGACTTGAAACCAGGGTAATTTTCAATTTCAGCAGTATTATTCATTTGACCGCCATAAATACCTCGATCCAAAAGAGCAACTGATAAGTTTGCTCGTGACGCATAAAGAGCTGCAGTCATTCCGGCTGGGCCGGCACCAATAATCACAACATCGTAACTCTTTGCCATATAGTCCCTCCTAAAAATTATTCCATTTCACTCTACTTTATAAAAGTAAGTTCGTCCAGTAAATAGCTTATTTTTGCTGCTCTAATTCTTTAGCTAAATTCAGAATATACTTTCTTAAATCTGTAGAAATTTCTGGATGGCGCAAACCAAACTGGATATTAGTTTCCAACCAACTTAATTTATTACCAGTATCATAACGTTCACCTTTAAATTCATGAGCAAAAACCCGTTGGGTCTTGTTTAGCTCATCGATGGCCGAAGTGAGTTGGATTTCACCTCCGGCATCTGGTTTAGTTTGTTCAAGAATGCCAAAGATTTCTGGGGTCAATAAATATCGGCCAATAATAGCTAAGTCACTTGGAGCTTTATCAGGAGAAGGCTTTTCAACAAATCTTTTTACGTTGAATAAACCTGGTTCAACCTCTTGCTGAGGATCAATAACTCCGTATTTAGAAATATCTTTATGAGCAACTCGCTTAACGGCTAAAGTTGAAGCGCCAGTTTTATGGAAGCTATCCATCAATTGGCGAGTTAAAGGAACCTTATCTCGCATAACATCATCGCCAAGCATAACGATGAAAGGTTCATTTTCAATAAAGCTTCTTGCAGTGTAAATAGCATCACCGAGACCTCTTGGATGAGATTGCCGAATGAAATAAATATTCATATCATTGGTTTTTTCAATGGTTTCAAGAATCTTAGTTTTAGCTCGTTGTTCAAGAATTGATTCAAGTTCTGGGTTGGCATCAAAATGGTCTTCAATAGAACGTTTACCCTTACCGATAACTATAACAATGTCTTTAATGCCAGAAGCTTTAGCTTCTTCGACAATAAATTGAATTGTTGGTGTATCAACAATTGGCAACATTTCCTTTGGCAAAGCTTTTGTTTCCGGTAAAAATCTTGTTCCTAAACCAGCAGCTGGAATAACTGCTTTTGTTACTTTCTTAGCCATTATAATTTCCTCTTTTTGTAATTTAATTATTCAATTTCAGGTTTACCCTCGCGGGTCATTAATGCATTAATAGTTTCCTTTACATCCGCATTATCATACAAAACATGATAAATTGCACTAGTAATTGGCATATCCACTCCTCGCTGCTTTGCTAGTTCATAAGCAGCTTTGGTGGTCGGCACGCCTTCAATCACCATACCCATAGTGTCAATTACTTCTTTTAAAGATTTCCCATGGCCTAATTCATTACCAGCTCGCCAATTCCGAGAATTTGAACTAGTCCCGGTAACAATAATGTCACCAACCCCTGAAAGACCAATAAAGGTTAATGGATTTGCTCCAAATGAAGTGCCGAGTCTTGAGATTTCAGCTAATCCTCTAGTCATAAGGGCTGCTTTAGCATTATCATGATATCCAAGCCCAGATAACGCACCAGCGCCCAGCGCAATGATATTTTTCAAAGCAGCGCCAATTTCCACGCCAATAACATCATTACTAGTGTATGGTCGAAAATAATTATTCATAAACATTTTTTGAACTATTTGGGCATCTTGCATACTTGAACAGGCAACAGTTACTAAAGTAAGGTCCCTTAGCACAACGTCTTCTGCCTGGCTTGGCCCAGAAAGAACCGCAATAAATTTTCGATTCGCAGGTTTTATTTCTTGGGCCAAAATCTCTGAAATTCGTGAATAAGTATTTTCCTCTAATCCTTTAGAAGCATGGATGATTCCTACTTTTTGCTGATTGGATTCAAGAATTTGGGCAACTTGCTTGGCTACTGAACGAGTAACTTGGGTCGGAACAACAAACAAGAGATAATCCACCCCTTGAATGGCTTCTTTCAAATCACTGTAAGCAACTATGGAAGTAGAAAAGGTAAAGTTTTTAATATACCTAGGATTAGTATGAGTTTGGTTAAATTCTTTAACTTGCTGAGGATTGTAAGACCAAAGTTTAACCTCAGCCCCGTTTTCATCCAATAAACTTGCTAGAACACTTCCCCATGATCCAGCACCCAAAACCGCAATCTTATTAGCCATTTTAATCTCCCTTTTCAGTTGATGGTTTAAGTTTCACTCCTGAGCCTTCCAAATACCAGGGATTTTGAGGATCATTAATTCGTCGATAAACAAAAATTATCATAGATGAGATCACTAAAATTATTGCTAAGACTTGAGAAACTCTCAAGCCCATGAACATCAGACTATCAGTCCTCATCCCTTCAACTACAAATCGACCAGCGGAGTACCACATTACATATGTTAGAAACACTTCACCTTGTTTAAACAAATGAGGGTTATGACGTAAAATCAAAATTACCGCAAACCCCAAAATGCTCCAAGTAGATTCATACAAAAAGGTTGGTTGACGATAAGCCCCCTGAATAAACATCTGGTTAATAATGAATTTTGGCAGGTGAAGACTCTGTAGAAAAGCGAGATTGGTTACTTTACCGAAAGCCTCTTGGTTCATAAAGTTTCCCCATCTACCCATTGCTTGCCCTAAAAGCACGGTGGGAGCAGCAACGTCAAGCATTAACCAGACAGGAATAAATTTACTTCGACAATATAAAATGACAACAATTATTGAACCAATTAAGGAACCGTAAATCGCGATTCCACCATCCCAAATTGCAATTATCTCAGCTGGGTGAATACTATAATAGCCCCATTGGAACACGACATAATAAAGCCTGGCACAAATTAACGCCGCAGGAAGAGCCCATAAAATCATATCATAAATATAATCAGGATTGATACCCCTTTGACGACCTTCTCTTACAGCCAGACCGACGGCAATCAACACACCGGTTGCAATGATAATTCCGTACCAGTGAACTGGAATTGGTCCTAAATTAAAGGCAATTGGATTGAGGGCAAGCTTAAACAAATGAGCCAAAATTCCATCTCCTAAATTTTTCTTTTACTTATTTTTTGGGATCTTTAACAGATTTTTGATTTTTGGCAGCAATTTTTTTCTCTTTTGCTGCTTTTTCTTCATCTTTTTTACTATTCTGTTTAATCAAATTGTTTAGATTGCGATCAAAAGTAGCCGTAGCGTCATAACCCATTGACTGTGCTCTAAAGTTCATTGCAGCAGCCTCAATAATAATTGCTAAATTTCGACCCATTTTAACCGGAATAGTAAGTTTGGGCACATCAACGTCAAAGATTCTAACATTCTCAGTTCCATTACCCAAACGGTCATATTTGGCTTCTTTGGAGTAGTTGGCCAAATGGATAATTAAAGAAACCTTGGTTTGGCTTCGGACCGCACCAGCGCCGAATAGAGTCATAACGTCAATAATTCCAATCCCTCTAATTTCCAAGAGATGACGTAAAATTGCTGGAGCAGTCCCAATTAAAGTCTGTTCATCTTGTTGATAAACCTCAACTCTATCATCAGCAATTAGTCGATGGCCTCGTTTAACCAGCTCCAAAGCAGTTTCACTTTTGCCAATTCCAGAATCACCGGTAATCAGAATCCCTAAACCATAAACATCAACTAAAACTCCGTGAATTGATTTTCTTTCAGCAAGTTTATCTTCAAGAAAGTTAGTCATATCACTCAAAATTCTTGAAGTCGTCAATTTGGACCCTAAAACTGGAATATGCTTTTGCTTGGCAGCTTCCAAAAGTTCTTCAGGAGGATCAAGTTGGGTAGAGACCACAAATGCTGGTGTTTCTGGTTGGCACATTTGTTTCATAACATCCAGTAATTTTTCGTGAGTCATTCCTTTAGAATAAGAAATTTCAGTAATTCCCAAAAGTTGAATTCGTTTGGCCGGATAATAATTGAAAAAGCCGGTCAGTTCCAGCCCAGGCCGGGAAATATCACTCGTAGAAATTTTGCGGTCTTCCAGATAATCTTGCCCATAATAAACTTCCAGTCTGGTATTTTTAACTAATGTCCCAACACTTACACTTTCAGCCACATCTGTCACTCCTAAAGGTTATACTTTCAAAACAACATCTATTATAAACTTTGTTAATTAATCTTTACTAAAATATTCCGAGATTATCGTACTGATTAAAGACATCAGAATTGCCACGAATATCGCTACCCAAAATGAAGAAAATTGGAATTGATTGCCAATAATCAGCGACGTAAGTTCTAGCATTAATCCATTGATAATTAAGGTAAATAAACCAAGGGTTAAAATATTAATCGGCAAGGATAGCAGAAAAAGAAATGGTTTAACCAACACATTTAGGACCGCCAAAACTAAGGCAGCCAAGAAGGCCACCCAAACCGTCGATACATGAAAAACGGTTGGCATAAACCCGCTCAAAGAAACGAACAAAAGCGTATCCACTAGTAAGTTTGCTAAAAATTTCAACGTTATCCCCTTTTATGTTTTTCCACATCTTGTTCTTCAACGTTATGAATTGTCTTTCTAGACCGATTAGTTCTAGAAATTCCATCAAGGATATCTTTGAACTGATTAACCACTGGAGTTGAATTTGGTGATGCCGGAATGATTGCAGTCATTACAATATAGCCCAGGATTGCGACAAACCCAAGCCCTGGAGTTAAAGCAACAATTACATAAAGAATTCTAACCAATAAAGAGTTCCAATTAAAATATTCACTAATTCCGCCAAGAACTCCAAACAAAACTCGATCACTGGTAGAACGAAACAAATTCTTCTTGTGATTCATTTAATTGCCTCCATTTGCTAGTACTACCCTTAGATTATCTAAAAAAAGCGTTGCAATCAAGTTATGCAGCGCAAAAACAAATATTCTTAACTAAGTTCAACAATCTCTCCGGTTGCTAAATAAATTGTCCATTCACAGATATTGGTACTGTAATCACTAATTCTACTGAGATCTTTAGCAACGTTAATATAAAGGACCCCAGAATTAACGATATCCGGATGTGCGGCCATGGCTTGATAACTTGGTGATGCGGCGCCATTATATAAATCATTGATTTCGTCAGCAAAAATTTTGACAGTTTCCTTGGCACTGACCTGATCAGCTCTTGCATATGCCGAAATGCATTCGTTAAATTCTTTGGAAACTTCATTTGCCATCGTGGCAATAATTTCTTCAACCTCAGGGAGTCTTTTTTGTCCCTTTATTTTAACAGTTGAACGGGCAACATTTCGGGCGTGATCGCCGGCCCGTTCAAGATCAGTTACCCCTTTTAAGATACTAACTACTTCCCTTAAGTCAGTGGTGACCGGTTGATACAGAGCCATAATTTCAAAAGAACGTTTTTCTAGTTCAATCTGTAAATCATTAATTTTGGGATCATTGGTAATTACCTGTTGGGCAGAATCAACATCATGATTAATAAATGATTGGCCACTAGAGGAAATTGCTTCGCCGACTAAGGCGCCAAGTTTCATAAAATCAGCCTTTAACCCACCTAATTCTTCATCAAAAACTTTTACCATTTTATTTTCTCCTATCCGAAGCGACCAGAAACATAGTCTTCAGTTTGCTTATTCTCTGGATTAGTAAACATCTTAGTTGTCTGCTCATATTCAACTACTTTACCCTGCATAAAAAATGCAGTTTTATCTGAAATTCTCGATGCCTGCTGCAAATTATGAGTAACAATAATGATAGTATATTCCTTTTTTAAATCCATCAAAGTATCTTCTATTTTTGCAGAAGAAATTGGGTCAAGCGCACTTGTTGGTTCATCCATCAAAATTACTGATGGAGAAGTTGCTAGAACTCTGGCAATACAAATTCGCTGCTGTTGACCGCCAGAAAAGGACAAAGCATTATCATACAGATTATCTTTAACTTCATCCCAAACTGCTGCTTGACGTAAACTCTTTTCAACAACTTGATCAAGTTGGGATTTATCACGCATCCCAGAAATTTTTAACCCATAAGTAACATTATCATACACAGAGAATGGGAAAGGATTAGGCTGTTGAAACACCATACCAACTTTTTTTCTCAATTCAACTAAATTAGTTTTGGGACTGTAAATATTTTTAGAATTAAGTAAAACTGTTCCGGTAATGGTTACCCCATCAATCAGGTCATTCATCCGGTTTAAACAACGTAAAAAGGTTGATTTTCCGCAACCTGAAGGTCCAATTAAAGCTGAAATTTGATTTTTTTCAAAACTCAGGTTAATTCCGTGTAAAGCCTTAAACTTGCCATAGTATAACTCAAGATTTGATGTTGAAATAATTGGTTCTGCCATAATTAGGACCTCCTATCCAAAATTACCAGATACATAATTTTCCGTTAGCTTAACTTTAGGGGTAGTAAAAATTTCTTTTGTTGTATTATATTCAATTGCTTGGCCTAAGTTAAAGAAAACGGTGTAATCACTTAAACGACTAGCCTGTTCCATGTTATGAGTAACAATGATAATTGTATAATCCTTCTTCAAATCAATCAGAGTTTCTTCAATCTGAGCAGTAGAAATCGGGTCCAAAGCGGAGGCTGGTTCATCCAACAGTAAAACATCAGGTTGAACAGCTAGTGCTCTAGCAATACATACCCGTTGGGCCTGCCCGCCAGAAAGCGATAAGGCACTTTTGTTGAGGTCATCTTTAACTTGATCCCAAATTGCGGCTTGACGAAGACTCTTTTCGACCACTTCATCAAGCTTCTTTTTATCATGCATTCCTCGCCTTTTTAAAGCAAAGGCAATATTTTCATATATTGATTTGGCGAATGGATTTGGACGCTGAAAAACCATCCCAATTCTCCGGCGAACCTCGTAAACATCAATTTCGGGGCGATTAATATCAATTCCCCGATAATAAATTTGTCCTTTAGTAATCGCCACGCCATCATTCATTCTGTCTAGAGATCTCAAAAATGTTGATTTACCAGAACCGGAAGGACCAATTAAAGCAGTAATGGAATTCTTTTTAAATTGAAGATCAGCATTCTGCATGGCTAAAGTATCACCATAATAAATTTTGAGGTTCTTGGTCGCCATTAAAATATTGCTTCCTGATTCAAATTGATAAATAAACCGCTCGTTATTTTTGTTTAATAAATCTAAATCTTTCATAACTAACCTCTCAATTTTCTACCTTGCAGAAGTCATTCTTTCAAATACTTTACGACCGACATATCTAGCGGATAAATTAAAAATCAAAATCGCTAATACTAATACTGCCGCGGACCCAGAAGATATTTTGCTCAAATCCGGCATTATTCCTTCAGAGTTAATTTTCCAAATATGAACAGCCAAAGTCTCAGCTGGCCTCATTGGACTAAGTGGACTATCAATATTAAATGGATTCCAGTCACCAAAATTAAGAGCTGGGGCACTTTGTCCGGCTGTGTAGATCAAAGCAGCGGCCTCACCAAAGACTCTGCCAGAGCAAAGAATAATTCCACTAATTATTCCAGGCAATGCAGCCGGAATAACAATATGATAAATCGTTTCAAACTTAGATAATCCTAAGCCAAGCCCACCTTGAAGCTGATCAGAAGAAACTCCATTAATTGATTCCTCAATATTTCTTGTTAACAAAGGCAAATTGAAAATAGTTAAAGTCAAGGCTCCTGAAATAATGGAAAAGCCAAAATTAAATTGAATAACAAACAAAAGAAATCCAAACAATCCGACAACCACTGAGGGTAATGAGCTTAAAATTTCAATTGAAGTACGGATCGTGTCGGTAAACAAATTGTCTTTAACATACTCACTTAAATAAATTGAGGCACCAATCGAAATAGGTAATGAAATCACCATCGCAAGAATTAATAAGTAAAATGAATTAAACAATTGAATGCCGATTCCCCCGCCAGCAGTGAAAGCTTTAGCCGGAGAAGTAAGAAAATGCCAGCTCACATTTGGCAGACCAGTGATAAAAATGTATCCCAAAAGAAATATCAAGATTAAAACGACAAATCCAGCAATTCCTCTTAGAATCCCAATTGCCAATGAACTTTGTTTTTGAGTATCTTTCATTTTTTGAAGGACCCCCTTCTGCCAATAAAGTGAACCAGTAAGCTAAAGAATAGCGACATCAAAAGTAATACTAAGGCAAGTGACCATAAAGCATCATTTTGAAGCGACCCCATTACAGTATTACCCATTCCAGCAGTCAAAACAGAAGTTAATGTTGATGCTGGAGAAATCAAATTATGCGGCATTAAAGAAGCATTCCCAATAACCATTTGCACCGCTAAGGCTTCACCAAAAGCTCGAGCCATGCCAAAAACAATGGCAGTTAAAATACCGGGAGTAGCAGCTCTTAAAACCACCTTCCAAATAGTCTGCCACTGAGTAGCACCTAGAGCCAATGATGCCTGATGATAAAAGGTTGGGACTGATTTCAATGAATCCACTGTCATCGAAACAATAGTTGGTAGAATCATTACGAATAAAACAAAGGTTCCAGAAAGAATTCCAAATCCACTACCACCCAAAGTGTTTCGCACAAACGGAACAACTAAAGATAAGCCAATAAATCCGTATACAACTGAAGGAATTCCAACCAAAAGTTCGGTAACTGGTTGAAGGATCTTAGCCCCTCTTTTTGGCGAAATCTCTGTCATATAAACCGCTGTCCCAATAGCAAACGGGGTAGAAATTAATGCGGCTAAAATGGTAACAAGAAATGATCCCACAATCATTGGCAAAGCACCAACTGCAGGATGACCACTTGGAGTTTTAGTACCTGGGTTCCAAAGGGTTCCAGTTAAAAAGTCTTTGAAGCTAATGTGATCTGAAAAGAACATCGTTAACCCTTTTGATGTGACAAAAACAATAATTCCAATCACAATCACCATAATTAAAAGCAGCATTGCTAAACTGCCAAGCTTACCCATTCTCTCGTATCGAGCAGTTTTGGATTTTTTCATTAATTGTTTAGCTAATTTTTGATTATCCATACTAAACCCCCGATCCTTTGAATACTTGGCCTTGCCAATCACGATGGTAATCCATGTCTTTTACAGTAATATAACCAAGTTGATTAAAGAGCGTTTTTTGAATATTTGGTGTTTCCAAATATTTTAAAAATTTGGCAGTTAAACCCGTTGGTTTTCCTCGAGTATAAATATGTTCATAAGACCAAACTTTCCACTTATTTGAAATTACATTCTTAACGGTTGGCTTTACCCCATCAATACTAATCGGCAAAACTTTATTATTAACATAACCAAAGGCCAAATAACTCACTGCTCCAGGAGTTGTAGAAACAATCTGGCGAACAGTTCCTGAAGAATCCTGTTCTTGAGCAACGGCACTTTGCTTCTTATGAAGAGCGAAGTCTTCAAAGGTCACTCTGGTTCCACTGCCCTGAGTTCGGTTAATCAAAGTAATAGGAATATTTTTCCCACCAACTTGTTGCCAATTAGTGACTTTCTTTGTGAAAATATCAATTAACTGTTTAGATGACAAATTAGTGATCCCCACCTTAGGATTAACAACTGGGGCAACACCGACAACCGCAATTTTATGATCAATTAAGCCTGTGGGATTGATACCAGCTTTTTCCTGGGCAAACAAATCAGAATCACCCATATTAACGGCACCAGAGGCAATTTGACTTAACCCAGTCCCAGAACCCCCACCCTGAACATTAATGAAAACGCCAGAGTACCTACCAGTATACTCCTCACTTGCTGCTTCAACTAAAGGTTGCAGAGCAGTTGATCCCACTGCCGTAATTGACTCATTGCTAGTCGTATTTTTATTGCGAAATGCATAAGCCGAAAAACCAGCAGCGACGATAATTAAAAATATTAACCATTTGATGATCGTTTTTCTTCTCATCAGTTTCCTCCTAGAATCTCACCTTTCTTATTGTAGTAAAACAATGTAAATATTTAACTTCAGATTTGTAAATTTAATGTAAATGGTTAACCGGCTGTAGTAATTCTAAAATAAAAAAGCTTTTGGAAAAATCCAAAAGCCAAAAATTTAAATAATTGATTTTTAAAAATTAGGAAAAGTAACAGTAAAAGTTGATCCTACTCCACGCTGGCTTTTAACTCTAATATTGCCACCAAGGGAATCAATAATTTCTTTGACAATTGAAAGACCTAATCCAGTGCCGCTAATTTCTTGTTTGTTTCTTGATTCATCGGCTCGATAAAATCTTTCAAACAATCTTGGAATATCTTTTTGCGCAATACCAATCCCAGTATCAGAAATTTTTAACTGCCAAAAATTATTTTCTTTATTACAGCTGACAGTGATGTCGCCCCCCAAAACATTGTATTTGATGGCATTACTAACTAGGTTATCAAAAATTCGTTTTAAAGCATCATGGTCAATATTGACTTCGATGCCTTTAGGCACTTTGTTAGAAACCTTCAATCCTTTTTTTTGAGCAAGGGCCTGAAAATTCTTCAACCGATCATCAACATATGACTTAAGGTTAGTTGTGATATGACGATAATCTTTTTTGGTTTGAACATGAGATATCGTTAAAACATCTTGAATTAAAGAAATCAATTGGTCACTTTGCTGATCAATGATTTTCAAAAATTCAACAAGTGATTTTTTATCATCCATTGCCCCATCAAGCAAAGTTTTGGCAAATCCGGAAATAGCTGTTACTGGAGTCTTTAACTCATGGCTGGCATTTCTAAGAAAGTCAATTTGCATCTGTTTAACATTAATAATTTCAGAAATATCATACATAATTAGCAAAACATGATAGTCTTCTTGTGAAATTGCATTATAAATAACCTGTGTATCCCAAGTAACTGAATTATCCGTTAAACTTCTAACTTCAGAATGATTTGAAGATTTATTATCAAAAACTTCGTCGATTATCGATAAAAGTTGATAATTTGTTATGTCTTGGGTGTAAGGATGTATTTTTTTATCAATTGAATTTCCCAGTATTTGTGAAATTCTTGGATTAGAAAACAAAACATCCCGTTTTGCGTCAAGAACCATAATGCCAACGGGCAAAGTGTTCAAAACAGAAATCAGTTCAGAATTTTCTTTTTGCACTTGATCAATTTTTTCTCTTTGCACAGAAGATAAATTGTTAAGTTCATCGCTAACCTTTTTAAACGGATTGGCTGGCTCCAAAAAAATTGGCGAACTGACATCATCATTCGTAATCTTTTGAATAGTCACTTCTATCTGCTTTAAAACCTGGCTTTGATTTTTAATTCTTAAAAGCAAAACAGTAGAAACACTTAGAACTATTAATGCAAGCAAAAGACTAATGACTATTAAATCCTTGTCTAATTCAATTAAAGATGAAATAAGGATAACAATCAAAATCAAACTGACAATTAATACCGCCATTATCTGACGTCGAAGCCTATTCAGTTTCTTCATCCCCAGTTTCAAACTCATAGCCAAATCCACGAACTGTCCTCAAATAAATTGGGCTTTTGGCATCTGGTTCAATTTTTTCTCTTAAATGAGCGACCTGAATATCAACCATTCTACTTTGACCGGAATAGTCAAATCCCCAAACCCCTTGGAGAAGTTGATCACGACTAAGAACTTGACCCTCATGGTTAAGCAAATATTCTAAAAGTTCAAACTCTTTAGGAGTTAAATCAAGGCGTTTGTTTTTAATCGTTACTTGAAATTTTTTCTTGTTTATTTTAAATGGGCCAAACTGGCTGATTTCTTTTTGAACTTTATCATTTGATGCCTGACCAGTCGAAGAAGATTGGTTGTACCTTCTAAGAACCGCATTAATTCTGGCAATAACTTCTCTGGGACTGAATGGTTTAGCAATATAATCATCAGCCCCAATTTCTAAACCAAAGACTTTGTCAAATTCGGTATCTTTAGCCGTAAGTACAATTACGGGCGTCTGATTTCTATCCATTCGAATTCGCTTTAAAACATCTTCACCGCTCATCTCTGGCAGCATAAGATCCAGTAAAACAATGCTGTATTGTCCATTTTCAATTTTAGACAATGCCTCAGCACCATTTGTTGCGCTATCCACTTCAAAATTTGCTTGTTTTAAATTATATTCCAGTAATGTAACTATGGCCGGTTCATCGTCTACAACAAGAACTTTTTTCATGTTTTCCTTCTCCACTTATCGATTCGAATACGTTTTTACACCAATTTCATGCGGGGCATTCTGAAAAATGGCCGCTTCAGTTAATTTTAACTGATTATTTCGATCTAGAACTCGAAATCTACTATAGGTTGAGTCTTTGGAAAGGGCTCGATAAAATTCATCTTCATTAGAGACCGATACCCCATTCACTGTTAAGATTGTATCACCAATTTGTAAATTCATCTTGGCAGCCGGAGTACCTGGTTGGATCCCAATTACTCTAACCCCATTAACCACTTCACTGTATTCAAAGTCGCCAGCATAGTCAATATGATGGACAATTTCCATTGCTAAATAATAACCCAGTAGCATAACGACCAAGGCGTAAAAAGTAAGCCGGGGAATAAATAAACAAATTAAGGTAAATATAATTCCTATCAAAGCCAGAAGTTGAAAATACTTAGTCAACTTCAAATAAAATTTACGGGGCACATCACTTTTAACAGCCATTTTAAGGCCCAAAAGTATTGGAACAAACAAAAGTGAAAATGATTGACCATGAATAGAAAAAGCCGGCCAAAAGCTCAAATGAGAAGTAAACCAATTACCAGGAACAAGGCATAGTAGAGGAATAACTGAAAGTTCATTAAATCGATAAACTGCAATTCGATTATTTCGAGTATTTCTAGCTATACTTGGTGATTCAAATTCACCGCCATTTTTGCGGATAAAGATTGTATTTAAAATGATAATTAGCGTGGTAATAATAATATAGTTAACTGAGTTAATATTTTGATTTCTCAAGCCAATCGAATTTAGAAATCCAAGCACACCAGAAAATTGAGGCAACTGAATATTGTTCAGTGCTAAAAGACTGGCGAGGACACTAGATGTTACTGTAAAAATCTGAAAGGGCAAAACAACTAGAGTAATCAAAGAGATAATTAAATACCAAATTAACCATAATGCTGAGATGTTAATAAATAGAAGACTCAATATCGACCCAATAATTCCAAGAGTGATGATACTCCTAAAAAAATGCCGACCTTCAAAAAAATCACCGTAAATTGCTGATCCAAAAATGCTTCTTTCCCTTTTTAAACGGTTGTTATAAACAAGAAAAGTCCTGATTATACCTGCCCATAAAACTGGTTGAAGTAAATAAAAGAATACTGCCAACAAAAATTTCATTTCTGTGTGATCCCCATTTAAAGTTTATAAAGTTAGTATATCATTTAGGATTATTTTTCTCGAGCTGCCACTGAAGGTAGGCATTAATGAATGGATCCAAATCTCCGTCCATAACTGCATTAACATTTGCTGTTTCGTAGCCTGTCCGATGATCTTTAACCATTGAATAAGGGTGAAACACATAGGACCTAATTTGAGAACCCCAACCAATGTCCAACTGTTTGCCTTCAAGTTTGGCTTTTTGTTCTGCTTTTTTTTCTTCTTCTCTTTCATATAACTTTGACTGGAGCATTTTAAGAGCAGTTTGTCTGTTCTGTAACTGAGATCGCTGAGCCTGACTAGCGACAACGATTCCAGTAGGAAGATGGGTAATTCTTACAGCAGAAGAAGTTTTGTTAACATGCTGGCCACCAGCACCACTGGCTCGATAAACATCAACTTTAAGATCCTCAGGCCGAATGTTAATTTTGATACTGTCATCCAATTCAGGTAAAACATCAACTGAGGCAAAAGAAGTATGCCGCCGAGCTGCCGAATCAAATGGAGAAATTCTGACTAACCGATGAACTCCTTTTTCAGAACGTAAATACCCATACGCATTCTTTCCTGAAATTAATAAAGTGACACTATTAATTCCTGCTACATCACCGATTTGATAATCCAGAGTTTCAACTTTAAAATTATGGGATTCTGCCCATCTTGTGTACATCCGTAAAAGCATTGCCCCCCAATCATGAGACTCAGTTCCGCCAGCCCCTGGATGAATTTCCAAAATTGCGTTGTTGTGATCATATTTTTCATTCAACAGTAATTGAAGTTGATAGGCGGTTAATTTACTTTGCAAAGAAGAAATTTGCTTAGTAAAATCTTCTTCCATATCCTGGTCAGGTTCTTCTTGAATCATCTCTAAAGCAACCTTTAAATCATCCAATGCCGACTGAAGCGATTGAAAATCATCTCGCTTAGTCTTGTATTCATTTGTCTTATCAATGAGTTTCTGAGCTTCTTTTTGGTGATCCCAAAAACCGGGTTCTGCCATTTTAGCTTCATTAATTTCGATACTTTCATTCAAGGCATCGAAGTCAAAGAGACCTCCTAAAACCATCAATGGTTTGTTGCATATCTGCGATTTGATTTTTTGCTTCACTAGCTTCAAAAGCCATAATTTATTTTCTCCTTAAAAATAATTCCATTCTTCAAAAAAGAACCCAAACAATGATAATTGTTCGGATTCCAGTACAACATTTTTATCTTTCCATATTCTGTCTAATTTCGGCCTTCATGAATAGTCTGGTAGCGTCATAATCAATATCAGCTATCATTTCCTCAAACATCATATAGCCTTCACGCTGGTATTCAACCAGTGGGTTTTGTTGACCATATCCACGTAATCCAATTGACTGACGAAGTTGATCCATCATATCAATGTGATCAGTCCAATGAGAGTCGACAACTCTTAAAATAACAACCTTTTCAAATTCCAACATTTGCGATTGATCATAAAGTTGCTTCTTCTTTTCATCATATTCTTTATTTGCAATATCCATTAGCATAGATTTGATTTCTTCAGCGGACTTACCTTTAAAGTCGTCTAAAGTAATCTGATCAGGATTGACTAAAGCACTAATTGCAAAGTCAAGAATAGTTTGAAGATCCCAGTCATCTTGTTCACCTTGAGTATGAAGATCAACAATTCGATTGATTGTTCTTTGAATCATTGGCATAATAACCCACTTAAGTGACTTATCTTCGCGAATAACTTGTTGACGTTCGCCATAAATAACTTCACGTTGTTGTCTCATAACATCATCATACTGTAAGACATTTTTACGTGAATCGTAGTTATTACCTTCAACTCGTTTTTGAGCAGATTCCACCTGTCGAGTAATCATTCGAGAACGAATTACGGCGTCATCACCTTGAACATTCATGTTCTCCAAGAAATTCTTAATCTTATCAGATCCAAATCTTCTCATCAAATCATCTTCAAGAGACAAGTAAAATTGTGATAAACCAGGATCACCTTGACGGCCAGAACGACCACGAAGCTGATTATCAATTCTTCGCGATTCATGCCGTTCCGTACCAATAACAGCTAAACCACCTAATTCAACAACACCCGGTCCAAGCTTAATATCGGTTCCACGACCGGCCATGTTAGTAGCAATCGTGACAGCACCTTTTTGGCCAGCGTTCATGACAATTTCAGCTTCCTTGGCATGGTTCTTAGCATTCAAGACAACATGAGGAATTCCTTCCTTATCAAGACGCTTTGAAAGATATTCAGATGTTTCAACCGCAACAGTACCTACAAGCATTGGTTGACCCTTTGAATGTAAATCTTTGATCTTGTTCACAACAGCATCAAACTTGGCGTTTAAAGTTGGGTAAAGAATATCAGGCTGATCAACTCTGACAACTGGTTTGTTGGTTGGAACGGAAATAACTTCCATGTTATAAATTTCACGGAATTCATCAGCTTCAGTTTTTGCAGTACCAGTCATTCCGGCAAGTTTCTTATACATCCGGAACATGTTCTGATAGGTAATGTTGGCCATTGTCTTACTTTCTTCTTGAATCGTGACTCCTTCTTTGGCTTCAATTGACTGATGAAGGCCATCTGAAAATCTTCGGCCTTCCATAATTCGGCCTGTGAAAGAATCGACAATAAGAACTTCACCATCTTGAACAACGTAATCTTTATCCCGAAGCATAATAAAGTTAGCTCTAAGAGCTTGATCCAAATGGTGAGTTAAAGCTGTATTATTAACATCAAACAAATTATCAAGATTAAACCATTTTTCGGCTTTTTTGATTCCTTCGTCAGTTAACGAAACCGTCTTAGTTTCCAAATCAACCTTGAAGTCTTCTTTTTCTTGAAGAGTTTTCGCAAATTTATCAGTTTGCTGATAAAGTTGGGAAGTTCCGGTAGCTTGACCAGAAATAATCAATGGAGTTCTAGCTTCATCAATCAAAATGGAATCAACTTCGTCAACGATGGCAAAATTCAAAGGACGTTGAACCATTTCTTCTTTGTAAGCAACCATATTATCTCGCAAATAATCAAAACCAATTTCACTGTTTGTGGAATAAGTAATGTCAGCGGCATAGGCTTCCCGTTTTTCATCTGGACTCTTTGAAGCCAAGTTAACTCCAACAGAGCAGCCTAACCAGTTATACAATTCACCCATCTCAGTTGCATCACGTTGAGACAAATATTCATTAACAGTAACAACGTGAACACCTTCACCAGATAAGGAATTCAAGTAAACAGGCATAGTGGCCGTCAAAGTTTTACCTTCACCGGTTTTCATTTCAGCAATATTGCCTTCATGAAGGACAATTCCACCCATGATCTGAACATGGAATGGATAAAGGCCAAGAACTCTTCTTGCACCTTCACGACAAACAGCAAAAGCTTCTGGTAGAAGATCATCAAGAGTTTCACCCTTCTTATAACGTTCACGAAATTCTGGTGTTTTCGCCTGAAGTTGTTCATCGCTGAGTTGACGGTATTCTTCGGCATAAGAACCAACTTTATCAGCTAATTTGCTGAGCCGTTTAAGTTCATGCTTATCACTTTCAACCCATTTCTTTAAAATGTTTGTAGCCATTAATAAATTCCCTTCTAAATAAAAAAATATATTAAATCTTGATCGTTATTTTAAAAAATCAATTTACAAAGTCTAAAATTACAAACTTACATACCTTATAATCTTAACATCTTATGACATCTATGAAAACAATAAAATTTTGTTTGGAATCTTTTTCAAAATTAAAAGCTCAAAATTACTGTTATCTCTATGACTAAAGCAATTATTTCAATTAAATAACATTTAATTGCTGGTTTAAATCCATCAGAAAATTCAATTTGAACAAAATAATGTCAATCAGCCTAAACAGACTAATTGACATTATTTGATAACAACTAAAATGAACCTATCTTAAAATGTGAAGGTTAACTTAATCTTCATCCCCAGTTTCAATCAAACCATACCTACCATCATTACGACGATAAACAATATTGATTTCTGAAGTGTCAGCATCTTCATAAATAAAGAAGTCATGACCAAGCATATCCATTTGCAGAATAGCTTCTTCATTGTCCATAGGTTTAAGAGAAACTCTCTTTGTTCTGACAACTTCAAACTTTGATTCATTATCTGAATCAGAATCGTCAGTGTCTGGAGTTGGGGTAAACTCTAGATTCTTGAAACCTTTTTCACGAGATTTACGGTTAACCTTAGTCTTGTACTTGCGGATTTGTCTTTCCAGTTTATCAGTAACCAAGTCAACACTTGCATAAAGATCATTTGAGGTTTCTTCGGCTCTAAGAGTTAAATATGGCAAAGGAATCGTAACTTCCACTTTAGCATTTTTATTTGGGTACACTTTCAAGTTGACATGAGCTGTATCCTTTGATCCCTTCTCAAAGTATTTCTCAAGCTTACTAATTCTCTTAGTAACATAATCCCGAATTGCTTGAGTTACCTCGATATTTTCTCCACGAATGTTAAAAACTAACATAACGATCTCTCCCTTCACCATTAAAGGCTTAATGGCATGAAAATGAAAGTGATTTCATTTTCTTCCTATGCTTCAAGTATAGAGTAAAGTTCACAAGATAACAATTAACAAACCTGATTCTTCCTAACTTTTTACTATCTTGCCAAAGTAATACTTGCCACCTTTAAAACACCAGCAGCTTTGAGAACTCTAGCAGCATGATAAATTGTCGTTCCAGTAGTGTACACATCGTCTATCAAAAGCACCTTTTTGCCGTTAATTGCCTGTTGAAACTGGTCTTCTATTATGAACGGCTGAGAAGTTTGAATTCTTTGATTCCGATTTTTTTCTGATTGGCTTTTCTTAAAATCATGTTTTATCCGTAATACATTTTGGTAATTTAAATCTTGAATCAAACCGGTCACTTGATTAAAGCCCCGACTTTTATATGTCTCATTACTAACCGGAATTGGAACAATTATCTCATGGTCAATTTTATTTTTAATGTAAGTCTGAAATTTCTTTAAAAAAACCTTTCTTAATCGAAAATCTCCCAAAAATTTATACCTTTTCATAAAATTTTTCATAGCAGAATTATATTTATAAAGCGATCTATTTACCACCACAAAGTTTTCGATTTTGTTTCTTCTAATGCAATCGCCACAATACCGTTCTGGTTTCTGAAGGCTTCTACCACATTGACCACAGCAACATATCGGCGAAATTGGTAAAAATTGATTTTCACAGTCCTGGCAAATTGACGATTCTCTCAACGGTTTAAGACTAAAAAGTTCTTGAAGTTCAAAAAAGTCATCATTAATTTTATCACAGAGAAGACATTTCACTTTTTAAAATCCTCCTGCCTTTTTGATTCATATGACGAATCTGCCACTGAGCATTTTTCAAAGTTTTGGTGCGATTTTCAACATAAAAGTCTAATTTACCACTCGGTTGAGCTGCACTTCTACCCACTCTGCCAGCAATTTGAACTAACGGAGAAGTCGAGAAGATTTCATCATCGGCTTTTAAAACAATTACATTAATCCCATAAAAAGTAACTCCTCTTTCCAAGATTGTTGTCGTAATCAAAAAATCTAATTCACCATTTCTCATTTTTGAAACTTTATCAAGGCGCTTTGGATCAGCAGAAAATACAGTTTCGAATTTTGCGTTAATTTGATTTTTTTGTAAAGCATTTTTAACTAAAGCCAAATCCTTGATATGGGGAACAAAAACCAAACATTTTTTATTTTGACTAACTAACTGAGAAATATCGTGAATGAATTTTTGGGGTAGCTTTTCCCTACTTATGTTGTTTCCAAGATCTTTTTGCTTCACTATTTTTATTTCTGGTAACAGATGACCGTGAAAACGCAAAGGCAAATAGCTCACCGAAATCTTGTTTTTGGCTATTGATTTAAGCAAGCAGGAATCAGGAGTTGCTGTTAGATATAAAGTAGCTGAGTTCTTCTTAACTGCCTGTTTGACTGCAAAATGCAACATCTGGCTACCTGAAAAGGGAAATACATCCACTTCATCAATTACTAAAATATCGAATGCCTCTTTGAACCTTAAAAGTTGATGAGTTGTACATATCGTCAGTTGACAGTATTTATAAGGTTGATCACTTTTACCATGTAGTAAGACCATCGAAACATTTTTAAAGGCCTTTTTTATGCGGGGAAAAAGTTCGATAACAACATCAATTCTTGGTGAGGCAATGCCAATTCGCAACTGTCTTTTTATCGCCCATTAAATTCCTTTAAACAACATTTCCGTTTTCCCAGCGCCGGTAACAGCCCATAACAAATGAATTCTTCTTTCTTTAAAAGTTTCAACAATATCTTTGGAACATCTCAATTGAAGTGAAGTCAGAGTTCCCTTCCATGACAAAGGGCATATTTCTTTAACAAAATCATTAGGTTCACTGACCGTTACTAAATTCTTTAGGGTATCCATTCTTCCCATCTGAATGCAGACACAACAATAATAATTATTCTTAGGAAGTTGATTTTCTTTAATATTTATTTTTGATCCACAGCGAGCACAGTAAAATACTGAACCTTTATGGGTAATAGCAGCAAATTTCTTTAGCCGACTATCTTTTAATATATCCTTAGCAATATCTGATTCACTAATTTGGCGTCCATACAACTGTGATATATCATTAATGATAGAGGTTCACCTCCGTTCATTAATAAATACGTAAAAGTTTATTTTTTAAAAACCAGAAGAGGCAAAAAAATTGATTAATAATACGTTAACAATCCAAAAAAGTGGCACTCACGAAATCATCATCAAAAAGTCTCGTTTTGTGACTACAGTTTCAAGGATAAAAAACGAGCAAGAAGCTAAAAAAATCATTGCTGAAATTACCGATAAAAACCCAAAAGCAAACCATAATTGTTTTGCCTATGTTTTGGGAGACCACAATGATATTCAACGAGAAAGTGATAATGGTGAACCTTCAGGGACTGCCGGAGTCCCAATCCTAGAAGTTCTGAAAAATATGAATCTGCGCAATGTCTTAGTCGTTGTCACAAGATATTTTGGCGGAATAAAACTAGGAGCAGGAGGATTAATTCGCGCATACAGTAACTCTGCTTCAAAAGCAATTGAAGCAATGGGAGTTGTCAAACAGACTTTAAAACGGGCAATAACTATTGAAGTTAATTATAATCAGTATGACAAACTTGAATATTTTTTAAAACAGAAAAAGATCCCAGTCGAAAAGCCGATTTATGGAGAAAAGATCCAGATAAAAATAGCCGTAGCCGATGACAATCTGGAGGATGTAATGACCAGCGTTAATAATCTTCTGGCAAAAAAAGTAAATTATAAAAAAGGTCAACAAGAAATTTTTGAAGAGCCTTATCAAATACAAAACAAAAGACATTGAATGAAGGATTAAGTTTGATAAAGCTAAAAAAATGGGAATTCAACCTTGTTAAACTCGGTTGAATTCCCATTTTTCAAACTTTAATGATTACTTTTACTAGTGGTATCTTTAACTATTTTTTTAATTCCGTTCAACAATGGCCGGCGATTTGTCCCAACCAATCCAATAGTCTCCACAAATAGCTCCAGGCCAATCAACGTGGCAATAGTTAATAAAATTGATCCCCAAATTGGCGAAAGTGGATACAACAAAGCAATAAAAGAAAAAATTAATGCAATGCCATAAATAACTAAAACCGCCTGCCTATGGGTCAGACCTATCTGCATCAAACGATGATGCAAATGCATCTTATCAGCATGAGAAATTGGTTCTTTATTTAAAAGGCGCCTGAAAATTGCATAAACCGTATCTGTTATTGGAACTCCCAAAATCATTACAGGAATTAAAACAGTAATGAAAGTAGCATTTTTTAATCCAAAAAGTGAAAAACATGAAATCATGAAGCCGATAAATAAAGCCCCAGTATCACCAAGATATATTCGTGCTGGATAAAAGTTGTACGGCAAAAAACCAATGCAAGCTGCAACCAAGGCAAAAATCATAATTGAAACAAAAATATTACCAACATTGAGGAAAAACATTCCTGTGATTCCAATCGTGGTCAAAGCGATAATTGAAACCCCAGTAGCCAACCCATCCAAACCATCAATTAAATTAATGGCATTTGTGATTGCCAAAATCCAAATCCAAGTTATCGGCAAACTCAAAATTCCTAAATTTAGGGTCATAAATGGTAAGGTGATTTTGGTCATCCGAATGCCGGCAAAAAAATAAACCCAAAGAGCAGCAATTGAAATTCCCAAAACCTTTTGCCGAGGCTTCAATTCAAATATGTCATCAATTACACCGGTAAGAATAATAATAAATTCTCCACCATACATTCCCCAGAGGATTTTAGTCGGCATTTGATTTCTTAACAAAATCATTGTTGTAAAAGTATAAGCAATAAAAATCGCTAGGCCACCAATTGTGGGCATAGGAATTTTATTAACTCTTCTTTTATTTGGCCTATCTTCCGCACCAACCAGAAATGCAAGTTTCCTGATAAATGGAGTTAATATGGCAGAAATTAACATTGTCGCAAATAAAGATACAATAATTTCAAATTTCAATTTTGAGTCCTCGCAATCGGTATCATATTAATTATACAGACCGAAACCATGAAAAACAAGATGGTGAAAATCCCAAAAGCCCAGGGCCTTATGCATTTTTACTTTTCTTACAGTTTATTAAAAAAGGGTCAAGACAATTTTTTGTCTTGACCCTTTATACTAAAAACTTTTTCTACTACTCTTTCAGGTGATAATTATAAGTTGAAATAATAATATTTTGTCGAGTATTCAAAATTGCTCTTAAACGCAAACTAGTTTGGTTATGCAAAATCTGTTCCCAACGATGTCGCGGAACAAATTGAGGAACAAGCACGGTAGTTGAGTAATTACGATCTTCTGCTCGTTTTGCAATTACATCACAAAATCTTAAGGTTGGTTGAGCAATTGAACGATAAGACGAATGAATATCAACAAATCTGACATCTGGGAATTCACGTTTAAACTGTTCGGCAGTTTTATGTTCCTTTTCCGGATTTGAATCAAAGGAAACGTGCATAGCAATTACGTAATCACCGATGGACTGAGCATAACTCACAGCTTTAGCGGTGACTCTAGTTACCCCACTAACCAGAACAATTACAGTCGATCCATCATAATGGTGAATTGGGGTTATTTCAGCATTACTATCAACAACTTTTAGCTGAGCCGCAACTCGATCATAATGTTGTCTGATCTTGTAAAACATTCTCAACAAAAG
>DIDF01000079.1:80335-101960 GCA_002418005.1 Lactobacillaceae bacterium UBA5807
ACAACCAATGCCAATGAAATGAACGCCCCAAGAAAATTAATACATGACTTAAGGATCCATTTATTACCGCGGTTTCTTCGCCAGTGAATAATCATACCGGATTGAGACAAAGTAAAGGGAACAAAAACCCCCACAGCATACAAAGGAATTAACGCACTAGTTTGGCCCTTAAAAATTATAATTAAAATTATAGCACCTAACGCCAAGGAAATTATCCCATTAGAAAAGCCTAAACGATCTCCACGATCAAGGTAGGCATGAGGAAGAAACTTATCCTTGGCAATGTTATAAGCCAAAATTGGAAAGGCCGAAAAACCTGTATTAGCGGCAACTGCCAAAATCATTGCAGTTGAAAGTTGAAGCAAATAATAGAGAACCCCATGCCCAAATATTCCTTCACCAATTTGTGAAAGAACAGTAACATGTGGGTTAGGCACAATTCCCATGTAGTAAGACAAGTAAGTGATTCCGCCAAAGAAGCAGCCGAGAATCGTTGCCATGATAGCCAACGTTGCTGCGGCATTATGCCGCTTAGGCTCTCTAAAGTTAGGAACCGCATTACTTATAGCTTCAACACCAGTTAAAGACGAAGAACCGGATGAAAAAGCCCGTAAGAACAAAAGTATACTCATTCCGGCCACTGGCTGAGTTATCGTTGCATGAGCATGATAAGGAATTCTCCCACTACTAATATTGAAGAACCCATAAATAATCATCGCGATAATGACAACAATAAACAAATAGACTGGAATCGTGAGAAAAGAAGCTGACTCTCTAATTCCTCGCAAATTTAAAAGCATAATACCAAAAACGATCAAGCAAGAAATTAACACTTGATGCGAGTATAAAGAAGGAATAGCCGAAGTGATTGCTTCTGTAGCTGAAGTCGTGGAAACGGCAACAGTCAGCATATAATCAACTAAAAGCGAACCGCCGGCAACCAATCCGGTTCTTTCTCCCCAGTTAGTACTGGCAACGACATATGCCCCACCACCAGAAGGATAAGCATGGATAATTTGCTGGTAAGACAAAGTGATTGCAGCCAAAAGAACTAGGACCAGCAAAGCAACCCATAATTGGTAAACAAGGGCTGCCAAAGACAAGGTCACCAACACAGTCGTGATTTGTTCAGTACCATATGCGACTGACGATAAAGCATCAGAAGATAACAGTGCTAAAGCTTTAAATTTTGTTAGCGACTGGCCCCCCTCGTCGCTTGTCTTCAACGGCTTACCTATTAAAAGCCGCTTTAAAAATCGCCACATTCTGTAAAACTCCTTCAAATCGTTTTAATAATTAGTGAACTAAAATATGATAATCTTAATTTTTGTTAAAAACAAGTTTACAAAATTAAAAACCTTTCAAATGAAATTCTAACACCCAAAGTTTGGATCGACACAAAAAAACGTTCTGCCAAATGGCAGAACGTTTTAAATTCTTAATAATTAAGAAGTTACATTCCCATTCCAGGGCCGGCTGGGGCTGCTGGGGCTGGTGTATCTTTCTTTGGCTCTTCGGCAACAACCGCTTCAGTAGTAAGCAATAATGCTGAAACAGAGGCAGCGTTTTGAAGAGCTGAACGGGTTACTTTAGTAGGATCAACAATTCCATCAGAAATCATGTCATCAAAAGAATCAGTTGCAGCGTTGTAACCAACACCTGGTTTTTCGTTCTTCAGTTTATCAACAATTACTGAACCTTCAACTCCGGCATTTTCAGCAATTTGACGAACAGGTGCTTCAAGGGCACGACGAACAATGTTGACACCAGTTGCTTCATCACCCTTAGCATCAATCTTTTCAAGATCAGGAATGACGTTCAAAAGTGCAGTACCACCACCTGGTACAAATCCTTCGTCAACGGCAGCTCTAGTAGCGTTTAAAGCATCTTCAATCCGATATTTACGTTCTTTGAGTTCGGTTTCAGTTGCAGCACCAACTCTGATAACAGCAACACCGCCAGCTAACTTAGCCAAACGTTCCTTTAGTTTGTCTCGGTCAAAATCGGAAGTTGTCTTTTCAATTTGACTCTTAATTTCATCAACTCTAGCAGAAATTTTATCTTTATCCCCCGAGCCTTGAACGATTGTAGTAGAATCCTTGGTAACTGTGATTCTTCCAGCTTGTCCAAGTTGGTCAAGAGAGGCGTCTTTAAGGTTCAAGCCAAGATCATCAGTAATAACTGTAGCACCAGTCAAAACAGCAATATCTTGAAGTTGATCTTTACGACGATCACCAAAGCCAGGAGCCTTTACGGCAACAACATTAAATGTTCCTCTAATCTTGTTCAATACAAGAGTTGGAAGAGCTTCACCACCAATGTCATCAGCAATGATGAGAAGTGAACGTCCTTGTTCAACAATCTTTTGAAGCATTGGAAGAATGTCTTGAATATTGGTAATCTTCTTGTCAGTTACCAAAATGTATGGATTATCCAAATCAGCTTCCATCTTGTCATTGTCAGTAACCATGTATTGTGACATGTAGCCACGATCAAACTGCATACCTTCAACAACGTCAAGACTGGTTTCCACACCCCGTGATTCTTCAAGAGTAATAACTCCGTCATGACCAACTTTTTCCATAGCATCAGCGATTAATTTACCTACTTTTTCACTTGATGATGAAATTGAAGCAATTTGGGCAATGTCATCTTTAGTTTTAACATCATGTGACATCTTATGAAGAGCATCAACGGCAGTCTTGGTTGCTTTTTCAATTCCACGACGAATACCAACTGGGTTTGCACCAGCAGTAACGTTCTTCATTCCTTCATTAACAATTGCTTGAGTTAGTACAGTAGCAGTAGTAGTACCATCACCAGCAACATCATTAGTCTTTGAAGCGACTTCAGAAACTAACTTAGCTCCCATATTTTCAAAATGATCAGGAAGATCAATTGATTTAGCAATAGTAACACCATCATTAGTAATGTTTGGAGTTCCGGCTGTTTGCTCCAAAACAACGTTACGCCCTTTAGGACCAATAGTTGTCTTTACTGTATCTGCTAACTTATCAACACCTTGTAACATCTTGTTACGGGCATCTTCAGAAAACTTTATTTGTTTAGCCATTTTTGTTTTTCACCTCAAAAATTTATTTTGAATAATTAAAAAAAGTCGCTTTTTACTCAACAATTGCGACGATATCTTTTTCATGTAAAACTAAATAGGACTTTCCATCGTTCTTTACTTCAGTTCCAGCATATTTATCAAACATAACTTCATCGCCAACTTTTACTGACGGTTTAAGTGTTTGACCGTTATCTAATACTTTGCCAGTTCCTAATGCAACGATCTTTCCAGTTTGTGGCTTTTCTTTGGCATTACTTGCCAAAACAATACCGCCAACCTCTTCATCTTTTTCCTCGGGTTTTTCAATTAAAATCCGATCTCCTAATGGTTTTAACACGTTAGTCCCTCCATTTAGAACAATTTTTAGCATCATTAGCACTTGATTGATAGAAGTGCTAATCACTGTGTCTAATATATTATTTTTCTTGAGAAAATGCAAGAGTTATTCTGTGATTAAACCAATAACATTTCACAAACTAACAAAAAAGACCCGCAACGGCGAGCCCAAATTGGTTTTAAAAGTCCAAAAGATTATTTTATTTGGAATAATTTTGAATGAAGTAAATCAAAGTCTGCAATTCATTTGTCAAATCAACATTTTGAACCAAAACATTTTCGGGAACGGACAATCTAATTGGAGTAAAGTTCAAAATACCTTTCACACCAGCTTTAACTACTTCATCGGCAACCGGTTGGGCGGCTTCAGCAGGGACAGTTAAAATAACTACTTTGATTTGTTGCTCTTGGAGCTGATACTTCAGTTCTGAAGTTGGGTAAACCGGTACCCCAGCCTGAATGGTATTAGCTAAGTCTTCACGTGGATCAAAGGCCGCTGAAATGCGCACATTACTATCTTTGTGAAAATTAAAGTTTAATAATGCATGGCCAAGATTCCCGACTCCTAAAAGCGCAACATTTGTCAGGTACTCTTGATTTAAAATCTGCTTAAAAAACGAAAGCAAACTGTCAACGTCGTACCCGTATCCTCTTTTACCTAAAGCGCCAAAATAAGAAAAATCACGTCTAATTGTAGCTGAGTCAACTTGTACCGCCTCAGCTAGTTCCGTGGAAGAAATTCTTTGCTTGCCAGTATCATGTAAAATGTTGAGGTAACGATAATACACGGGCAGCCTTTTAGCCGTGGCGCGGGGAATATTGTCACTTGTCAAAATACGTCCCTCCTAATCAATATACTTTACAAAAAGTTTGTGAAACTTCTCTTCTGCTTTTATTCTATCATAAAGACCAAGTTTGTGAAATAAAATTCAATTTTTATCTAATATTTTTGGTTCGAAAATTATGATAGAATAGTCAGGAAATCTTTATTATGACAGAAAGGTGGTTATTTAATTGATTATTCTTCAAGCCCAAGATCTTGAAAAAAGGTTCAATGGCGAGCCAATATTTTCAAAAGTTAATTTAACCATCCAAGACAAAAGTCGAGTAGCTCTTGTTGGCAGAAATGGAGCCGGAAAATCGACCCTAGTCAAAATGATAATTGGCCAAATTCCGATTGATCAAGGTAAAGTAATCAAAAAAAGAGGTTTAACAATTGGTTATCTTGCCCAAGATACTGGCCTTAGCTCTCAAAAATCAATTTACGATGAAATGGAATCAGTCTTCGCAAGCTTAAAGAAGACTGAATTAAGACTACACGATTTGGAAAAAGAAATTAGTGAAATAAATGGCTCAAGTAACCCTGAGCATTTCAAAGAATTATCCAATAGTTATGACAAACTTAGAGCCTCATTTGAACAACAAAATGGTTATGGATACGAAGCTGAAATTCGTGGAGTTTTGCATGGATTTGGATTTGGTGAAGCGGATTATCCAAGGAAAATCAATGAACTCTCAGGTGGTCAAAAAACTCAACTAGCTTTAGCTAAACTCCTTTTGGAAAAGCCAGAACTGTTAATTTTAGATGAACCAACTAATCACTTGGATATTGCCACGGTAACCTGGCTAGAAGGCTATATTCAAAATTATAGTGGCTCATTATTGATAATTTCTCACGACCGTTATTTTCTGGATAGAATCGTCAATGAAGTATATGACTTGGCTGAAGGAACTTTAACTCACTACAATGGAAACTACACCAAGTATGTCGAGCAAAAAAGCGAAAATTTCGTAATTCAACAAAAAGCCTACGAAAAACAGCAGAAGAAAATAAATAAACTACAGACTTTCGTGGATAAGAATATTGTGCGGGCATCAACGACAAAACAAGCGCAATCAAGAAGAAAACAACTCGAAAAAATGACAAAGTTACAACGCCCTAACGACAATAAAAAAGTTGCCCGCTTTTCTTTTACTCCCGAGCATAAAAGTGGCAACAATGTTTTAAAAGTTAGTAATGCTGCAATTGGCTATGATCATGTTTTAGCTCAACCCGTTAATATTGAAATAAAAAAACACCAAGCATTCGCAATTGTTGGCCCAAATGGGGTGGGAAAATCGACTCTGTTAAAAAGTATTCTCGGAATCATTCCTTTAATTGATGGAAAAATTGAATGGGGAACAGGCGTTGACACTGGTTACTATGACCAGGAACAGGCAACTCTTCATAATTCAAAAACAGTTTTAAATGAGCTTTGGGACGATCACCCTACTACTGCTGAAGGAGACATCAGAACTATATTAGGAAGCTTTTTATTTTCTGGTGATGATGTAACTAAAACGGTGAGTGAGTTATCAGGGGGAGAAAAGGCCCGTCTATTATTAACAAAATTAGCAATGCAACACAATAATTTTCTTCTTTTGGATGAGCCAACCAACCATCTAGATATCGATAGTCGTGAGGTTTTAGAGACAGCTTTAAATCAGTTTGATGGAACCATTTTGTTTGTATCTCATGACCGGTATTTTATAAATCAGGTGGCAACTTCTGTGGTGGAATTATCCAAAAAAGGCACAGCTATGTATCTTGGCGATTATGATTATTATATTGCCAAAAAAGAAGAACAAGAAGCAATCAAGGCTCACGAAGCTTCACAAAACGACTCAACTGACTTAAAAAACAAAGAAAAGGGACTTTCAACCGGGCAAAAATCTTTCCAGCAAAACAAGCAGCAACAAAAAGATCAGCGTAAAATAACTAGGCAACTGGACAAATTAGAACGAGATCTTGATGAATTTTCAAAACAAAAAGAGCTTATTGAAAATCAAATGACTTTACCTGAATCTTTTAATAACGTAGCAAAGATGACAGATCTGCAAAATAAACTAAATAAAGTGGAAAAACAAATTTCAGAAACTGAGTCCCAGTGGGAACAATTAAGTATTAACCTAGAAAATTTAGAAAAATAGTTAAACTAAAAATGCGCGTCAATCAAGCTTTAAAAAGCTCAATTGACGCACATTATTTATTTAAGAAATATATTCAAATTCCAAGCTTGGATCAGCATTTAAACTGGCATCAGCAAAAACATGATGTCTTAAAAGCATTGCCCCGGCAGCTCCAATCATTGCAGCATTATCGCCACAGAGATGAATTGGAACTAACATTAATTCAGTTTCAGGAAAATCAGTTAGATCTTTTTTTAATCGATCCCGCAGGCCAAGGTTAGCAGCAACTCCACCACCCAAAATTAATTGCTTTACTGGAAACTCCTTTAAAGCTTTAACAGTTTTATCTGATAAAACATCTACTACCGCAGCTTGAAAGCTTGCCGCCAAATCATTTTTATCCAAAGAAGTATTAATCTGGTCAGCATGGTGAACAGTATTAATAAAAGCACTCTTCAAACCACTAAAACTAAAGTCAAAATTGTCCTCTTTATCCATGGCTCTAGGAAAATGAAAGACGTCTTTACCTAAATGAGCCATTTGATCCACTTGTTTTCCAGCAGGGTAATTGATTCCTAAAACCCGCCCAATTTTATCGTAAGCTTCACCAGCAGCATCATCCCTAGTTTCACCGATGATTTCAAAATCATCTTCTTTTGGCATATAAACCAACTCTGTATGCCCACCAGAAACCACCAAAGCCATAGCGGGAAATTCGATTTGCTTAACTAAGTTAGCTCCATAGATATGACCAGCAATATGATTAACAGGAATAAGTGGCAGATTATGGGCCCAAGCAACTGTTTTTGCTGCATTTACTCCTATTAATAAAGAACCGACCAATCCTGGGCCATAAGTGACAGCAACCCCATCAAAATCAGGATAACTCATCCCGGATTCATTGAGAGCATCTCGGATGCACCCAGTAATTTGTTCGATATGATGTCGACTTGCGACCTCTGGGACAACCCCACCAAACCTTTGATGGCTTTTTATTTGGGTAGCAACAATATTGGACAAAATTTGATTGCCATTTTTAATAACGGCCACGGAAGTCTCATCACAACTTGTTTCAAATGATAAAATTAATGAATCTTTCAAATTAGTTCAACTCTTCCTTTTGATTACCGACGGTAGTAAGGTCAAAGGTCATGTTTAAAGCATCTTCGCGATCATTATAATAATAATCACGTTTAATGCCGTCATCAACAAAACCAATATCTCTGTAAAGCTTCTGGGCTCTTTGGTTGCTTACTCTAACCTCCAAGGTCACCTTATCATATTGCATTTGTCTTGCTTTTTTAATAATCGCATTAACCAAAAAATACCCTAACCCATGGTTTTGAAAGGTTGGAGCAACAGCAACGTTCGTAATATGACAATCCTTAGTGTGATTATTTAAAGAACATCCAATAAAGGCAACTAAATTATCATTTCTACGTAAAACCAGATATAAACGATCTTTTTGTCTAAGAAGTTCGCTTTTAAAGGCTTGTTCGTCCCACGGCGTCTGACCACCGTATACCGCTCTTTCAATTCCTAAAATTTCAGGTATATCAGGAATCATTGCCCTTGCCAAAAAATAATCTGTACCATTAATTTCCACATCGTGGTTTTTAATGTCAAGATAAATTTCGCGAAGCTGCTCTTCTCGATTATAAAAGTGTTCCTGATACCAAGTTTTAAAGTTTTTCCACATAATTACTCGTATCCTCTTTAGGATGTAGTTTTCGCCAATCTGCCTCAGCTTTTGTTAGGCGTAAATATCTTGGAACAACCGAATCAACATCTTTAACCGGTTTTTGATGCAACCCATAAATTCCCAATTCACTTGCACTTGGGATTGATTTTAAAGGATCGGCCAATATGATGTGCTGCCCAAGTTTTTCTTTCATTTTCTGGGCGAATGAATCAATCTCTCCCAAAATAATGATTTTTTCATTAGTAGCTTTTAGCTGATTTAGCCACTCAGATAAATCCGTGTGCTGGTCAGGAATCACATTTTCGGGTTGCCCATTATGAAATTTATAAAGGCCGGTGAACATGTTTTCGTTTCGCCCGTCAAAAATTGGGTTAATTAAAAGCTGAGAGTCTTTGAAATTAAGAGCAAGATTTAAAAGACTCGAAACTGTAACCAACTCAATATTCAAAGTCATTGCCAACGTCTTAGCAACAGTTGTAGCAATTCGAATACCAGTGTAGGACCCAGGACCAATTGCCACAACTACCCGATCCAAATCCTGAGGCTTTAATTTTGACTTTTTCATTAGATCTTCAATAATCGGCATTAAAAATTCCGCGTGCTTCTTGTGAGTAGTAATCGTCGTTGTCGCCAACAATCGATTATCATCAAGAATCGCAACGGAAAGTGGCTGATTAGAAGTATCTAAAGATAAAACTTTCATTTTAAACTTCCTTTAATTTAATTTTTTCCAGACAATCGTCGCATTAGTTACAGTTTTATTGGCAACCTGGATATCATTCACAGTTTGGACGGACCCATCGTCTAAATTAGAAATCATAACTCGGCTTTCAACTATATCGCCATATCTGACTTCATCTTCAAATCGAATATCAATTTGAGTTGGCTGATGAGTATTTAGAAATTGCATTCCTAAAACATCAGTCATCCAATCAAAATAACGGGTATTATTCACATGCCCATTTAGATCAATATCATTGTACCGAACTTGATACTGTTTAGAAATTATTTTGGCATCCCCTTTAATTTTTAAAGGCCGAGGGAGCTTGGGAATGCGCTTAACTTCTTGAGAGCCATAAGGTGAAATTACTGCTTGAGGAATTTCGGCTATTCTTCTAGTTTTTTCATCCATTAATACCCAAATACTGTCAGCAGAGACTAAAACATTGCCCTTTAAATCTTTAATCCAGAATTGTCTAAAAGCAAAATATTTATTGAAGGACGTACCCTTAGTGAATATTTCAACTTTGGAATCAACTTTTGGCAGCCGTTTTATTTTGATGGAATAAGAAGTAACTACCCAACCCAATCCATATTTATCAATAACTGTTGATTGATCAACTCCAAGCTGATTGTTTTGATCTCCAGAGGCTAAGACCAAAATATTAACCAACATTTCCAAAGTAATGTGATTAGTCATGTCTCCTTCATAATAAGGAATAACATGTTCTTCACTAAATTCCTTTGCTGCCATCGCTTTGCCCCTCCTTATCAATTCTATGATATTCATTATATACCACTTGTTTTCTAAGACTATGGCGTTTGGCTACTTTTTTGATGGCTTGGTTTACACTTAGAGAATTATCCTGCTTCATTAAATAATCCACTTGTTCATTCAAACTAAGATTTTCTAAAGGATCAGAAAAGTTTTCTTTAACAGGCTGAGGGTTTCCTTGAATAATGATGACAAATTCGCCACGAATTTGATCAGTATCGGCCCATTGATTAAGTTCTAAAAAGGTTCCTCGAATAAATTCCTCATGCTTTTTAGTGAGTTCACGACATAAAACCGCTTTTCGATTTGCTCCAAAACTTTCCGATAAATCCTTGAGAGTACGTTTCAATCTATGTGGAGCTTCATAAATAATGACGGTTTCCTCTCGATTTTTCAGACTATCCAAGGCCGTCTTTTGTTCTTTAGTTTTTCTTGGTAAGAAACCATAAAAATAAAATGGCTGTGGACTTAAACCAGAGGCAATTAAAGCTGTTAACCCAGCATTGGCCCCAGGTAAAGGAACAACATTAATATTTTCTTGAATACATGCCACAACTAATTCATGGCCGGGATCACTAATTGAGGGCATGCCCGCATCACTTACCTGAGCTATGGAAACTCCCTGTTTTAATTTTTCCACCAATTCCGGAATTCTTTGCATTGTATTGTGTTCATGAAAACTAATTTGTTTGGTTTCTATTTGAAAATGATTTAACAGTTTTTGAGTGTTTCTAGTATCCTCTGCGGCAATCAAATCAACATGCTTTAAAGTATCAACAGCTCGAATTGTCATGTCACCTAAATTACCAATTGGAGTTGGAATTAAATAAAGAATGCCATTTTCACTTTTAGTATCAAAACTATGCTGTTCTTTCAAAGTTACTCTCCATTTTATTAATGTCGACCATAAATAATGTCAGTACAGAAAATGCAAACTTCGCCGTTTTTTCTCCGTTTACCAAAATAGGCGTTGCAAACGTGAAACCCTTCATTGTAAAGGTTTTCGAGATTTTTTCTTGATTCAGACAAATCACTTTTTGACCGAGATTTTTTTGAGGAACTTAATTCGTCAATCCTTTCATGAAGATGTTGATTTTCAATCTTAAGTTCCATATTTTCTTCCATCATTTTAATTAAAGATTTATGAACCGCAGAAAACCGTTTGGCGGAATCTGCCAAACTAGCATCCACAGCCTTTAATTCATCGTATAAGTCGCCGCTATCCATTTTGATTTAATTCACCCTTTACAAAAAGTAAATTCCTTAATTAATAATATCCAAAATTTTTAAAGTCGCGGATTCAATGATATTTTGAAAATTTACATTAACCGTTAAACTCATGTTTAAACCTAATAGGGTATCCAGAATTTTGACAATATCACTTTGCTTTAATCTTGACGATGCTTCTTTTATTTTATCGCTAATCATCGGAAAATTAATATTCTCATTAGAAGCAATTTGATATTTAAAATTAAGCATATCTTGACAAGCTCTAACCATCATAGATAATACAACAGTTTGCTGTTTTCTAGAATTGATTAGGGGCATTAAAGACATCTGAATGAAAGGAAAAGCCATCCGATCATCATTAATAATATAACTGAACCACTTGGCCACTTGCTTTTGAACATTTCCAAACCAATCCTGAGCAAGCCAGGTGTTAATTTCTTTTTTACTATTAGTTAAAGAAATCAGTAGATTAAGCTGACTGGGCAAAATGTTTTCCTTTTGTAATTCCTTAATCATCAGCTTACGGTTTAAATTAGAAAATTCAATCACTTGCGTCCGCGACAAAATTGTCGGCAAAATCAGATTTTTGTTTCGGCTAATTAAAAATGTTACCACATTTCCAACCGGCTCTTCGATAAACTTTAGCAAACTGTTGGCAGCTCCAACCGTCATTTTATCAGCATCAGAAATAATGAAGACCTTTTGAGACCCCTCAACAGCACTTTTTGAAAATTCACTTTTGATATGACGAATTTGGTCAACCTTAATGCTTAACCCTTCTGGCTCTGTGATAACAACGTCAGGATGATCAAAGTTCATGATTCGTTGACATTCAGGACACTTTCCACAAGGTTGGTTGTTAGTAACATTCAGGCAAAACAGCCTCATTGCGACAGCCATTGCAATTTCAAACTGGCCAACTCCATCTTCACCCGTAAACAAGTATGCATGAGAAAGCGTATTAGACTGAATCAAATGCATGAACTGTGAATAAATTTTTGGTTGCTTTGTTTTTGCAATAGTCGGGATGTTGTCTTCCATTCTAATTCTTAACCTTTCTAAAATTGGTAAAATGACTCAATCGGCAAAATCATTACAGTTGCCCCGCCAACTTGTACTTCTACTGGAAAAGGATGCTCGGCAGTGTCTCCGTTAAGGCTAACCGGAGGAGTCATAAACTGTTGGCGTGAAGAACAAGTATCTTTAATCAATTTTAAAGTTAAATCAATCTTATCCTCTTTAACAGCCACCAAATAAGTAGTGTTTCCGGCCCGCAAAAAACTACCTGAAGTTGAAAAACGGGTAGCAATAATGTTATGGGCTACAAAAACTGACCTTAATTTGTTTGCATCTTTATCTTGAACGATAGCAATAACTAACTTCATGATCAGGGCTCCTTAAAATAATTTCCAGCAATTTTCTTTACAATCTCAACGGTCTGATCAACTACTTTATTTAGAGGCTGGGTAGCATCAATTACGATAATTCTGCTAGGATTACGAGCAGCAATCTGCTTATAACCCTCATTTACTCTTTTATGAAATGCAGTCGTCTCAACGTCTAATCGATCAACATTTTTAGCATCACGATATTTCGCAATTCTTTGTAACCCAACTTCGGCAGGAACATCAAAATAAATGGTTTTGTTAGGCATAATATTTTGGGTTGCAAAAGTGTTCATGTTAAAAACTTCAGGCATTCCAATTTCACGTCCAGCACCCTGATAAGCAACTGAACTATCTACATAACGATCACAAAGTACAAGTTTACCTGCCTTTAAAGCTGGAAGAATTGTTTCTACTAAATGCTGTCTTCTGGCCGCTGCATATAATAGTGCCTCTGTTCGATAATCCATATCTGTATTATTTCGGTCAAGAATAACATTTCTAACCTGTTCAGAGATTTTGTTGCCCCCAGGTTCGCGAGTGATCAACAACTTATCGCCTAGTTCTTTTGAAAAAATTGGCAAAACTTTATTTAATACAGAAGTTTTCCCAGCTCCATCCGGACCTTCTATTGTGATAAACATTCCTTGTAACAATTGGGTACCTCTCCTCTAAATGATCTAATAATTTTATTGTACTTTAAGTTTTTGGGGGTGTCTATTTATGGTTTTTAAAATTTGGCCAAAATAAAACTGGTCACAAATAAAGCAAAAATGCCAAATTGTTACCAGTTTCCGAAATTATTCGAAACGATCATAATTAATAACAGAAGGCTGAATAGATGTATTTTTAACCTCTCGAATTCTTGCTTCTCGATAAATAAAAAAATACTTTCGCTTTGCCAACGCTCTCTGAGCCTCAATTTCTGAGTCTCGATCAGCAACAGCATCCTGCGTTTTTTGAGCATGATCCCACTCTTCTTTTAATTGATTGATCAAATCAAGAAGCCGCTCATCGTACTCTTTTTTTACATCTGGTTTTTTAAATAAACTAAAAAACATATTTATCATCCTTACATTTCAGTTCTGCCTTCAACGGCTTTTGATAAAGTCATCTCATCAGCATATTCAATATCTGCCCCAACAGAAAGGCCATGCGCAAGCCTGGTGACTTTTATGCCGGCAGGCTTTATCAGTTTTGCCAGATACATGGCCGTAGCTTCTCCTTCAGGAGTAGCATTAGTGGCAATGATTACTTCCTTAACTTTTTCATTCTTTTGAAGACGCTTAATCAAAGAACTAATATTAAGATCCTCTGGTCCCTTGCCTTCAATAGGCGAAAGAACTCCATGTAAAACATGATACAGTCCGTGATATTGTTGCATTTTTTCCATCACCATAACGTCTTTGGGCTGTTCAACAACTAAAATCTGCGACTGATCGCGACTGGGGTCAGAACAAATATCACAAGGATCATTCTCGGTAATGTTGCCACAAATCGAACAGTATTGAAGATCCTTTTGAGTAGAAATTAATGCTTTAGAAAATTCCTCAACATCTGTTTTATCCATATCGACTGTATAAAAAGCCAATCGAGTCGCGGTCTTGCTGCCAATTCCGGGAAGCTTCATATAACTATCAATTAATTTTGCGATTGGTTCTGGATATTGCATTTACCTTATCTCTTTCCTGAATTAAAGTCCTGGAATTCCTTTAGTGTACTTTCCTAGAGCTTTTTGAGTGGAATCATCAACTTTTTGAATGCCATCGTTAACAGCTGCCAGCACTAAATCTGCTAACATTTCTGGATCACTTGGGTCAATTGCTTCAGGTTTTATTTGAATATCTTTCATTTTATGCTTACCATCAAAAGTCACTGTAACCATATTGTCAGGTGAAACACCTTTAAACTCTTGTTTTTCAAGATTCTCTTGTTCTTCAGAAAGTTGCTTTTGCATCTTCTTGATTTGTTTCATCATGTTATTACGATTCATTCCGTTCATCATAGTTAATTTCCTCCGTTTTTAAATCAATCATTTTTTACATCAACAATGTCTTTGCCAAATAAATCTTCTGCCTTTTTTACAACATCTGGTTTATCTTCGGAATCTTTGGATGGTTCCGATTTATCTTTTGGGTCAACTTTTCCACTTTGGTCTTTGGAATCGGCCTCACTTGGCTTTGAGCCAGATTTACTAGTTTTGTTCTTTTTTTCACCAGCTAAGAAGTCATGGCGAATCTTTGGCCAAGAACTTTCAGGAATAAAAACAATTTTTGGAATATTGCCAACAACTCTATCTAAATTATTCTCTAAAGCATCAACTAGTTCCTGATCTGCCTGAGCCTTTTGGAAAAGAAATTGATACTGAAAAGAAACAATGACCCCATTTTTACTAGCTGCAACTGGCTTGGAAACGTGCATTACCGCTCTTTGAGTAACTGACAGAGAGTTCATCAATTCCGGCCAAACCTGTTTAAAATTATTCAGGTCTTCTCTGGTAGCACTTCTAAGGATTGGATAAATTTTAGTGAGTTCAATTCTGGCATTTCCTTTGGAAGATTCCACGGGTTTTGCAGAAACTTTGGTCTCGATTTTAGGCTCAGAAGAATTATTATCATCACTTCTTAATGCCTCGACTTCACTTTGAAGTTTCGAAACTACTTTGGCCAAGTGATCAAGTTTAGCATTATTTTCTTTATTAACATTAATAGATGAATTATCATTTTCTTCTTCAATATCACCATGAGAAACAGTAGTCATGGTTGGATCATTAATGTTACTCAATTTTATTGTCAAAACTTCCAAAAATACATCTGGATGATCTGTAAATCTGAGTGACCTGGAAGTATCACTAAGTTCATCAATCATTTTAAAAATTGTTTTATCATCAATTTTTTGAGCTAAATCTTTAAATGTCTGATCAACTTCGCCCATCTCAGTCTCTTCGACCATAGCCGAATCTTGCTGGTAAAGTAGGATATTTTGACAATAACTTATCAAATCTTCCACAAACCGGCCAGCGTCTTTTCCTTCATCCAAAACTTTTTGGACAGTCTCCAAAGCATCTTTTGCTTTAGATTCTGCGGTCTGTTCAAAATACTGATTAAGTAAATCATTGGTGACACTACCAGTAACTAGTAAGGCATTTTTATACGTGATTTGATTATCACCATAAGACATTGCCTGATCCAAAATGCTTAATGCGTCTCTCATCCCACCTTCAGCAGCTTTGGCAATCAGCTTGAGTGCCCGGGGGTCAAATTCAACCTTTTTGGTTTTTAGAATAAATTCCATTCTCGCCAAAATATCTTTAGGCTGAATTCTGCGAAAATCAAACCTTTGAGTTCGCGAAATTATCGTAGCTGGAATTTTATGAGGTTCAGTAGTAGCTAAAATGAAAATCACGTTTGCCGGTGGTTCCTCTAAAGTCTTGAGTAAAGCGTTAAAGGCCCCTGTTGATAGCATATGAACTTCATCAATTATATAAACCTTATAATCTGCTTGGGTAGGAGCGTACTTGGCCTTATCTCTAATATCACGAATTTCTTCTACACCATTGTTTGAAGCTGCATCAATTTCGATGACGTCATTTAAACTACCTTCTGTAATTGCCTTACAAGTTTCGCACTTGTTGCAAGGTTCGCCATCCTTTAAATAATGACAATTTACTGCCTTAGCCAAAATTTTTGCGGCTGAAGTTTTTCCAGTTCCCCTAGGGCCAGTAAATAAATAGGCATGGCTAATCTGTTTGGTAATCAATGCATTCTTTAAAGTCTGGGTAATAATTGGCTGACCAACAATTTCATCAAAACGTTGTGGACGCCAAACTCGATACAATGCCTGATAACTCATGACCCGTATTCTCCATTCTTATTAAACACCATTCAAAAACACTGGGATAATTATATGCTAAATGAACGAATCATTACAATCAATTTGCCAAATTATAAAGCCTTCGTTACCAAAACACATTTGACTCCATCCTCTATAAAAGGCTTGGCAACACGAAAATAACCTAGCTTATTATAAAAGTTTTCAGCGGTAACCTCACTGTGGATCAGTGAGCGAACAAAACCCTGCTGACGGCCAAAATCTTCCATGGCTAAAACTAACTGAGTTCCATATCTTTTGCCACGAAACTGCTCTAAAGTGGCAATTCGACCGATTCTTAAAGTATGTTGATCATATTTCTCAAATCGACAAGTTGTTGCTGGGATTTTCCCATCAAATAAAACCCCGTAAACCATTTGGTCACTATCTTTGTCATCGAATTCATCAAGTAACTTGATGTTACGTTCAATTACAAAAACTGACATTCTCACATACGCAGCAGCGGCTCGCAAAGGTTTAGCTGCGCCAATTTTTATTCTGGTTAATCTTGTCAATTTCTAAACCTTTATAAAAAGAAAAGGACCGCGATATCTTAGTACGATACCTGACCCTTTACTCTAATGAAGCTAAAATTTTATCTCAGTCGAAAAGACTGCTTAATTTCAAAAACAAGAGGCACAAGATTAGAAATACTTAGTGCTGCTTCCTTCCGGACCTGACACGATTCGTAAAACAACCCTTGCCTCATGGCCTTGCGGCATTAACTATAATAACGTAAATTAATTAAAATTACCAGTTTCTTTTTTCTTTCGACGTTTTTGGCGAGCTTGTTTAAAAAAAAGCTTCATTATGTTGGACGCCTGTTCTGCCATTAAACCTTCTTCAACGACAACTTGGTGATTTAATCTGGGATCCTCTAAAACTTGATATAAACTTCGAACTGCACCAGCTTTAGGATCTCTGGCACCAAATATTACTTTCTGGATTCGAGAATTTATTATTGCCCCCGAACACATTAAACAAGGTTCGATGGTGACATATAATTGACAATCGATTAGACGCCAACTTTGTAAATTATTACAAGCTTCTTGGATAGCCATTATTTCAGCATGCCCAATGCTATCGTTCAAAAATTCGCGAACGTTATGACCGCGACCAATGATATTACCATTTTTGACAACTACGGCACCAATTGGAACTTCGTCAATCAAAAATGCTTTGGCAGCTTCCTGTAATGCGGCCCGCATAAAAAAGCTTTGAGAAGATTGCATGTTTCTACTCCTTGTTGTGCTTTACGCTTTGTAAAACGTAATAACCTTTGTCTCTTTTTAAAATTGTAACGTTGCCAAATAATTGATCCATATATTTTTTAGCAGAAGGAGCTCCTTGTTTCTTTTGAAGCACAACTGTTAAGGTTCCTTCATTGACTAAATGTTTGATGGAGCCGCCAATCATTGCATCAACAACCAACTTACCAGCTCTGACTGGTGGATTAGTAATAATAGCAGCAAATAACCCACTAACATTTTCATAAGCATTACTTCTATATATATGAACATTATCGACGCCGTTATTTTTGGCATTTTTTTTGGCTAAATTCAACGCGATTTCATTGACATCAACCATATCAACTTGGCGATCAGGAAACTTTTTGGCTATTGAAATACCAATTGGCCCGTAGCCCGTTCCCATATCAAGGATATTTCCTTTCGGAATAGCATCGTAATCGACATTGGCGATTAATGTGCGGGTACCATAATCAACCGTCCGTTTAGAAAACACTCCGTTGTCTGAAGTGAACAAAAAGTTATTTCCTAAAAGCTGAAATTCAAATTTTTGGGGATCAGACGTCACATCTGGGTTTTTCGAGTAATAATAACTGTTATTGTTCATGAGAACCTCCTTAACATTGATGATACTATATATAACCATATTTTGTAGATAATTGATAATTTGTCACAATATATTGTGTATTTTTAGTTGCATTTCGGGTTAAATCGAGTATCATAGAATTATGATGAATTTTGAAAAAGAAATGGGAAGTGATTTTTATGTCTAAAATAACTCTTTACTCAAAAAACAACTGTATGCAATGCAAGATGACAAAACGTTATCTTACTGAACACAATATCAGTTTTGAAGAACATAATGTTAACGAACAACCACAATACATCGATTATCTTAAGAACCGCGGATTCATGGCTCTTCCAGTTATTGACGTTGATGGTAAACAAGCATTTAGCGGCTTCCGTCCAGATGCTCTTCGTTCAATTGCCGGCTAGTTTTAGCAATTATTAATATTTTATCACAATAAATTCTTTACTAAATGGGCGAAGCCATTCTGGTATCGTCTATTTTTATTACATTTTTTTGGAAAGTGTGGTCAGACAATATGTCCTTACAAACTGTTAAAGATACTTCATATTTTGATTTGAACAACGAGATCAATATCCCAGTAAACGGTCAAATTCCACTGAATAAAGATCAAGAAGCTCTACAATCATTTTTAAAGAACAATGTTGAGCCTAATTTAAAAAGATTCGATTCATTAAAAGATCGCTTCGATTACTTAATCGAACATCAATATTACGAAGACTTCATTAAAAAATATGATTTCTCTTTTGTTGAGAAAATCTACGATTATTTAAATTCGCAAAAATTTCATTTTAAGTCTTTTATGGCTGCCTATAAGTTTTATGCCCAGTATGCTTTGAAGACCAATGATAATGAGTTCTATTTGGAAAGCTTTATTGATCGGGTTGCCTGCAACGCTTTGTACTTTGGCAATGGCGATGAAGACTTAGCAATGAACATTGCCGATGAAATCATTCACCAGCGTTATCAGCCCGCTACACCAAGTTTCTTAAACGCCGGTCGTAAAGAACGGGGCGAATTTGTTTCTTGTTTTTTGATTCAGTCCACTGACAATATGAATACGATTGGAAGAACGATTAACTCGGCCCTTCAGCTTTCACGAATTGGCGGCGGAGTTGGAATCAACCTTTCCAATCTACGGGCTGCAGGTGATCCAATCAAGCATATTGAAGGAGCTGCTTCAGGAGTTGTCCCAGTCATGAAGCTTTTGGAAGATAGCTTTTCTTATTCAAACCAACTCGGCCAACGTCAAGGTGCCGGGGTTGTCTATCTAAGTGTTTTCCATCCAGATATTATTTCATTTCTGGGTGCTAAAAAGGAAAATGCCGATGAAAAGATTCGCTTGAAGACCCTTTCGTTAGGTGTAACTGTCCCTGATAAGTTTTATGAACTTACCAAGGCTAATGCCGTAATGAACTTGTTCAGCCCTTATGATGTTGAACGTGAATATGGCAAACCATTCTCCTATGTTGATATTACTAAAGAGTACGATAACATGGTAAAAAACCCCCATATTAAAAAGACCCAAATCAGAGCCCGAGAACTTGAAACTGAAATATCTAAGCTTCAACAAGAGTCAGGCTACCCTTATATTGTCAACATTGATACTGCCAACCGGGCAAACCCAATTGACGGCAAGATCGTAATGAGTAATTTGTGCTCTGAAATTATGCAGGTTCAAACACCATCAACTGTTAACAATGAGCAAAAATACACCCAACTGGGCCGCGACGTTTCTTGTAACCTTGGTTCCACCAACATCAATAACATGATGAAATCAAAGAATTTTGGCAAATCAGTTGAAACAATGGTCCGGGCTTTGACATATGTTACCGACCATTCTAATATTGACGTTGTCCCTTCAGTTCAAAACGGAAATAACCTCTCCCATTCAATTGGGTTAGGTGCTATGGGACTACACAGCTTCTTTGCTAGTCATCATATTTATTATGGTTCTCCAGAATCCATCGAATTTACCAGTGTCTACTTCATGCTGTTAAATTACTGGAGCTTAGTAGCTTCAAATCAAATTGCTAAGGAAAGAAATAAAACTTTCTACCATTTTGATAAGAGTAAATATGCGGATGGCTCTTACTTTGACAAATACCTTAAAAAGTCATTTGCCCCAAAGTCCGAAGTTGTTCAAGAACTATTTAACGATATCAAAATTCCTAGCCAACAAGATTGGGAAGCTCTTAAAGAATCGGTTATGAAATATGGCCTGTACCATCAAAATCGGATGGCTGTTGCTCCTAACGGTTCAATTTCATACATCAATGACACTACTGCCAGCCTTCATCCAATTATCAACCGGATCGAAGAAAGACAGGAATCTAAGATTGGTAAGATTTATTATCCAGCTCCCTACCTTTCAAACGATACGATGCCTTATTACACCTCAGCTTATGACATGGACATGAGAAAGGTCATTGATATTTATGCCGCAGCTCAGCAGCATGTCGACCAAGGAATGGCTATGACTTTGTTCTTAAAGTCAACTATCCCAGAAGGCCTTTACGAGTGGAAAAAAGGCAGAACCAACAAAATGACTACCAGAGACCTAAATATTTTGAGAAACTACGCTTACAAAAAAGGTATTAAATCAATCTATTACGTCCGCACCTTTACCGATGACAAACAAGAAGTTGGTGCCAACCAGTGTGAAAGCTGTGTAATTTAGGATTTTAAGGAGAAATTATAATGGCAAAAAAGTTAATCGAATATTATGACCATCTGAATTCCAAAGGCAATTACAAAGCAATCAACTGGGATCAGGTTAGTGATGAAATCGACAAGAGCACTTGGGAAAAATTAACTGAACAGTTTTGGCTTGACACTCGAATTCCAGTTTCAAACGACCTGAAGGATTGGCGAACTTTAGATGATGATCACCAATGGGTTGTTGGTCATATCTTTGGTGGATTAACCTTACTGGATACTCTTCAATCACAAGATGGTTTAGCAGCAATCAGAAAACACGTTATTACTCCTCATGAAAATGCAGTTTTAAACAACATTCAGTTCATGGAAAGTGTTCATGCCAAGAGCTATTCAACCATTTTTGAAACTTTAAATACCCCAGAACAGATTGATGAGATTTTTGACTGGTCTGACAGCGAAGAATTTCTTCAATTTAAAGCTAAAAAGATTTTTAATATTTACCATAGTGATACTATCGATCCTTTGAAGCAAAAAATTGCCAATGTATTCTTGGAAACTTACTTGTTCTATTCTGGTTTTTATACGCCTTTGTATTACTTAGGCCACAACAAGTTAGCCAACGTTGCCGAAATTATTAAATTAATTCTCCGTGACGAAAGTGTCCATGGTACCTACATTGGTTATAAGTTCCAGATTGGCTATAACAAGTTAAGAGAAGCTGACCCTAAGGCAGCTGATGATCTTAAAGACTGGATGTTCAACTTCCTCTATGAACTTTATGATAACGAAGAGAAATATGTCCATATGGTTTATGATCAGGTTGGCTGGAGCGATGATGTCTTAACATTTACCAGATACAATGCTAATAAGGCACTAATGAACCTGGGCCAAGATCCAATGTTCCCTGATACTGCCGAAGATGTCAACCCAATCGTTATGAACGGGATTTCCACAGCAACTGCTAACCATGACTTCTTTAGTCAAGTTGGTAATGGTTATCGACTTGGACAAGTTGAACCGATGAAAGATAGCGACTACGATTATTAATCATAATCACAGATAATGATTTTCTTAAAATAAAAGTGTCA
>DIDF01000079.1:102017-115292 GCA_002418005.1 Lactobacillaceae bacterium UBA5807
TGACACTTTTATTTTAAGAAAAAACGCAAATCAAAAAATTGTTAATCAACCAAATCGTCAGGGGTGCCGCCATCAACCATATTTTTTAAATTATTTAAAGAAATATCGACCATATTTTTAACAGCAGTCGCAGTGTGAAAAGCGGAATGGGGAGTAACAATTACGTTTGGCATATTTGCCAATTTAAGAACATTTTTATCAGTAACAAGCTTAGTGGACCTTGAATCTTGAAGATCGGCAGATTCATTTTCGATGGTATCAATACCTGCTCCGGCAATCTCTTTGTTCTCTAAAGCCCAAATTAGATCAGCGGTATCCACAATTGAACCTCTGGCAGTATTAATCAGCAACGCATCATCTTTCATCATTTTAAAAATTTCTTTATTCACCAAATGGTCATTATCCGCAGTAGCCGGCATATGAAGAGTAACAATATCAGCCCGTTCAAAAATATCTTCTTCGTTATCCACATACTCAAAGAAAGGATTTTTCATTGGAAACTTGTCAAAGGCAATAACTTTTGCTCCAAGTCCTTGAAAAAGTTGGATGACGTGACGACCTATCCTACCAGTCCCAATCACGCCAACTGTTTGGTCTTCAATGAGCCGGCCCATAAAATCAGACGAAAAATGAAATTGATGATCTACATGCAGTTGCTGATACATATATCCCGCTTTACGAAGTAAAAACATCGCCATGAAGACTGCAAATTCGGCAATACTTTCAGGACTATAAGCAGGAACATTAGTTATTTCGATACCGTTTTGTTTGGCAGCTTCCAAATCAATATTATCTATACCAACATTTCTTAGAGATAAACTTTTAATATCTAATTTTGAAAATTTATTAAAAAGTTCGGCAGAATATGGAATTGTTTGAAGACAAGAAATACCGTCAAAACCTTTTGCCTTTTCGATTGTTTTTGAATCTAATATTTGAGTATTATAACCAACTTCAATCTCATTTTCTGCTCCCCATTGTTTAATAAAGGGAATTTCGTCATCACGAACGTTATAGGCAATTAATTTCATAACTCATTGCTCCCTTGGTTTTCTTTTGCCAATTAAATAGTACACCAAAAAGGGTGGCTCAAAACTGTTACAGCTTTAAAACCACCCTTTCTTTTATTTTAATGTTGATGCAAAACGGTCAAAGGCTTTTTGCCCTTTTTCATCCCATTTGTAAACACCAGCATCTTCAAGAACTCGAACAAATGTTAACCCAACTTCTTTATTAATGATATCTTCGACATTTTTATCTGTAAAATTATATTTATTTTTCAGTTTATCTGCCCAAGGTTTGTGATATTCAGCAATCTGATTTTCTTTTCCAAGGACGTATTTTTCAACTTCCTTCATCTCAGTTTTAAGCCGAGCAGGTAAAATTGCTCGTCCCATAACCTCAATCAAACCAATATTTTCTTTCTTAATATGTTGAACATCCTTATGTGGGTGAAAAATTCCATCCGGGTATTCTGCTGAAGTCTGGTTATCTCTAAGGACAATATCAAGAACATATTTATCACCATCCATCCTTGCGATAGGAGTAACGGTATGATGACGAACACCTTTAGTATAAGCTCTAATATCAACCGCTTCATCAGAATATTCTTTCCAAGCATCAGCAATTTTTGAAGCTGCGTCAGTGACCTTTGTTGGATCCTGGGATTCCAGGCGAATTGTCGCCATCGGCCACTTAACGATCCCAGCTTCTAAACCATCGATACCTAGATCAATTTTGCGATCAATCTCAGCTTTCATCATTGGGAAGAAATGCCGGCCACCTTGATAATGATCTTGTGCAAGTAAAGAACCGCCGACAATTGGCAGGTCGGCATTACTGCCAACAAAGTAGCTAGGGAAAATTTTGATAATGTCCATTAAATTGACAAATGTTTGGTGAGTAATTGCCATTGGAACATGCTTTTGATTTAAGAAGATTGCGTGTTCACCAAAGTACGCATAGGGAGAATATTGAAACCCCCAAGGTTTACCGCCGACAATAATTCTAATTACTCGATGATTACTTCTGGCAGGGTATCCTAAACGCCCTAGATACCCTTCATTTTCAATCGCCAAAGGTCCTGCCGGATAAGTCACCTTAGTAGATTTGCCAGCGGCAGCGATAGCCTTAGGATCTTTCTCAGGTTTTGATAAGTTAATCGTGATCTCCAAATCACCATAGTCGGTTTTAGTCGTGTAGGAGATATTTTTAGCAATTGCCCGTGTCTTAATATAATCATTGTCTTGACTTAGCTTGTAAAAATAATTGGTAGCGGTATCCGGTGAAATTTGATACTTGTTCCAAAAAATCTCGTTAACTTTAGAAGGAATTGGGGTCAATAAATCCATTAATTGATCTTCCAAAATTTCTCGATTAGTGATTGAATCTTCAATTTTCTTGTGAGAAACCGCAAGATCAACTAAAGAATTAGCAAGATCAACTGCAGAATCTTCATCATTTGCTTTGCCTTCACCATCGCCAATCAATCTAAAGATTAAATTTTTAACGTAAATCCGGTCAACATCCTTATAAGGTGAATCAGAATTAATTATTAAATCAACAAATTTATCCACCACAGTTTGACTCATAATAACTAATTTTCCTTCCTATCATCATAGCCTTTTGGATGAGTCTGTTTCCAGTTCCAGGCAGTCTTAATAATTTCGTGGACATCATCAAATTTAGGATCCCAGCCAAGGACCTTGCGAGCTTTATCGGAGGCTGCGATTAAAGTACTTGGATCGCCGGCTCTTCTTGGACCAATTTTAGCAGGAATTGGCTTGCCAGTAACATCTCTGGCAGCTTCGAGCATTTCTTTGTTTGAAAATCCAGTTGACGATCCAAGGTTAAAGGCATCACTATCATGGCCCGCCTCAAGATACTTCAAGGCAAGAATATGCGCATCAGCTAAATCAACCACATGAACATAATCACGAACGTTAGTACCGTCTTTAGTGTCATAATCATCACCAAAAATCGTTAATTCTTTTCTTTCGCCAGCTGCGACTTGCAAAATGATGGGAACCAAATGGGTTTCTGGATGATGATCTTCGCCAATTGATCCATCAGGCTTAGCTCCAGCAACGTTGAAGTATCTTAAAGCAACAAACTTAATCCCGTAAGCCAAATCACTCCAGTGCATAATCTTTTCCATAGCTAATTTACTTTCACCGTATGGGTTGGTTGGCACCTGTGGATCAGTTTCTCTTATTGGAATATGTTTTGGCTCGCCATAAGTGGCAGCCGTCGATGAGAATACTATCTTCTTAACATCATGATCATGCATAACTTCAAGCAGACTAATCATTCCACCAGTATTATTATCAAAATACTTCAACGGCTTTTTCATCGATTCTGGAACGATTGAAAATGCTGCAAAATGAATTACACCATCGATATTCTCTTTATCAAACACGCTATTCATAAAGGCTTTATCTCTCACGTCGCCTTCATAAAAACGAGCCTTAGGATTGATTGCAGCTTTATGACCAGTAACCAAATTATCGACCACTGCGACATCGTAACCGTTTTGAATTAACCGATCAACAGTATGGGAACCAATATACCCAGCGCCACCTAAAACTAAAATAGCCATTAAAAATTCCTCCTAATCAAATTTTCTACTTAATCTCTTTAGGACCATCAGAAATTTCTGCGACAAAGAAATCAGCTTTGTAGCCAATCGTTTTCTCGTAAACTTCCCCGACATTCTTTTTAAATTCATTAACCTTATTCCGGTCAACAATGGCGATAGCACAGCCACCAAAACCAGCTCCGGTCATCCGCGCCCCAATTACGCCATCTTGCTTCCAAGCAGTTTCGGCCAAAGTATCAAGTTCTTTGCCAGTGACCTCATAATCATAGTGAAGTGAAACATGCGAAGCATTTATCAAACGGCCGAAAGTAGCAAGATCTCCTTTGACCAAAGCATCTTTTGCTTGAAGAGTTCTTTGGTTTTCAAAAACAGCGTGACGAGCCCGCTTAATTAAAGTTTCGTCATTAATCAAGTAGGTATTTTCATCAAACTCAGTCTCACTTAGTTGAGCCAATGACTTAATTGGCAGTTTTGTTTGTAATTTGGCTAACGCCTGTTCACATTCGGATCTTCGTTCGTTGTACTTGGAATCAGCAAGTTCACGATGCTTGTTGGTAAACATGATAACAATTACCCGATTACCAAGTTCTACCGGTACATATTCATATTTCATAGTGTTGACATCAAGTAAAACAGCTTTATTTTTGTGACCCATTCCAATGGCAAATTGATCCATGATCCCGGAATTGACACCAATGAAGTTATTTTCAACTTTTTGCCCGTCTTTTACCAAATCAAGCTCATCAATATTAAATTCAAAAACATCATTTAAAACTTCTGCGGTTAAAAGTTCGATGGCAGCTGAAGAAGAAAGTCCAGCACCATCTGGAAGATTGCCATCAAAGGCCAAATCAAATCCATGATTGGGTTTATGACCTTCTTTAATAATCTGGGCAATCATTCCTTTTGGAAAATTTCCCCATCCTAAGGATTTATCATAATCCAAATTATCCAAATCAAATTCCACAATCCCTTGATCCGGAATGTTTTGTGAATACATTCTTACTTTGTTGTCATTTCTGGGCCCATAAGCAGCATATATCCCTAAACTAATAGCGCATGGGAAAACGTGGCCGCCATTATAATCGGTGTGTTCACCAATTAAATTAATTCGTCCAGGGGCAAAAAATACCCTATCAGCAGCCGAGCCAAACTTATCCTGAAATACTGTTTTCACATCATCAGAAAGCATAATGGTAACTCCTTTTTAGTAAAATTTACTCAAATAAAATGTAACGCCATTCTTTTTAGATGTCAATTGCTTTTAATAAATATTTTAATGGTAACCGTTGCCATTATTATTTAAATAAGTTTAAGTTACGACTTACAATGCAAACCATCGGACTAAATTTAATAACTAAACATTTCAACTTTTACTAAAATTATTTTTAAACAGATTAAATAAAACACCTTTTAAAAAAAATCTTAAACTTTTAAATAAAAATCTGATCAAATCAAACTAATTTTTGTTCCCAGTGATACCCTATGATTAGAATAAAATTTGTGGAGATAGATAATTGAAAAACATAAAATTTAAGTTGTCATTTTACAAACACTGGAAATTTTGGATAGGAATAATTTTCGCTTTAAACTTACTTTTTTTGGTTTATTTAAACCCAGATGTGCCGTTTCTTTGGTGGTGGGATCTGATTATTGGAGTTTTAGGCATTCTGTTGATTATTGATTCAATTTTTGTTATTAACTACAGAAAAATTTCCCGCAAATAAAAAAAGCTCGATTCTGGTATTAATTTTTACTAGAATTAAGCTTTTTTTATCCATTTTTATTGCAGTGACTGCCAAAATTGCCGCAAAGGATGAAAAATCTTTGGACTTTCTTTGATCCTACGACTAACCAAGATCAAGACTTGAAGCATTGTATAGATTAATGAACTTCCACGATAATAAGCAATATATTTAGGTTGCCATACATCAACATACTTTTCTTTGTAAGAATAAAGCCCTTCAAAGCTGTAAAGCTTGTACCCATACTCATAAATCAAATGAACAATTCGCTCATCTGTAAAACTAAAACGTGAAGTTCCGACATTTGCCATTGGCGACATTCCTAAATCAAAATAATGATAACCTTTTTCTTTTGCGTCATTATACAGATTAATAAGAACACCATCCATAATTCCGGAAGGAGCATCACTGCCAGACCTCATTAAATCAATCGAGGTTGTTTTCTTATTGCCAGTGGGCATAAGATTAGCAAAAGAGACAACTTTCCCTTCAGGATTTCTCATAACCGCTACCGGTGATTGATTTAAATAAAATTGGTCAAAGAACCCTAACGAAAATCCCTTTTCGGCCCGACCATCCAACCAGGTATCAGAAATCTGCTTAAAAGTCCAAAATTGATCTCTAGTAAAAGGGGGTTGCAAAATTTCAAACTTATACCCTTCTCGATCAAATTTATTCATTAGCGCTCTTTCACCACGATGACGTTTTCCAGAAAGAGTAAATTTTTGAACATCAACCAAACCATCTTCACCAAATTTGATAAAATCAAACCCATTTTCATGAAGCTGCATAGTCAGTCCCTCATTAATTTCATAAAAGACCAATCGATATCCCTGAATATCTGCTTGCTCCATAAACTTGTCAATCGCCGCTGGAACCTTTTGTTGGTTACCAATTGGTTCGCCCATAATCACTAGCTTGTCGGCAATTTCTTGAAACATAAAGAAAACCTGGTCTTCGCCGTCTTCTTGGTAGTAGTATATTTTTTTATCTCTTAAAAAGGCTAAATGACTTACCTCATTGCCACCAAAACTGTCGATGATGGATTTTACTCTAACTGGATCAAATCCTTGTTTCAACCAATCTGGTTTCTTGGCGGTTAGATACCAGTTAATCAAAATCAAAATAACCACAGCCACCAACAAACCAATAAAGCCCACCGCCCAAACCGCTTCTGAAGGGAACAAATATGCTTGATTAAAATGAAGCCGACTGTTTGTGTGAGTGGCAATACCAATCAAACTATAAACAATGAATGTTACCCCAAATATTGACCAGTTTAAAATCGACATGCCCCAGGAGTTTGCCATTCGTTCTCGGTATAACGCTTTTCGAGATACCCAGAGAGTCAATAAAATAACCACAATCAGCAATACCATTCGCCAGGTAAAAGCCTCGTTAAACCAGACATCAATCATCGAAAGAATTAATACTACCGTGGTTGGAATAAAAGCCCTTTTAATTTTCATCCAAATGCCGGTTGCTAAACCGATTAACAAAAACGCAACAATTACATTAGCCAGATGGCTGACAAAAATAATGGAAAATGGTACCACCCGAATAAACATTTTATTTGCAATAACTACATTTGGGACAGTAGCGAATAACAACATCATAATTCCAGTGAAATACATAAATACTGTTAAAAATATTTGGGAAAATCGTTGGAGTAAAATAGTTGGCAAATTATCCAAAAAATGATTCAATTTTGAACCAGTATCATTTATAAATAGAACAACTCCAACTAAAAATGGCAATAAATAGTAAAACAGCCGATACAATAAGACCCAAACAACGGCATCACTATTTGTGACCCCGAGAAAACTCAATCCGATGATCATGAAAACATCAAACGAACCTAAACCACCGGGAATCATTGAAATAACTCCGGCAACATTGGCTACCACAAAAATTGGAATAACAGCTGCCAAATTGGCCTTCACACCCATTAAATATCCAATCAAAATGAAGAAACCTACACAACTGCTCCATTCCATTGTTGATCCGAAGGTCATTGTAATCTCTTGTTTTAAAGTAAGGTCACTAAAGAAAGCCGAATTTGTTACTTTTGTAAAAACCATAAGGGCTGGAAAGTATCCACCGCCACCAACAAGCCAAACCCAATAATGAGCAAACTGGGAACCAATTCCAAACCCAAATATTAAGATTAACGAAACCTGACACAAAATTGATAGACCGGCAATCAAAAATAAAGCAACTTTAGAGATTGCGTAAACGACCTGCCTTCGGGTCGCTCCTTTACCATAAAAGTGAGCTCTTAAACTGGCTCCCAGTAATCCGCCGAACCCTAAAAGATTAGTAAATGTATTTACAACCCAGCCACTTTTTAAAACATAGAAACGAGAATACTTACTGGGCAAAAATTGAATTATTGAAAAATCATATATCAGCATTGGCGTAATTGCCAAGAATCCGAAAATTAACATTAATACAAGAGACCCAGTTGATTGACCAGCCAGCGTATTTTTTAGTTGTTGCCCGCTAACTTCTTTTAATATCCGACCTGTCTCTCTGATAACAAAAGTTAAAACAGACAAAACAAAAATTAATTTTATTGCCGTTGAATACTTATCAATAAACTTGCGGATTTTTGAAATCATAAACTTTAACCCCATCTAAAAATAATTAAGACCCACGTGTAATTCAATAGTTTTATGGTAACACTAAACAGCTTACTCTTTGTGGATAATCAGACCAAAAAATCAAATTCTCTTTCTTTAAAAAGATGAAAAGCTAAACTCTAAAAAAACAAAAAAAGGTTGAGACAAATGAAAATTTGTCTCAACCTTTTTAAAAATTTAATTAATTACTTAAGGGTAACAGTACCGCCAACGGCTTCAAGTTTTTCCTTGATTGAGTTAGCTTCGTCTTCTGAAACGCCTTCCTTGATAACTGAAGGAACCTTATCAACAAGGTCCTTTGAGTCCTTCAAGCCAAGACCAGTGATTTCACGAACAGCCTTAATAGCTTTAACCTTTTCGTCACCAGATTCAGTTAATTCAACATCGTAAGAATCCTTGGTAGCAGCATCGCCACCAGCAGCACCTGAAGCTGCAACTGGAGCAGCAGCTGAAACACCAAATTCATCTTCGATTGATTTAACTAAATCGTTAAGATCGGTGATTGAAGCATCTTTTAATTGAGCAATAATATTATCTTTATCAAAAGCCATAATCTTTTTCCTCCATTATATTGGAATATATTTTTATGAATTAAGCAGCATCGCCATCGCCATCAGCCTGCTTCTTATCAACAATAGCTTTAACACCATACGCAAAGTTGCGGACAGGTGCTTGAAGAATATTGGCAAGAGTTGACAACAATTCTTCTCGACTTGGTAATGCAGCATAAGCGGTAATTTCATCAAGACTGGCAACCTTACCATCAATAACGCCGCCCTTTAATTTAAGGACATCATTAGTTTTAGCAAAGTTATGAACAATCTTAGGTCCAGCAACAGGATCTTCAGATGAAAAGACAACGGCAGTAGGACCTGCAAAAGTACTCTTGAGGTCTTCATAACCTGCCTTTTCAGCTACTCGGTCAAGAATCTTATTCTTGATGACTTGCATCTTAACTCCCTCATCACGTAATTGCTTACGCAAGTCGGTAACTTCTTCAACAGTCAAACCAAGGTAATCAACAATGACAACAGATGAAGCATTCTTAAATGATTCTGTAACTTCATCAACAACCTTACTTTTAGCAGCAACATTTTCCTTACTCACGAGTTTCACCTCCCAATTTATTTTTATGGGATTTAATAAAAAATCCCTATGCCATACCTAGACATAGGAAAATATAATTCGTTTCCTCGGCAGGATATTAAGGCAAAAACCACCTGAGTCTTAGGCACATATCAGCGACTAGAAGCATACCATGAAAATAGGCATCTAGTCAACTAGGGATTTTCTATTGTAAATCGAACGACTAAGCCTGATCAGCGGCAAATGATTCAAGATCAACCTTGACACCTGGGCCAAAAGTTGAAGCAATTGAAACATTTTGAACGTAAGTTCCACGAACAGATGCAGGCCGAGCCTTAACAACAACATCTTCAATAGCTTTCAAGTTACCAACTAGTTTGTCGGTATCAAATGAAACCTTACCAACTGGAACAGCAACATTGCCATCACGGTCAGTTCTATAGGTAACTTTACCAGCTTTAGATTCTTGAACAGCTTTGGCAACATCCATAGTAACAGTGCCAGTCTTAGGGTTTGGCATCAAACCTTTAGGACCAAGAACACGACCTAATCGACCAACTTGGCCCATCATGTCAGGTGTGGCAATAGCTACATCAAAGTCTAACCAACCGTCCTGAATCTTTTGAGCTAAATCAGTGTCACCGACAAAATCAGCGCCGGCATCTTGAGCTTCTTTAGCTTTATCACCTTTAGCAAAAACGATAACGGTTTGCTTTTTACCAGTTCCGTTAGGTAAAACAACCGCACCACGTAATTGTTGATCGGCTTGCTTTGTATCAACGTTTAATTTAAAAACTACATCAACAGATGCATCAAATTTTGCGAAATCAATTTTCTTAACTAAATCCACAGCATCAGTTACAGAATATGCCTTAGTGGCATCAACCTGCTCTAAAGCTGCTTTATATTGTTTACCTCTTTTACGAGCCATATGTTTTCCTCCTTGTATGTGGTGATAACGGATTAACCTTCCACTTTACGCCAAATTCAGCACTTGAATGACAATCAGTATTACGAAATGTATTTATGGATTAACCTTCAACAGTAAATCCCATACTTCTTGCAGTACCTTCTACCATTCTCATTGCTGCTTCAACGTCAGCTGCATTAAGGTCTTGCATCTTAGTTTCGGCAATTTGCTTAACTTGATCTTTGGTAACTTTAGCGACCTTGTTAGTATTTGGTTCACCGGAACCCTTTTGAACACCAGCAGCCTTCTTGAGTAAAACAGAAGCAGGTGGGGTCTTAGTAACGAAGTCGAATGAACGATCTTCATATACTGAGATAACAACAGGAATAAGCATACCAGCTTGATCAGCGGTACGAGCATTAAATTCCTTGGTGAATCCCATAATATTGATTCCTGCTTGTCCTAAAGCAGGACCAACTGGAGGGGCAGGTGTAGCTTTGCCCGCAGGGATTTGTAACTTAACAACGTTAACAACTTTTTTTGCCACGAGACATACCTCCTTAAAGTCCGTGTGTGGTTTAATGGAGATCACAATTTCTCCTCCCACGTTAGTATGCGCAAACATACCCTACTAATATACCATAGATGGTTTTAATCAACAATATAAAATCAAATATTCCACAGAAATTTAGCAATAGTCTGATCAACATTTCGATTTTCGTGAAGTTTCCAATGAGTTGCCCGATTGCCCCTGACTATCAGTTCACGATAATGAACAGCCGTTTGTTTTAAAATATAACGAAGAGAAATGGCACTGTTAACCGAAACTTCCCCATCGTGAAAAACTTGATCATTAATGCTGCCGGCTATATTCAACACCTGGACATCATCTGGAATATTCTTCACACTGTGGAGCAAAGCGTCATATATCGGCATTCTTTTTTTCGGGCCATGCTCACCATTGGGGTAATTTTCAACATCTTTGGTATTTTTCGCAACCTCAGCATTATTAAAAGGACCAGCAATCGCAACCACCCTTTTAACTTGAATCGGGAGGTCTTTAAGTTGGTGAGTCAAAAACCAAAAAATAGTAATACATCCCATCGAATGGCCGACCAAATTAATCGAATCAACATTAAATTGCTGATTTAAAATCAGACAAATGTCTTTCAGCCAGTTTGCCTGAACAACAGCTTTTGAAGAATGATCTGTAAAAATTACCTGAATTAAGCTTCTCTTATTAGCAAGATCACCCTGAACTTTCATATTTCCCAACTTACCAACCCGAATTACCATGGATTTTTTAGCCCAAAATTTCTTTTCGAAACGATTTAGCATAAATCCAAAAGAAAAACGATTACCAAAATAACCTGGCAAAAAAATAGTTGGAATTGAAGAATCCAATTTGGCGTCCGCTAATCCAAAATTTTGGTGCGGGCTTCCCATCCGGTGATACCATTTGAGAACAAAAAAGCCAACTAGAAAGACAACAATGCATAAGATTAAAATACCAAACAAGATACCACCAGCTTTAAATTTTAAGCATTAACTGGATCAACCTGATTAAATTCAAGCTCAGTACTGGTTTCTCGACCAAACATGTCAATATTTACCTTTAAGCGCATCTTTTCATTATCAACCTCAGTGACCTTACCATCAAGACCGGTAAAAGCACCATCAACGATTTTAACTGTATCACCAATATTGACATCAAGTTCTTCATGTTTAGAAGACATACCAACATTTTTTTGAATGCTTTCAACTTCTTCGGGGAGCAAAGGAGTCGGTTTGCTTCCCTGCCCATGAGAGCCTAGGAATCCGGTGACTCCAGGAGTATTTCTAACGATATACCAAGCTTGATCGGTCATGACCATTTCTACTAATACATAACCGGGAAAAGTCTTCTCCATTTTGTCGACTTCTTTGCCGTCCTTTTTCTCCTTAACTTCTTCTTCGGGAACAACAACGCGGAAAATGTAATCTTCCATACCCATTGATTCTTTTCGACTATCCAAATTCAATTTAACTTTGTTTTCATAACCTGAATAAGTATGAAGAACGTACCATTGTTTTTGTGCTGATTCAACCATCTTTAAATTAACTCCTTTTTCAAATAAAAAAGACTAAATAAAAAAACCTGACAATCTCTGCCGGTTTCTAATGTTCATTATATCAAATTATCTCGAAAATATCTATGCAAGAAATGAAAGAGCCCACTGAACCAACCAGTCAACAGCTCCTAAAAAAATGGCCATAATAATCGAAGTTCCAATAACAGTGGTGGTATCTCGACGGTTCTCTGAAGCAGTTGGCCAGGTAACGACCTTCATTTCATCAATGACGCTCTTAATAAATTTCAATTACTTTCTCCTTCAAATCAAAACTACGTTTATCTTGTTTCTTTATGCAATGTATATTTTCCACAATACTTACAATATTTTCTTAACTCTAAACGTTTTGTCCTATTAGGATTTGCGGTGATTGTATAATTTCTAGAACCACAAACGGTACAGGCCAAAGCAGCTTTTTTCTGTGCCATTGTGGCACCTCCTTTTAGCAGACTTATTTTATCATGTCCAACAAATTGCGTCAATCTTCACCCAATTCCTGGCAGTGGTCACGAAATTCCCACCGACAACGATCACAAGCATTATGAAATGATCGATCATCTTTGAAGTTGGCTAACCCAGTTTTTGTATTCATTAAAATTTCTAAAGTTTGCCGTTCTTTTTTTGAACACATCTTCATAACCTTTTTTAGTGATTCTCTTGTGATTAACATTCTCTCGGGAGATTGAGCGAAAACATCCTCAATAGTACTAGCATAATAGCTAAAATTATCATCAATCGACTTTAAAGGACCATCCGCTTTTCTCTTTTGAGCATTGAATTTTCGAATTATATCGAAAAATTTATTTGTTAACGACTTTTTATAAAAAAGGCCAAACGACTTCCCTTTATTAATATTAAAATTGTTCACACAAGCCATTAGAGCAATCCTGGCCTCTTGATCCCAATCGTCCGAATCCATTAATTGGGCCGAATACTTAGCTTTAAGACTTCCTAACACGGAATAATAACGATTAAACAAAGCCTTAAAACTTTCCAAGTTGTTGATATCATTTTTTAAATCTAAAATTAATTCAATATCAGTCTTTGTCATTGGTTACTCCTTGTCGAATTTATTAAAAACAGATAATGTAAAACAATTTACCTGAGAAAAATAAATCAAACAAGCGAGCATTTGTTCGAAAATAAAATTTTGCTTTGAAATCACATTGAATTATTAATAAAT
>DIDF01000057.1 GCA_002418005.1 Lactobacillaceae bacterium UBA5807
GCGCTGTCCGATGGTGCTTGGAAAGATCCTAAATTAGCCCCAAAGTTTTTAAAAGTCACTGAAGATGAAACTGATCGAATGATTCGAATGATTAATGATCTTTTGACCTTGTCCAGAATGGATTCAGGGACTCAAAAGATGAATAAGGAACTGGTTAATATCAATGAATTGTTCAACTATGTTTTGAACCGATTTGATATGATTCTAAAAAAAGACGAACATCCAGAGAAATACTATACAATTAAACGTTATATTACCAAGCGGGATCTTTGGGTCGATTTGGATACTGATAGGTTTACCCAAGTTCTTGATAATATAATGAACAACGCTATTAAATATTCGCCAGATGGCGGAGTAGTAACGTGTCGACTCTATGAAACCCGAAATAAAGTTATTTTAAGTATTAGTGATCAAGGCCTTGGAATTCCAAGAAAAGATTTACCCCATATTTTTGATCGGTTTTATCGAGTTGATAAGGCCCGTTCAAGAAAGCAAGGCGGCAGTGGTCTTGGATTGGCAATTTCTAAAGAAGTTGTTGAAGCCCTTGGTGGGCAACTTTGGGCTGAAAGTATTGAAGGTAAAGGTTCAACATTCTACATCGCTTTGCCATATGAACCTGTAGAAGAGGAGGATCTTTGGGATGAAGCTTAGTAAATATTTAATACCAATTTCCTTAGCCGTGGCTGTGGTTGTTAGCTTAGTCCTTTCAGTTGTTTTATGGACTAATCCCGCTAATTACCGTAACCGGCAAAACGCTACCAATAATCCTCAAACTAACATGTCTACGAGCTCAAAGAATGACATTTTTACGCCATCTCAAGCAATTGCTAATGATTCTAACGGCAAGCAAGAAGTTCTTGTTAATAGTAAAGTTAATGCAGTTGCTCAAATTAAAGGCACGATGCAGGATTTCAAAAATGCTAAGATTAAAAAAATCAGTCAGAATTCAAAATCAAAATATTTACAAATTGGCCGCAGAAAAAATTCGATTTTACTTAATTACCCAAGTCCAATTCCAATGAATATTTTAAACGGGACAGTCAATGGTCGGTTTAGGAATTTTCCAAACTATAGCGTCTCTAGAATAATTTTACCGACGGATAATTCAAACACACTATATCTGTTAAACGACCAAGGATTTAAAGTTTATCAGGTTACAGTCAAATCACATGATTTAAATCCACTTCGAAAAGTTATTGCTGCTGATCAACAAAAAATATTGGTTTCATTGAAAATGTTTAACGGATTTCCAGTGGTATTTATTATGGATACTACTCCAATGCAGCCTTACAAAGTTTTGGTTGAAAAACAAACTCAAGATTTTTATGTTAGCCGTCTATTAAATAATGAAAACTCTCAAAATATCAATATGAAAAAGCATAAAAATGTTGTCACTTATTCTGATGCCGCTAATGATCTTCAATTAACTTTAAACACTAAAACCCAGGCCGCTCAACTTTCCAACTATCAGCCAAATAATGGTCGCGGAGATTTTACCTCAATAATTGAGAATTCCTATGAAGGGCTTGAAAAGTCAGGAATTCCTTTGGATAATGTCCGTTTTTATGGTTACGATGAAGACACTAAAACGGCAACTTATCGAACATTTGTTGAAGGGTTTCCAATTTTTCAAGCTAATGGTGCCGCCACTTATTCTTCTCAGACAGTCAATGACAGTCTGACTAAATGTTCTTTTTGGTTGAATAATCTTCAGGTGCCATTACCAAATAGAAAAGCAATGGTATCCTTGCCCTCTACAAGTACTATTATTAGTGGGTTAGTTACCAGAGGCTTTAATGTTAAACAGATTAAAATGATTCGCTTAGGCTATCGTTGGCAAGTGGATCCAAGTTCATCTATGGTCATTGATCTAATACCTGACGTTTATGTCTATTATCAAAATAAGTGGGTAAGTTATACCCAGGTTATGAATAATCAATAATCCAATTCTTAGTGAAGGGAGGGGAGCCCATGAACTTTCGGCGAATTCAAATCATTTTTCTAATTACTTTTATTGCTATTGATATCTTTTTGTTTGGAATGTTTCAGCAAAATCTTAACATGCAAGCTGAAAATGTCTCTAAAGGAAATACAGATTCTACAATTGTTAAAGAAATGAAAGACGACCAGATTGATTTGGGCAAACTTTCTACCAGCACTGGTTCTGGTTTTTATCTGGCTGGAAGTCCAAGTGATACTTTAAGAAATCAGATTGGGCAACTTATCAATCAAACTCCCCATTATGTTGGTCATCAATTAATGAGCGAATTAAAGCAACCAATTAATGTTGATAAAAACAATCCAGCCAAAACAATTAATAATTTGCTTTCTGACCCAACTTTTATTTTGAACGGTAGCCAATATGTATATAATAAAACACTATCCTCACCACAAATGATTGTTTACACCCAAAAGGCTATGGGTAAACAAATTCTATCAGCTGAAGGCCAAATTCGGTTTAACCTGAATACGTCTCATCAGATTTTGAGCTACACCCAAACGTACCTGGATGGAATTAAGAACTTACGGGAAAAGGCTGCCACCATTTCAGAACAGCGAGCCTTAATTTGGCTCTATCAATATAATGAAATCCCGAATAACTCAAAAGTTGAATGGATCCAGCAAGGTTATACTAAATTACTTTCAGTTGATAGTGACCAAGTGTTAATACCTACGTGGGTAATTGCAATTAAGCCACAAAATTCGACTCAAATTCAAATTAAGAGAATTAATGCTTTTAATGGTGGGATTATCAAGGATTCAAATCAAAATATTCAAAGTAATTATTCTGCAGTTGGTTAGAAGGTAAAAAATGAAAGATACAACAGATACAATGAAAATTAGTGTTCTCTCAAGTGGTAGTGGAGGAAATGTTACATACATTGAGACTCCCCAACATAAGATATTACTGGATGCTGGCTTGAGTGGGATCAAAATCCAACGATTAATGAAATCAATTAATCGAGATTTAAATGACGTTGATACTCTCTTAGTAACTCATGAACATTCTGATCATCGAAAAAGTGTGGGTATTTTGGCCAGAAAATATCCAAATATCAACGTTTATGCTAACAAGGGAACCTGGAACGCAATGCTTACAAAAATTGGCAAAGTCCCCGAAGCTCAAATGAATATTTTTCCTCCCGATAGCGTTAAGGATATGGGTGATATTGATGTGGAAAGCTTTTCAGTTTCCCATGATGCGGCCGAACCTCAATTTTATGTCTTTCATCATAATAATAAATCGTTTGTGGTCCTAACCGATACTGGTTATGTTTCCGATCGGATGGAAGGAGTCATTAAGAATGCTGACTGCTACCTTTGGGAATGTAATCATGACCTTGAAATGCTTAGAAATGGTGAATACTCCTGGCCTTTAAAACAGCGAATATTAAGTGACAAGGGTCATCTTTCAAACGTTGAAGGGGCCGATACAATGCTTGATGTCATTGGTAATCGGACCAAGAAAATATTTCTTGGCCATAGAAGTCACCATAATAATATGAAATCTCTGTGCCATTTGACAGTTGCTTCAATTTTGGAAGATCACGATATGCCAGTGGGACATGATTTCAAACTTTATGATACAGATGTTGAGCAATCATCCGGTTTGATTGTAATTTAGAACTTACTTAAGGTATTTCTAAGTTTTTTGGTGTATCTTATTATTAACAAATAAGCATTGTTTAAATTCAAAACAACTAGGGAGGAATCTCGAATTGGATTCAAATTCTAACAATAACAATGGAAACAATAACGGATTTGGTTTTGGTAAAATAATTCTTACCGCTTTAATTGCTGGTGCTCTTGGCGGTGGCTTAGTTTATGGTGGAATGACTTTTTTGGGTAACCCAAATGGGGGACAATCAACACAAATAGTTAATGGTGGAACAACTAAGGTTTCTAACTTGAAAGTCAATCTCAACACTCAAGCAGAAAAAGCTTTTAACTCCACAAAAGATAGTGTTGTTTCGGTTATTAACCTTCAAAAGCAAAGTAGCAGCAATGATCCGCTAGCCGGAATTTTTGGTGGATCTTCTAGTGGATCTTCAAAGAGCAGCGGTGGGTCGTTGGAAGCATCCAGTGAAGGTTCTGGGCTGATTTATAAGATAAGTGGTAACACTGCATATATTGTTACTAACAACCACGTTGTTTCCGGTTCTAATGCTTTGGAAATTATCTTAAGCGACGGTTCCAAGAAGACTGCTCAAATAGTTGGTAAAGACCCAGTGACTGACTTAGCCGTTTTAAAAGTTTCAGCTAATAATATTAAAAAGGTTGCCGCTTTTGGTAATTCAGATAATATTAAAGTTGCCGAACCAGTTTTGGCGATTGGCTCGCCGTTAGGTTCACAGTATGCAACTTCAGTTACTGAAGGAATTATCTCAGCTAAAAAGCGGGAGGTTCCTCAAGTAGATGCTAATGGTCAACAAATTGGCAATGCAACTGTAATTCAAACTGACGCTGCCATTAACCCAGGGAATTCTGGCGGTCCTTTAATTAATATGGCTGGCCAAGTGGTTGGAATCAACTCGATGAAGTTAGCTTCCGATCAGCAGGGTACCAGTGTGGAAGGGATGGGCTTCTCCATTCCAAGTAACGAAGTTGTTCAAGTAATTAATCAACTGATTACCAAAGGTAAAGTTGTCCGACCAGCTTTAGGGATTATGTATACCGACTTATCGAATATTTCAAAGAGTCAGCAGAAGTCTATTTTGAAAGTACCAAGTAGTGTTAGTCAAGGTGTAGTGGTTGTTAAGGTTAATGCCAATTCTCCTGCTGAGCAAGCTGGTATTAAAAAGTATGATGTAATTACTTCTCTGGGCGGTCATAAGATTACTCAGGAGAGTGAACTAAGAGATATTTTGTATCAATACAAAATTGGTGACAAAGTTTCGGTTACTTATTACCATCAGGGTAAACAAGAGAATGGCACAATCACATTAAATGAACAAGCCTCATCTAAAATATTAAACGAGTAACAATCTCAAAAGGACTGAATTATTGATTTCAGCCCTTTTTTGATTAGTCACTAAAATATTAACGCTTGAAACGTTAAATATGTTTCATGTTGGTGAAAAACGAACTTTTAGATAGTTTGTAAGGGTAAAAAGTCCTAAAAACTAACCAAATAACGAACAATCCGGCAAAATTAAAACAAAAAAATCCATGAATAATTTTTTTGAATAACATGGTGAATAGTAGTGTGGATAAGTCTGTGGAAAACTTGAAATGAACTTGGCTTTTCCCGTTAGATTAGGATAGAAGAAAACTTTTGTGAAGTGCAAAGTTATCCACAGCAATTGTGGATAAGTCGCAAACTTGGGCAAAAATATTTTTGTTTGTATTGATAAATGTTGATATAATGGGGTTTGTGTTTGTGATTTGCGAACAGATGTTGTCCACAGAAATGTGGATAACAAAATTACCCTTGACATAGATAAATTAAATGCAGGTCCAGATTTTTTTGAGTTAATAACATTAACCTGTGGATAACTTTGTGGATAACTTGTTAATAAAGCCAATTTTTTTCACAGGGACAAATCGAATAAGGGATTGGACGGTAATTAAGTTTGAATATTAAGTTAGTTGTAGTCGGAAAATTAAAGGAAAAATACTTTAAACAAGGGATTGCTGAGTATGCTAAGCGCCTTTCTAGGTTCTGTAAGTTTAAGATTGTGGAAGTTGCTGACGAACAAGCTCCTGAGTCTCTCAGCCAAGCACAGATGGATCAGGTTATGGATAAAGAAGGTTCGCGGATTTTGGAGAAAATTAAAGATCGCGAATATGTTTTTGCTTTAGCCATTTTAGGCAAAGAGCGTTCCTCAGAAGAGTTTGCCCAGGAAATTCAACAACTAGCTACTTATGGTCATTCGGATATCACTTTTGTAATTGGCGGATCCTTAGGACTGGCAAAGAAGGTTTTGCAACGTGCAAATACCCAGATTTCTTTTGGAAAATTTACCCTGCCTCATCAACTGATGAGGTTGGTCCTGGCTGAACAAATTTATCGAGCTTTCATGATAAATGAAGGCAGTCCTTACCATAAATAAAAAGCAGCTATACAAAATGTATAGCTGCAGTGGTTAAAGTGCGGAGACCTTCCGAACGCAAACGCGCCGATCCCTTTCCTAAAACCTGGTTTGGCACCAAAGAGAATGGTACTGAAACTTGAAAGCGTGAATCCAGACTGATCCCTTGGTATTACAAGGTTCATTTCAATTAATTTAAACATTTAGCTTGTTGTTAGAAGCGAAACTAATCGTTTCGGTAAAAATGTGAAGAACTGATTCATCATCTGAATAATTTGCGTTCTTCTTGCATAAAGTTCATGATTAATAATCGCTTTCAGCGAATTTAGAAGCCATACCAGTGCTTGTGACAACTCAATATCTGGCATGGCTTCGTTCATTATAAAGAATAAATC
>DIDF01000049.1 GCA_002418005.1 Lactobacillaceae bacterium UBA5807
GTTCAGTTTTCAAAGGTCTACAGAAGTTTGGCAATTTCTTTAATTTCCAAACTCACTGCCTCAAAAAGTAATCTTACTGAAGCAGCTATTAAATAATAGCACCCAAAAATAAGGGTGTCAACAAAATAATTTAAGCAAAAAACCTTGTGGAAGTAAGGAAAAATCATTTTTTGAAAATTATCTTCATAAACAAGAACAGTAAAGAATAAAACTAAATTTATGTCCGGAAAAAACTATCCAAAACCAACAAAAAGGCTGATTTTAAAAATTTAAAATTCGTGAATAAAAAATAATCCAAAAATAAAAATTTTTGGATTATTTTTGAAGTGACGATTATTTAAGCTCCGGCGCATCTGTTTGATAAAGGTTCAAAGTAGATTTGCCGTGATTTTCTGCCATAATACTTGTCGGTTTATTCTTCTGAGCTGTCTGAAGCATCTGCATTGCCGCTGAATATTGATAATTAAAGTCTTTAGGATTAGTCTTCTTAAACCCTTGAAGATGATAGAACCTTAATAAATCACCATAAATCACCCTGTCTGAAAGCGACAACTCAGTAGTGACATGGTTTTGAATCTGAGCTAACTGTTTCTTTTGACTAGCATTTGGAGTTATCTCCTGACCTGTTTTAGTCAGATAAATAGAACCACCAAATTTTATGAATTCAGGAGTAACAAAACTACCATCTCTAAAAGCAACAATTGAATTATGCTGCTTAGACAACAAGTCAGTCCCAAATTGAATTGTCTTATTATCTTTAATCCCTAATAAATGCATTATTGTCGGCAAAACATCAATTTCTCCCCCATAAGTATGATCAACCCCACCTTTGAGGTTATTACCATATATCATGAAAGGAACCTTCTGAAATTGGGCAAGATCATAAGAAGTTATATTCTTCTTATGAAGCAACTGAGCAATTGCCGGACGATGGTTGTTAGAAATACCATAATGATCACCGTAAATTACAATCATGCTATTCTTCAAAATGCCGCTCTTCTTTAAATAGCTCAAAAATTCACCAAAAGCTTGGTCAAGATAATGAGCAGTTTGAACATAAGGATCAACGGTATTATCACCAGTTTTAGTTGCTGGAATACTAATGTTTTGCTTGTCTAAGAGATAAGGATAATGGTTAGTTAGAGTAATAAATTTAGTATAAAAAGGTTGAGGCAATTGTTGTAAGTATTGAGAAGCATCTTTAAAGAAGATCTTATCCTTTAGACCGTAACCAACAGAATATGACGGCTTTTCTTTATAATACTGAGAGCTAAAGAAGTAATCATAGCCCCATGACTTATAAGTACTATCACGATTCCAAAAACTAGGAACATCTCCGTGAAAAGCAGCAGTAGTGTAACCCTTTTGATCCAACATCGCAGGAGCGGCTTGATAAGTATTCTGCGCCCCATAGGTAACCATGGCTGAACCCTGAGGTAACCCAAACAAAGAGTTTTCCAACATCATTTCTGCGTCAGAGGTTTTACCCTGAGCGACTTGATGATAAAAATTATCAAAAGCCAAAGTATGCTGATTATGGAAGAATTTATTCAAATTAGGAGTAACTTCTTTGCCGTTAACTTTGTACCCAATCAAAAACTGCTGGAAACTTTCCAAATGAATTATGATAACATTTTTACCTTTTTCCTTACCAAAATACACTGGATTAGGATTAGCGCGATTATGATTTAAATAATTGACAACACTATTTAGGTCACTAGCTTTAGCGTTGGAACGAGTAGCCGATTCTTTTTGGGTTTGGTAAGCATTAAAGGCAGCATATTCATTTAACCCAAGGTATTTAACAATATAGTTATTATCAAACGTTCGAGTTAATAATCCAGATCTGTCGGCATTAGCAACCTGGTATTCCGCAAACATTAATACAAAGGACATTAATGTAATAACCGCAGCGTTTCGTTTTTTGAAGGGACGAGCATCCACTTTAATAACTTTAAAAATTAACAAAAGAATTAAGACGGCAACATCCAAAAATACAAGAAAATCACTACCATGCATAATTTCTCCTAAGCTTTTACCGAGGTTATTTTGAACATTACCAGATCCTTTGATGATTCCTAAGGACAAAAAATCTGAAAATTCACGATAATACAAAATATTAGCAAAAATCCAAAGGGATTCTAAAAAATCAATAATCATCAAGAGCCAATATCTAAGCCGACCACTGAAATATAGAGCAATTCCAAAAGTCAATAATGCTGCTGGAATTGGGTTAACCATCAAAAGAAACTGCTGAAGGTTTCCTTTGGCTCCTAAAGTAAATTTTGTTTCATAAATAATAACTGTTTTAATGCAAAATAACACTACTGTTAGTGTGAAAAATCCCCATGTAGTATTAAATATTTGCGATAATCGGTTTTTCTTAGATGCCATGAAAATCCTCCAAAAATTTTCAAATAATTTTATTCTTCAAGCTTGTCAGGATCCTTGACCTTATCAGGCTTCATCATCAGGGCAAACACCCCTGCAAACATGCCAAAGTAATAAGTCAACAACCGCCACAAAATCATTGCCAAAACGAGTTTGGTATCTGAAGTGATGTAACTATGAAAAAGTGATTCAAAACTAAACTCTGCGCCACCAGATCCACCGGGAATTGGAAAAAGTGAGATGATCATAACAATCATCACATGCAGACTGGTAACCATAATGATATTAGCACTCGTATAACCTAAAGAAAGCATTATAAAGTAGGGAATAAGATAATAGAAAAGAAGCTGGAAAAAAGTAACAACGGCAACTTTAACAAGCAATTTCGTATTTCGACCGATACGAACACTTTCAGCGTAAAGATTATCAATCTTTTGGTATAAAACTTCCAACATATGATAAAACTTATCATCTTTTACAAACCACTTCACTGGATGAAACAACACTTTAGTTAGGATCTTGGTAAAACCAGGGCGAAACATTATTAATAGTAACCCTACAATAACAAAGAAATGAACCAAAAAACCAAAAATTACGAAAAGTGAAAGAACTTTAAGCTTAGTGGCAACAAAATGAAAACCGATAAGTAAACTAAAAAAGAAATTGATAACAATCATCGATTGATAAACGACAAATTTCATTAATAAAATTGAGCTTGCTCTGCCCCCATCTATACCGGTTTGAACCATAACAAACAACTGCCCTGGCTGTCCCCCTGAAGAAAAAGGCGTAATCCCATTAAAGAGTTGTTCCACTAAAGGAACCCGTAATGAGTTTTTAAAAGAAAAATGCTTGACGCGATTAGAAACTAAAACCTTTGTTACCAAAGCTTCTAACAGAAGGTACAAACAAATGCAGGCAAAAGCGACCAACAGCCACCCGTAATTAATTGTAAAGAAATCATGGATTAACAGGCTAAGCTTAATATCTTTAGCGGAATATGCCATTATGGCAACACCCAATATTATCATAACCGTCAAAGTTATTTTATTAGCACGTGACATAGTTACCCTTCCTCTGCTTGCTCGATATAAAACTTATGCCAGATAGCTGCTAAATTATCCTCGGAATAACGATTATTGGCCAAAGTTGTTTTCCTTTGGAGATCCAATAACTCACCTGAATCATTAATCAATGAGCGCAACTTCTTATTCATATCAGAAACGTCATTGGCAGGCAAATAATAACCGTTAATTATAGCTTTATAAAGAGGTAAATTTCTTAGCATCACCGGGGTGTTACAAGAAAACGATTCAAGAACGGACATGGGAAAAAGTTCATTATAAGAAGGCAATAAAAATAAATCCGACAATCCGTAATACTCAACCATTTTATCACGAGAAATGATTCCTGGAAAAGACAGATTTTTTGGGGGATTTTTGACAATCTTTTCAAGTTGTGAATATCCGTCAGTCATTTTGCCAAAAGAAAATCCACCTGTCCAAACAAACTGGATTTTAGGATTTAACTCAGCCAGTTTAACAAAATCCAGAACTCCTTTTCGAGTTTGAATTTGACCACTGCCAAGAACAGTAAACTTTTGAAGATCGTAACCATATTTTTTTCGAAGATCTATCTTTTTTTGTTGAGAAACAGGATAGAATTCTTCATTACTAACAAAATTTGGAATATAAGTGATTTTATTTCGGTCAATTCCGTAGGCAACTAATTTATCAATAAAAACAGGATTTACTACAACAATGTGATCCATTCGCTTATAAAACGCAATCACATATTTATAAAAAATAGTTTTAAAGGGTTCAACAATCTTTAGGCTCTCATCCAAAGTTTCAGGAAGAAAGTGAACGTAGCCAATTTTTTGCCCCCGTTTTTTTGAAAAGGTAGAAAGGTAAAAAAGCGGATCAATCGTGTGATAGTGAGTAATATCGGATTTGGTCCACTTATTTATAGTAATATTAAATTCATTTTTAAAATGTTTTCTTAACATAGAAACCAATTCAAGATAGGCACTGCCAACACCTTGTCCCTTGACTTTGTCTGCACTTGAAAACATATTGATTTTCAACATTAAATTTCCCTTTCAGTAACTTATTCCAAATTAGCAGCTGAATCTTTTTGCAATTCCTGGGCAACCATTGCATCCCGATAAAAATCAAGGACTCGGGTCCCAAAGGTTTGAGCCGAAATTTCTTTAATTTTTTTTGCTAAAATCCGTTTTGAAACCGAATCAGTTTTATCAACCGGATTCAAAAGATACTGACAAACTAATGGAGCAAATTCAGACTGATCTTTAAACGTTTTACCTAAACTTGGATAACTAAGCAAACTGTCCGTATAATCACCTGAAGAAACTATTACTGGCAATCCAGCGGCAAGTGCCTCAATATAAGTGAGGCCTTGCGATTCCGACTTAGAAGTCGATACAAAAACGTCTGCAGCTTGATAAAACGAATTGACATGATCATTATCAATCTCACCAGTAAAAATAACGTGATTCGAAATTCCCAGCTCTTTTGCCTGATTTTCCAAATCTTCTTTGGCAGGTCCATCACCGACAACTAATAACTTAACGTTGGGAACTTGATTAATAATATCGGGCATCCCATCTAAAACTTTATTTATATCCTTTTCATATGCTAATCTACTTAACGATAATATTAAAGGCACGTTTTTGCTAATGCCATATTTAGCTCTCACATCTACATGAGTGGTTGTGGCAAACCTACTAATATTAATTCCAGTCGGAATAATTCTAATTGGACTCTTAACACCATAATCAGTCAATTTATCTAAAACTCGATCAGATGGGGCAATGACTCCGGCCATATTATGACAAAAGGCTAAAGTGCCTTCCTTGACGTGAATAGGCTTAAGAAGTTTTCCTTTAGCTACATAGTGAAGATAATCCTCATACATAGTGTGATAAGTATGAACACAAGGAACATTTAAATTTTTGGCTACAAACTTACCAATCATACCCATTGAAAATTCAGTTTGGGTATGAACAATATCTAGATTTAATTCCTTAGCAATTTCGTAAGCTTGAAATAAGCCTCGAACAGCAATTCGACGATCAGTAAAGGAAATAAAAGGAATACTAGAAAACCGAAAAATATTTTCTTCATAAGTATCTTTGTCAACATGGGGATCAGTCGTAGTAAAAATATAAACCTGATTTCCCTGACGTTGAAGTTCTTCTTTTAAAGTCTTGATTGAAGTAGCAACTCCACTCACCTGAGGAAAATAGGTGTCTGTAAAAATACCAATATTCATACTGATCCCGCCCTTTGAAATGCACAATTATGCCAATTTAGTTTAATAATCATTTGTAATTATATTGGTTCACAGTAGCTAATGCAAATAAGCAAACAAATAAAAAAAGCTACAAGTGCTGAAAATACAGCATTTATAGCCGGTTTTTAAGTTAGTTATAAGACTAACGAGGTTATTGATGAGATCAAAATAATCCACAAATTCTTTATGATCCTGTCGAAAAGAGTCGCAGCCTACAAGCTTTACTCTTTATTAACGAGATAATCAGACTAGATTATTCAGTCAATCCTTCTTTTTTCATAGTATCAGAAATTGCATCCAAGGCATCCTTAGCATCATCACCATCTGCAGTAATTGTTACTTCGGCGCTTTGGCCAACACCTAATGACATAACTCCCATGATTGACTTAAGATTAACTGACTTATCTTGATATTCAAGAGTAATATCTGAATTAAACTTACTTGCAGTCTGCACAAGAATCGTTGCTGGACGGGCATGAATTCCTGTTTCAGCAATAATATTAAATTGACGTTTTTCCATTATAATCATTCTCCTCCGACATTTCTTTTTTCAGTCAGGAATTAGATAAGAATATCACATCCAAACTAGATAAAAATGTATCTTACTGTTATAAGAATAGCAATTTATCGCATAAATTACAAGGAATTTTAAAAACGCTTTCAAATATCTTTACCTTATTTTCACTAGTTATTATCGTTTTCATAAACGTAGGTTATCGTTCCGCCCTCTTTGGCAGTACCAACAACCCTCTTTCGATAATCAAAATCGATAAAGGCTTTTTGAAAATCCATAAAATCCTCAGGTTTAACTAATAATTTATCAATTTTTCCTTCTCTTAATTGGTTAAGCATGTCAGAATAGTCTACTTTATCCACCATAAAAACAAATTTCTCCTCTCTAGTTTTGGAGTTCATATTACTTGATTACCTATTTGGATGTTGTATAATAACAATCAAAGGTCAAAGTTGGTCAGTAATTTTAACCATCTTTTTCCTTTTACCTTATTTTTAAAGGAGGAAAGCAATTAATGCTATGCCAAAATTGCCATAAAAATCAAGCAACTATCCATTTATATACTAACGTAAATGGTCAAAAGCAAACAATTAATCTTTGTCAAAATTGCTATCAACTCCTATCAAACAAAAAGAGAAACCCAGGAGGTGTTAACGATATGGCTCAAGACCCGTTTGGCTTCGGCGGTTTAGATGATATTTTCCGCGCTATGCAAAATGGCCAAAACCCAGAATTTGGCCAACAACAAGTTCCACCGACCCAACCTCAAGGCCCCAGTGGTCCAAATAGACCAAGGACTAGGGGTAATGGTTCATTACTCGGACAGTACGGAATTAATCTGACCCAACTGGCTAAAGATGGCAAAATCGACCCAGTAATTGGACGAGATAATGAAATTCAAAGAGTTATCGAAATCCTTAACCGAAGGACTAAGAATAATCCAGTTCTTATCGGTGAAGCTGGAGTTGGTAAAACTGCCGTCGTTGAAGGACTCGCCGAAAAGATTGTTGAAGGCGATGTTCCATCAAAACTACAAAACAAGCAAATTATTAGGTTGGATGTTGTTTCTCTTGTTCAAGGAACTGGTATCCGCGGACAATTTGAACAACGTATGCAAGAACTTATTAAAGAAGTTCAAGGTAACCCTGATATTATCCTTTTCATCGATGAAATTCATGAAATTGTTGGTGCCGGAAATGCTGAAGGCGGCATGGACGCAGGAAATGTTTTAAAACCTGCATTAGCTCGTGGTGAATTCCAGTTAATTGGTGCCACTACAATGAAAGAATATCGTGATATTGAAAAAGATTCAGCTTTGGCAAGAAGATTACAGCCAGTAACCGTAAATGAACCTTCCCCACAAGAAGCTATTAAGATTCTTAAGGGAATTCAAAAACAATATGAAGACTATCATCATGTTAAATATACTGATGATGCCATCAAGGCTGCTGTTGAACTATCTGATCGCTACATTCAGGATCGTTTTTTACCTGATAAAGCAATTGATTTGCTTGATGAAGCTGGTTCACGAAAGAATCTTACCATAAATGTCGTTGATCCAAAAGCGATTGATGACAAAATCAAAAGTGCTGAGGAACAAAAAAAGCAGGCTCTTCAAAGTGAAGATTATGAAAAGGCCGCTTACTACCGTGATCAAGTAACCAAACTTGAGAAAAATAAATCTCAAGGAAATATTGATGATGGCAAGATTTCTACAGTTACCGCTGAAGATATGGAAAAGATTATTGAAGAAAAGACTGATATTCCAGTTGGTGAGCTTCAAAAGAAAGAACAACAGCAACTGAAAAACTTGGGAACTAATCTTGAACAACACGTGATTGGCCAAAACCAGGCTGTGGAAAAAGTTGCTCGCGCAATCCGAAGAAATCGAGTTGGTTTTAACGGTACCGGTCGACCAATTGGTTCATTCTTATTTGTTGGCCCTACCGGTGTTGGGAAAACCGAACTTGCTAAGCAGCTTGCAAGAGAACTGTTTGGAAGTAAAGATGCGATGATTCGGTTTGACATGTCGGAGTACATGGAACCACATTCAGTGGCTAAACTGATTGGTTCACCTCCTGGCTATGTCGGCTATGAAGAGGCTGGTCAACTGACGGAAAAAGTTCGTCGTCATCCTTATTCCTTGATTTTGCTGGATGAAGTTGAAAAAGCACATCCAGATGTCCTTCATATGTTCCTGCAAATTCTTGATGATGGTCGTTTGACTGATAGCCAAGGTCGAACAGTATCCTTTAAAGATACAATCATTATCATGACAAGTAATGCCGGAACCGGCGATTCAACAGCCAACGTTGGTTTTGCCGCTGAAAGTGAAGGTAAGACTCATTCAGTACTTGGAAAATTGACCAACTACTTTAAGCCTGAACTTCTTAACCGTTTTGATGATATTGTGGAATTTAATCCACTTACCAAGGACGACCTCAAGAAGATTGTTTCTTTGATGATCGATGATGTTAACGATATGTTAACTGATCAAAATATCAGGATCACGGTTTCCGATGCAGCAAAAGCTAAATTAGTTGAATTGGGTTATAACCCACAAATGGGCGCTCGACCATTAAGACGAGTTATTCAGGAACAAATTGAAGATAAGGTTGCTGATTACTTCCTTGATCATTCAAGAGCAACTAATTTGAATGCCGATGTTGACAAGGATAACAATATTGTCATTTCACAAGGTTCACCTGCCAGTCCAAAAGCTGCCAGCACAACTTCTGATAAGACTACTAAGTAAGTCACTTTTGTGATTAAAAAACCATAACAATTAATTTTGTTATGGTTTTTTTTATATATTTAATGTTTTAATAGAATTTGAATAATATTTTAGAAAAGGAAGATTCTATGGGATTCTTTGGCTGGTTAAATAAAAAAATAAATACTTTCTCTGACCGAAGGAAAAGGCAACGAAAATCTTTTTATTCAAATAAAAAGGACTTTCGCCAGAACAAACGCTTTTCTTCAGAAAAAAGAGTTGTTAAAGAAAATCTTTCTGAAATGCCAAAACCTTCTGAAAAGCAGACTGTCAGTCCACACATTAAAACGCAAAATCCATTTGTGCAAAAACAAAAACAATTATTTAACCAAATTGTTGAAATGCAACAAGTTAAAAGCAAAATCACAATATTTTATGTGGACCAAAATAATCAACCATTAAGAAAGCCAGATATTTTGGTTGGCTTTTCAGGAGATACATACCACATAACTTTATCTAAGTTTAAAAACCACTATCTGGCCTTTGTCGATAACTTTACGACCCGATTCACTGATCAAGATCAAGAAATAACATTCCACTATTCATTAAGAATTGGCCAGCCAATTCAAATTTTTTATATTGACTATGATAGTCGGCAAATAATCAAAAAAACAAATATCATTTCTGGACAAATTGGCACAACTTATCGGGTTTCCTCAGAAGAAATTCCTGGTTTTCGGCCAATCAACAGTATCGGCAAAACTTATGGTATTTTCTCAGCTAAACCAACCAATATTGTTTTTCTGTATAGAAAAAATAACTGGCAAACAGTTCAAAAAGTTAATTATTATGTCAAATTAAATACCCAGCACCAAGTATTTTCCAATCCAGAGGGGGCCATTCTCCCCACCCCTATTCCGCAGAACCAAATCATTAAAGTTTTTGCTTCTGTAAAATCCACTTCTAAGACAACCTGGTTAAATATTGGCGGTCCTGAATGGATTAAAAACGAACAGGTGGAAATGAGTAACCCACCGGAAAATATTTATATCGACCAGATGACCAAAACTTCCAGATCATCAAGTAATCTTTCTGGTTGGGTAGATTTTGTTGATGGTAAATTTGTTCCCCTGTTTAACAAACCATATGGAACGATGGTTAATCAAATTAAAAATGGCACAAAAATTCAGATTATCGCCACTATATCTGATGATCAAGGTTTGATCTGGTACGAATTATTAAATCACACAATAATTTCTAGTTCTTATGTCAAAATTAATTATGAAATTGCTGGAATGTAAAGATCCTTTTGAGTAAATAATTCAAAAAAATTCGGTTAGCCTTTTGCTAACCGAATTTTTTAATTAATTATTTACTTCAAAGATTTTTGTCCATATTAAAAGTAAGTTTGGAAAGGTTTAAGCTCTTTTCAAAAAGTTGATGATTAAAATGCTCAACATCTATTCTCATCTCTTTGACAAGCTGATGATTTTGCTCTGTCAAATCAGTAGTTAAGTCTGCACCTTTAAGCTGTGAGCTTTCATCCAAAGTTTCTTGAATGTGACTTCTGAGCTTTTCCTTAGTATTGGTTAAAAAGTCGACGTCATCTTGAATAAATTCAGAATAATGAGATTCAACTAAAACTGATAATTTCCGATACATCCAGTAAGCACTAACATCATCGCAATGAACCGGAGTATCCGAGTATGTTGGGTCCGTGTCGGTTGCATTAGCAAAAAATAGAATGTACGGGGAAAAAGCTGGCACACCAAAACAAAGCCACATTATAGCAGAACGATCTTGGGCGACATCATTTCTAATTTGTAAGACATGAGAATTCTGCGTCCGATTCATGGAAATTGGCCGAAAAAGGTATTTGGTATCTTCATTTCCCCGACTTAATGGATCATAGACCGTTTCGTTATAATGAGAACCCAGAATATATTCAATATCTTCAACACTAATCTTGTGGGTAGTATGGCAGATAAATGGCAAGTTAGAAGAAGTGGGGGTTTGTTTAATTTCTGGGTTTAAAATCCGCTGACCAAACCAAACTCTTGGGGTATTGTAGTGACGGTCTTTTTCGTTATCAGTTCCAAAAATATGTCTAAAATTAAATCCAGATTTATCAGGATTTAAATGATACTTATCAACAAATTCCTTAATCCCATCAGAATACATAAAATTGTTTGAATCGTTGAAGTCAACTTGTTGAATAGCGACCTGATTGGCTGTGATAGCGTAGGCATCATCAGGGATTATTTGAGCAACCCAATGGTGACCGGTAACAATCTCCATATACCAAACTTCATTCTTGTCATTAAACAATACACCATTACCCTCAGGAGAGCCAAACTTCTTAATCAAATTGCCTAAATATTTAACCCCATCCCTGGCAGAATCAATAAAAGGTAAAACCATTGATTGAAGTGAGTCCTCTGCTAAACCATCTTTAACTAAGGGATCAAACGCTAAAGCCCGACAGTTACCGTAAACACTTTCGGTAGCACTCATACCAACATTTTTTTCGTTAAAGCCACTCTCTGCATAAACCCCTTCTTTTTTTACTTCCACATTTGGAGTTTCTTGATAACGATAACCATTTTCGGGCATTTCAGCTTGAAAACCGTTTTGAGTAGATTTCCAGGTTTCATGACGATTAGTGGCAGCCGGGTGCATTAAAAATCTCTGAGGAGTAAGTGGCAAAAAAGTATCATCGTTGCGGGCAATCATTGTTGAGCCATCAATAGAGGCATCTTTTCCAACCAACACACTTGTGCATGCTGACAATTTTTTTGCATTCTTCAAATGTCAAATTAAGT
>DIDF01000051.1 GCA_002418005.1 Lactobacillaceae bacterium UBA5807
TCATCTAAAATATATTGCTTTTTGCTCTTAATTCCCCATGTTCCGTCTGGATTAAATGGCCGGTTAGTTAACATCACATGGGCGTGAGGGTTATCTGCGTGGTCGCGATGAATTGCTACATCGGCGACCATGCCCTTATCAACAAAATTTTCTTGCACGTATTTAATCAATAATTCTTTTTGTTCATCTGCACTTAACTCAACTGGTAAAGCTACGTTAAACTCTTTCGCATACCGCGAATTCGCTCGCCGATCTTTTCTTTCTACTTCGTTCCATAACTTCTCTCGATCACTCGCCCATGCTGGCGCATTTTTGGGGGTTAAAATAAAACTATATGGCATGACAGACCGGGCATAAAAATAGTGTTGACCCTCTTTATCATCAAATAGTTTTTCACCGCTTCGATAAGCGGCACTGGCAATGGCACTGCGCCCTTTACCAGCACTAATATTACTAAAACTCATATGAAAGATTGCCATGTCAGTCACCGCCTTTCTTTGCTTTATGGGTTTGATTTTGTTGTCGCCAACGGCGACTTCTGATACAAGCTTTTAGCACAATTTACCCCACAAGATTTTGGTGGGGTGTAAGTGCGCATTAACTTCGTTTCACTCGGTCTGCTGAATTCTTTTGATTCGACCGTAGTATAATCCTGCCGCTTTGCTATTTCAAATTTAATTTTTCGACAGTCTCTTACCTTATCCTATGACCATTTATAATGATATTTAAATTTAATTGAATGATTAATCTTAGTCCAAAAAACTTAGAAAAATAAAAAATATGCTAAGATAACTCAATTCAGCAATCAAATCTTAAAAGTCTAAGATGATGTCATATACAGGCAAAACAATCATTAAATAAGTTAAATTAGATTGTGCTAACTTGTCTAATAAAAATATTAAATGTCTTTCTAAAAAGATTGGTACTTTTATGGACGCCCATTGTCCCCTCATATTTTGAAATATGAGGGAGCATCAAGAAGTAAACACATTTAAATTTAATTAATCTAAATATTATGAAAATCAGCAGATCCACAAATCACGTTCCTGATGTTTAGCTCAAAAGCACACTCTCCTAAAAATAATTTAGGCTTGGTAATCTATCGGTTGAACAAATCGAAGAATTTTGAAAAACATTTTTAGATTATACTAATGCTCATAAATTAGCTAAACTAAAAATCGATTCGTTTAGTTATTCGATAAATTTTTTTGCTTGTTTTTCATTTGTATACTTATTTGTTTTAATTAACTCAAATTATATTTATTTTTTAAACAATTATCCATAAATATTAATTTATCATTATTTATATTTTATTTTTTTAAAATTATTAGTCTTGTAATAATCAGTAATTAACTTTTTCCACTTATTCAAAAATACTCCGATTAAGTTTAATACTACTACATAATGCGTTATTAGTAGTCATAGATTGGAAGTGGTTAACGTTCTTTTGTAGAAAGTTTTTGTTCTTATTATTTTCTATCAGTGACGGTTCAAAAAATATTTTTCCTAAATCAACACTCCCGTTCTCAATCGTAATTCACTAAAGGCTAAAGCGTCTTCTATCACTATGATTTTGTTGTTTTGTTTTTCTATAGTCCACGGGCCCTTGTGTCGTTACATGCTGCCGATCTTGCTTTAACTTGACAGTTGTTAAAGTATCTGCGATTGATACCAACACGCGTAGGTATGTACTGACTTCGTCAAATTTATCCAGGTAAATTGCTATCTATCTGCGTATAGCTGGGGCTTAGTCCTTTTTTATCGATTTTTAGTTCAGATAGTTCTTTAACTGTTCACCGATTATTTTTTTCTTGATGCCTTCTTGTTGGCTGTTTAAAGCTCATATTCTTTTGTTTAAGCGGCTTTTAATCAATCTTGGTATAAATTATGCTAAAACTTTAAAATTGCTTAGAAATGATTTTAAGGGCCTTTAGGCCCATTTGTTGAGATCCGAATTTTTAGTTTCCTCGGGGTGAGTTTTTTGATACTGCTTTGCAGCTTGTTTATTCCACCAAATGCCAAACAGGTTCTGCATAGCACCGTATAAGTAGTTCTCCACGTTCTTGATATGTTTCTCGTTGCTTCTTAGGGCATTGAAATAGCGTCTTAACGTCTTGGTCATTAAGGGCTTTAGTTCGGGATCATCTAAGGCGATCCACACCCCTAAGTCCCGGTGTTCTTTTTCGACGGCATATTTGGCATTCAGAATAATGCCGATAAAGCGGTGCATTTGTTGCGGGGTGCGGCACCAAAAACTTAGTAGTTGAACAGCTTCGGGTTCTAAGAAGACTTCCAAGCCGCTATCCGGATCAGTTAAAAAGTCGTTAGCATGCGAGACTAGATCGCGGTTTTGCTTGTCGATTTCTGCTGGCGAAAAGTTGGTTGTGGAAAAGTTTAACTTTTGAGTATCTATGTATCTATTAGTATCTGAGTCTTTATGTTCTTTATATAGATTGTGTCGGTTTTTCCGACTTCCGTTATTATCAACGGTTTCAGTTTTTAGATTTGTTGCTGTCACTGGAAGTCGATTTTTCCGACTTCCGCTATTATCAGCGGTTTTTGGAAGTCGGTTTTTCCGACTTCCACTATTATCAACGGTTTCAGCGTTTATTTGTTTATAAACGTCTTTGGCTGTCACTTCTGGTCTTAATAAATATAAATGGTTTGGCTTGTTCAAACCTAATCGTTCTTGTTCGAGCAACTTTGTTTTTTCAAGTTCTTTTTTAACTTTTATAACCTTGTCTTTGTGGACGTTCAAAAGATTCATCAATTCTTCGTTGGTAAAAATAAAATAAATGTCTCCATTTTTATCCACCCAATCATTCTTGACTGAATAATTAAATCGATCTTTAAGCAATGTATAGGCTATTTTGGCGTCATTACTCATTGATTGGTATTTATTACTAGAGAAAAATACTTTTGGTAATTTTAAAAAGGTTTCTCCATAAACTTCGTGAGTATTGTACCGTCTTGATTGTTCCATAAATAAAAACTCCCTTCTTTATTCCAAAACGTGCTGACTCAAAAGAGAGTTGCTAAAGCATCTAACTTGTTTTAAAATACAAATCTGATATGCTCTAACTGAGTTACAAAGTGGTCACGGTCAATGAATACTTTGTAACTTCATCAGCATGTGTTTGCAGCGAGTTGCCTATTTGGCAACTTTTTTGATTTTAACAACTAATAAAAATGGACTGAGTAGCTTTTACTGTCTACTTAGTCCATTGGCTTTAATTTATTTTGATTATCCCTAACTTGTCCTTTTGGGCTGGTCTGCGGTATAATAGTTCCATAAATTAGATTTCAATAGTTCAATCACCTTTTTCCGGGAAGTCAAGGGTAATTGAATCTAAGTAGTTCTTACACAGCTACTTACTAAAACGAAGGTTCCTGATCCCTTGTGGATTAGGAACCTTTTTTATTTAGCATAATCCTTCTATAATTCAATTAGGTTGTTAAATTAATTTAAGTCTAGCATAGCGATTATTGACGGGCAACCTTATTTAGTTTTGTAAACTTTGCCGATTTTTGGCTGAAATCAGTAATTATAATACTTGAATTTACACTTTAAGTGCAACACTAATTAAATAAAGAATGGCTCATGGCCAAATTCCTGTAAAATGATGTTTGCGAGAACAATCATGAAAGGAAACTAGCCATGAACCACTACCAGCATCTTACCATAGATCAACGTGAAACCATCTTTTTAATGAGGAGTCAGGGAAACTCATTACGTGAGATTGCCAAGTGTCTCCAGATAAGCTGTTCAACAGTTTGTCAAGAATTGAACCGTAATTCTGATCATGACCGTTATTCACCTTCTAAGGCCCAAACTCAGTACCAGCACCGCAAGCAGAATTGTGGATGAACTGCGCTCTTAAGCAGGCCCAAGGTGTTTGAGGTCGTTAGAGAACACTTTTGTGAGGATCTCTGGTCACCGGAGGAAATTGCGAATCGCTTGGCAGTGGAAAAGCACGCCGTCCAAATTAGCACCACGACGATTTACCGGGGCATTTTCAAGGGCTTGTTTGACAACTTATTTAAGTCTGGTAGTGCCAGTGCAGTTCGCCACTTAAGGCATCATGGGAAGCCCCGGCATAATAAGGCTTATCAAGAAAAGCGCGGTAAAATTCCCCTTCCCAACAAGATTCACGACCGGCCCCGAGAGGCTGATAATCGTCTTGAAATTGGGCATTGGGAAGGTGATACGGTTTTAGGCAAAAGTGGTCGAGCCTGTGTCGTAACCTTAGTTGATCGCAAGTCTCGTTACCTACTGATTGGTAGGGCTAGTAAAAGGACTTCCGGGGCAGTTACCGATACGCTAAGCCATCTAATGAAGTTATGGCCTGGCAGATCATTAACGATTACGCCAGATCGGGGCAAAGAATTCGCTAAAGTTCAATGCTTAACTGAAAAGTTTGGCACGCCCTTTTACTTCCCAGACCCGCATTCCCCTTGGCAGCGTGGTACCAATGAAAACACTAACGGTCTGCTTCGCGAATATCTGCCTAAAGGGACCGACATTGATTCAGTGACAGACAGTCAAATTCAAGCCTATGCCGAACAACTAAATAATCGTCCCCGCAAATGTCTTGGCTGGAAAACACCGTCTGAAGTGTTCTTTAATGTTGTGTTGCACTTAATTTGACAATTCAAGTATATATTTGAATAGGATTATTGTGATGCCATATCTCAGAAGCTGTTTAGTATCTTTGCTTTTGACCCAGTAATTTGATAAACTACTGTCAA
>DIDF01000039.1:0-615 GCA_002418005.1 Lactobacillaceae bacterium UBA5807
GTTTCTTCTTATCTTGATACTAGTATGATCAACTAGTTTTTTATTTTTGCGAGTAATTTGTCCCTTATCATTGATTTTATGGGGTTTTGGTGTATTATTGGACATATAAAATTTAATAATAAAGAAGCGCAAAAAAAACCCACGTGCAAGTTCCTGATTTGGCCGTCCGGAACACGTGAGTTTGATTTCAGAGTTTTATTGCTTCAAAGCCTAGTATAACAGATGTTATAGGACTTTTGAATAATTAGGTATATAATTTTTATGGTTGTCAAAATTATATAAGCAAAAACAGAAATCAAACTCCTTTTCACGTAGGTTAGAAAAGGAGTTTTTATATATGTCAGAAATTTTTCGAGATAAAACAAAAAACGGGAAAGTAAGACCTTGGCGTGAACGTAAAATTGAAAATGTCCGTTATGCAGAATATTTGTCGATTTTAGAATTTAAACGTGCACATGACATTAGGGGTTGTGGGGAAACTTTGCGTTTTCGTAAGATCAATAATCAGTTAAAACTCTACCAGACTTGGTTTTGTCAGAAACGCTTATGTCCGTTGTGTAATTGGAGAAAGAGTATGAAAAATTCAAGTCAATTAAAACAAATTATTGCGGAAGC
>DIDF01000039.1:723-2452 GCA_002418005.1 Lactobacillaceae bacterium UBA5807
CGAGTTTTAACCAAGGCGTTTAATAAGCTTACCCGTTATAAGAAAGTTACCAAAAATTTACTTGGTTATCTGCGTTCAACTGAAATCACGGTCAATGATGAAGATAGGTCATATAATCAACATTTGCATGTTTTATTGTTTGTAAAATCGAGCTATTTTACTGGTAATAATACTAACTATATCAAACAAGCAGAGTGGACTAAATTGTGGCAGAGAGCCTTAAAAGTTGATTATGAGCCAGTTGTGCATGTTGAAATAGTTAAGGCTAATAAACGCAAAGGTACTGGTTCTCTGCAAGCTAGTGCGGAAGAAACAGCCAAATACGAGGTGAAGTCAGCTGATTACATGACGGCTGATGATGAGCGTAATTTGGCGGTGATTAAAAATTTGGAGTATGCCTTAGCTGGAACACGACAAATCAGCTATGGTGGTCTGTTTAAGCAAATCAAGCAAGATTTGAAACTGGAAGATGTTGAAAATGGTGATTTAATTCATGTTGGTGATGAAGATTACACCAAAGAGCAAATGGAAGCTGCGGAAGAAGTTGTCGCAAAATGGGATTTTAATAAACAAAATTATTTTATTTGGTAAAGAGAATGTCAGGGTATGATCAACGGCAAAACCGTTGGACATACCTTTATTTTTTGTTGTCAGCTTTCTGACTTCTGATACAGTTTTTTTTGGTTTTAGCACTACTCCAATCGTGTTTATACTGTCGACAAGAGCTTTTGGGATTAGAAATTATCAAAATAAATTTTGATTAGTGAAAGAGGGACTATGTTATTACTTTAGGTTCTACAATATCTGTTGTTGGTAATAGATTTTTATCTATTACTGATGACAGATTTTTTGTTTATCATTAGAATAAAAAAGCGGACATCTCCCGTCCGTTACTTGCTCCCACCACAGAATTAAGTCAAGAAAGGAAATGCCCTATGTCAAATGATACTACGAAAATGTTGTTAGGAATAGATGATGAACACTTAATAATTGAGGAAGGACAAGTGGGTGATGATGGAGTGATTCGATTGGTGGGGTCCCTAAACTACACCCCCAAGGCATGCCGCAATTGTGGGATTATCAATGATCACCAAATTATTGGCTATGGTTGGCGGAAGACCACCATTAGATTCGCAAAAACATTGGGCAGCACCGTTATCCTGTGTCTCAATCGGCGAAACTTTCACTGTAAGGCTTGTCATACCAATTTCCTGGCGCAGACGAATGCGGTGCCGAAACACTGCACGATTTCAAATACGACCCGCAAACAATGCTTAGAAAAACTGACCGAACCGGTTTCGCTCAAACACATTGCCGATGAGTTATCCACTTCGGATTCATTCGTTGGTCGGCAGCTCTTGCGCGCTGAACGGGACTTTCAAACCAACTGGCACTATTTACCAAAAGTTCTCCTCATGGACGAAGTTAAAAGCACTAAGAGCGCCACCGACGCGATGAGCTTTGAATTTATGGACGCGGAAACCCACGAATTGATCGACCTGTTACCCTTTAGGACCATCTATCAGCTTCAAAAGTATTTCCAGCATTACGACCAGGCTGCGCGAGAAAATGTGAAAATTATTGTCACCGATATGAACTATACCTATCCCAAATTGGTGGGGCAGATCTTTCCGAACGCCATCGTTGTCATCGATCCGTTCCACTTGGTTAACGCTTTAAATCGAGCTTTTAATAAGACGCGGGTGCGCCTCATGAAAACCCTGGCGAC
>DIDF01000039.1:2682-3761 GCA_002418005.1 Lactobacillaceae bacterium UBA5807
TCAAACAACAAGATTAAAGTCATTAAACGCACTGGATTTGGTTACCGAAACTTCTTCAGATTCCGGCTAAGAGTGCTGTTCGCTTTTCGAGTTCATACAAAAAGAGCTCTAATCACCAAGTGATTAGAACTCCAATATTTTGTTCACCAACAACAGTTGACGAAGAACCATAAAAATTCCACTAAAAATTTTTATAACAGCTCTTTACATATTTTGAAATTAAAAGGGTGGAACTATGTTCCACTCTTTCGGTTGTATAAGTCCCGATTGCTAAATGCAACTAAAAAATTATTAATTGCATAGTTCAGAAAAAATTCTAATTCAAATTATTTATCAAAGAATACCATTAGTTCTTGACATAAATCATATCTTTTGATAAATAATTTGTCTTATTCACCAGTACCCTCCAGAGGGCCCTCCTGCTTAATTGCATCGGCTTTAGTGGCTTCATTAGTTCCTTTTTGGTGCTTGACCGGTGAATAAATAGAGAAGACCTTCATGGTCTGTTTTCCAGCGTTGATCACGTTATGCCAAGTGTTATCAGGAACAACTACAGCCTCTCCCGGATGAATTTCCTGATCAATTGTTAAATGATCTTTATCTTTCCCCATTTTAACGTGGCCAATACCGGCTACTAAGTAAATAAGTTGATCATTACCATGATGAATTTCCATACCAATATCACCACCTCCGGCTGGAATAGCCATTAATGTGATTTGAAAATGATCCCCGGTCCACAAAGTAGTTCGATAATTTTCATTTTCCAAAGCAGCCGATTTTAAATCAGGTGCAAAGGGTGCTGGACCGTAGTCTCCTAAATCTGCGCTTTTTTCTAACATAATAAACACTTCCCTTCTAAGTGGAATTGTAACATAATTTTTTATTATTTGATATCATTTTAAGAGCACCAATGTTATCAGTTAATTTACCAATCTGAGTTCTAGTGACTAATAGCCAATAGGATTGTCTAAAAAGTGAAGTTATTCAATTTAATTAATTTTTGGGCTTGGTTAAAGTATGGGTATCCACTCAGTTTCCATAACTTCTACGTGCAATCGTGGATGTAAGCTGATTCCTGA
>DIDF01000050.1 GCA_002418005.1 Lactobacillaceae bacterium UBA5807
ATTACTGTTGATTCACATCGTGGTGTAATTTATCACGGCGCTTCAAATTCTATTTAAATTTTGAATATCAACTAAAAAATGTTTAAATACTAAAAGTCTACCAACATTTGTTGGTGGACTTTTAGTTTATTCTGATATCTGAATATTCTTAGGTCGAAATTTGTTTCAAATATGTGTAGAATGATTACGATGAGTAACTAAAATTGGAGATAAGTCATGAATAATTTAATTGGCCGGATAATTACCGGCAAAATTACTGATGAAAATGATAAATATTATTTTGTTCAAAGTGAAGGAGTTACCTTTGAACTGGACAAATCTGAAATAAAAAAGCCTTTTAAAATCGGGGCGAATTTTAAAGGATTTGCTTATGAAAATGAAAATCATAAACTGCAAATAACGCGAAACATTCCTAAAATTCGCATGGATCACTATGGCTTTGCTCCGGTCGTAAAGGAAAAATTTGGATTAGGCGTTTTTGTGGATATTGGCCTGCCAAATAAAGATATTGTTGTGTCAATTGATGAGTTGCCCACAATTCATTCATTGTGGCCTCAAGATGGTGACCGGTTATTAATTGATTTAATTGTTGATTCTAAAGGTCGTCTTTGGGGACATTTAGCCGATGAAGACATTTTTCAGGCAATTGCTAGGCCAGTCAAGAGCAATTTAATGAATAAAAATATTTCTGCGACTGCGTATCGGCTAAAACTGGCTGGAACTCATTTGTTGTCTGATGATTATCATTTGGCTTTTTTGCATCCTGATGAACGTCAGATTGAACCTCGCTTAGGTCAAAGGGTCAGTGGCCGGGTTATTGGAACCCTTAAAGATGGCACAATTAATATCTCTACTCGTCCGCGGGCTTATGAGGAAATTGATGATGACGCTAAGATGATTTTAGAATCACTCAAGCGTTCAGCAAATGGTATTCTTGAGTTTTCTGATAAAAGTGATCCCAAAGAAATTAAGGATTATTTCGGAATTAGTAAAGCTTCTTTCAAAAGGGCAATTGGTCATTTGCTGAAAAATAATTTAATTATCCAAGTGGATGGGCATATTGAATTAAAGAAGTTGGGTTAAATGCAAGATCAAATATTGGACTTTATTCATTACCTTCGTGTCGAACGAGGCCTTTCTGAAAATACTTTAAAAAGTTATCAGATTGATTTGGAAAACACTTTAACTTTTTTAAAAAGGTCTAGATCTTCTTGGCAAGATGTTGATCAATACGATCTACTGAATTATCTTGAAAAACTTCAAGAGACTAACAAGTCAAGAAATACGATTATTCGAAATGTTTCGAGCCTGAGAGAATTTTTTTCCTATCTTGTTCAATTTTCTTTTATTAAAAGCGACCCAATGCAAAAAATTGATTCTCCAAAGAAAGCAAAGACGTTGCCAGACGTTTTAACCGTAAAAGAAGTTAACAAGTTATTGAGCATGCCGGACACTTCAAAAAAATTAGGAATTAGAGATCGGGCAATCTTGGAGACCCTTTATGCTACTGGCTTAAGGGTAAGTGAATTGGTGAATCTCAAGCTCGAGGATCTTCACTTACCAATGAGTTTGATTCAAGTACTTGGCAAGGGTGATAAAGAACGAATTATCCCACTTAATGACGTTGCCATTAAGTGGATAAATCGATATTTTGATGATGTTAGAGATCAATTATTGTCTAAGCATCCTGATAGCGATGCCGTTTTTTTGAACGCCCATGGCCGTCATATGACTCGACAGAGTATTTGGCAGATGATCAAAAAATATGTGAAACTAGCCGGGATTAAACGACATGTAACTCCCCATACGCTTAGACATTCTTTTGCGACACACCTGTTAGAAAATGGAGCCGATTTAAGAATTGTCCAGGAATTGCTTGGTCATGCTAATATCTCAACTACTCAAATTTACACGCATATGTCTAGAAAACATTTAAACGAAGTTTATCAAAAATATCATCCGCGGTCTTAATTAAGTTGCGATTGGAGGGATTAATTTGCTTTATCAATATCGAAAAGATTATGAAAAAATTGCTATGGGATTATTTTCCCTTGTAAATGATCTTTCTAATATGGATTTGGTAACCCAAGAAATGCAATGGTACAATAATCGAAGCAATCGAATGATTTATCTTTGGAAAGACAAGTCTAATAACTGGGCAGGGTTGATTGGCGTTGAAGTTCGTGAATCATTGCTTTTAATTCACCAGATTGTTTTGACTCCCCAAAGTGTTAATCAAAAAGATTATGATGAAATGTTAAATGAACTTCATGATCTTTATCCTAATAGCCGAGTGGTTTCAAGCTTGGACAAACGTAATATTATTTTTAAGTGGGAGCAAACGATTGACAGAAACTAATGAAAAACCATTTTTCCTTCACCTTAATGATTTTGATGGTCCATTAGATGTGTTGCTGCATCTTATTGAAAAGTCAAAGATGAATATATATGATATTCGGATTGCGGAAATTACTGACCAGTATATGAAATATATATATGATGCTAGAAAGTTAAACTTGGATATTGTTGGCGAGTACTTTGTAATGGCGGCAAAGTTGATGCTGATTAAGTCTAAGATGTTACTTCCAAAAGAAGAAGTTGATGCCGTCGATGAGCCTGAGGCTGATCCTCGCGAGGATTTGGTTAATCAGTTAATTGAGTATAAAAAGTTTAAAGGGGTTACTAAATTCTTAAAAAGTGGGGAGCTGAACAGAAGACAAAAGTTTACCCGCTCGATGATCTCTACTCCGCAGACCGCTGATGAGTTGGTCGAACCCTCTCCATTTGGACGTGGCGACTTAATGGCTGCCTACGTGGACGCCTTGAAACGTTTCAGGTATAACCGTCCACAATCTACCGTCATTCACGAATGGAATTTTACCATTGAATCGCAAACTAAATTAGTTCGAAAATTACTGGATGAAACCAGAAAAGCTATTACATTTGAAGATTTAATTAAAAACCNNGAGATTGTCACTGATTTTTTGACAATTTTGGAAATGACAAAATATCAAGAAATTAAGTTAAAACAATCCAAAGCTAATTTACCGATTGAGATTAAGAAAGGGCCGGCATACAAAGATGGTAAGTAATATTGCTAAAGTCGAGGCGTTAATATATGCTTCCGGCGACCAGGGAATCTCTTTGAACGAATTATCAGTCAGGTCATCATTATCTCAGGCCGCTTGTCGTCAACTAGTTGCAAAAATTCAGGAGATTCTTAAAGATGATGAAAAATCTGGCTTAGAAATTTTGATTAGTGATGGTGTTTGCCGGATGGCAACTAAAAAAGAGTTTTCCAAGTTGGTGGAAGATTTTGTTAATGATGTAAAACCAAGGGTTTTATCTCAAGCTGCTTTGGAAACTGTTTCTATTATTATGTATAATCAACCAATTACTCGAATTGAGGTTGATAAAATTAGAGGGGTAAATAGTTCGGCAATCATTCACAGGTTGGTTAATCAGGGATTGGTAAAGGTTACGGGCATTCGCCAGGAAATCGGTAATCCTCGAGAATACGGATCAACAAATTATTGCTTGGATTATTTTGGCTTGAGTTCGATTAAGGATTTACCAGCATTACCGAAAGACGA
>DIDF01000037.1 GCA_002418005.1 Lactobacillaceae bacterium UBA5807
TCTTAGCTTTCAAGTTTCAGTACATTAATAAACAGCCTGAAGATAGGCGAAAAAGACTCACTGAATTGTACCAAATAATGGCGGCTGAGATGCCTGCAAAAACCATTGAAAAAATTTCTTATCAAATGCCGACTTTTCGGTATAAGAAAAATATCATTTATTTTGGCAGTTTTTCAGACCATTATGGGATTTTTCCGGGTAGTGAACCAATTGTAAAGTTTAAAGAAGAACTAAAAGGTTTCAAGACAAGTAAAGGGACAATTCAGCTTCCGTTGGACAAACCATTTCCAGTGGAATTAATAAAGAAAATTATCCATTTTAATTTGGATCAAGTCGAAAACAAATAAATTAATTAATTTTTTCTTGCAGGTTTCTTTAGGAACTGGACGTTTTTTCCTTTGATTTCGGCAATGATATTGTATTGGGGATCGTTATCAATTCGGCCAAAGTTTATTTTGGTGGATTGCTCGTTAGTTTCAATTGATTCCAGTCGCTGATGGATCATCATATGGAGACTATCTGAATTCTTGGTGTGCTTTTGAAGCTTGTCGGCAGCCTTTTGGAGGGTATAGCCTTCATCCATCATTGTTTTTATAAAAATGATACTCGTGATGTTTTTTAAAGAGTATCTTTTATTTTTGCCTTCCTCATATTGAATGGACTGAATTAGTCCCTTTTTTTCCCAGTAACGAATTTGGGTAGTGGTTGCCCCAGAAATTCGACTAGTTTCGCCTATTCCAAGGGAAATGTTGAGGCTTTTGAGTTTTTTTACGAAGTTATCCATTTTTTACCTTCCTTTTCCTTGACATAGTATAGCCAAAGTTATAACATTATGCAATGTGCTTATCACAAAATGTGATAAAAATATGACAAAATATATTATAAAAGGTAGGTTAGAAAATGCAAACAAAAGATATTGATGGAAAATCCATTAATGTTCCAATGCTGGTTATAACGCTAATAATTGGTGTTTTCATAACTGTGTTGAACCAAACTATATTAGCGACCGCGTTTCCTACATTAATGAAGGCTTTCAATATTTCAACAGCTACCGTTCAATGGTTGACCACCGGATTTTTAATGGTAAACGGGATCATGATTCCAGTTTCCGCATTTTTGAATGCTAAGGTACCTACAAAGTGGCTTTATTTTACGGCAATGAGTACGTTCTTAATTGGTACGATCATTGCCTTTATTGCCCCAAGCTTTGCCATTCTTTTAATTGGACGATTAGTTCAAGCTTTAGGCGTAGGTGTCACAATGCCTTTGCTTCAAAATATAATGTTAACTATTTTTCCACCTAACAAGCGAGGGGCCGCAATGGGCCTTGCTGGTCTCGCTATTGGGGTTGCTCCTGCAATTGGTCCGACACTTTCAGGATGGGTAATTGATAACTACAACTGGCGAATGCTTTTTGGCATGATCATTCCAGTTGTCGTATTTGTTTTACTTCTGTCGCTGTTCTTTATGAGAAATGTCTTGCCAAACAGTAATCCTAAACTGGACTTTTTATCGTTGGTTGAATCCACGATTGGTTTTGGTTCTTTACTTTATGGCTTTTCTGAAGTTGGAAATGACGGCTGGGGTAGTCCAGTTGTTTTAACCACAATTTTTGTTGGTGTCATCTTTATCGTTATCTTTGGTTTACGCCAACTCAAACTAGACGAGCCGTTTTTGCAAATTAAAGTATTTAAGAACTTTACCTTTACTCTTTCGACCATTTTGTCTTCAATTGCTCAAATGGCAATGGTCGGAGCTGAAATGGTTTTGCCATTATATCTACAAATTATCCATGGTAAAACGGCCTTTGAATCTGGACTGACTTTACTTCCTGGTGCTTTAATGATGGGACTAATGAGTCCAGTTACCGGGATTGTTTTTGATAGAATTGGAGCTAAACGACTTGCCCAACTTGGATTATTTATTTTAACTGTTGCGACTCTTCCATATGCCTTTTTGACTAAAGACACTCCCTCAATTTATATCACTCTTACCTATGCTGTTCGAATGATTGGAGTTTCTATGGTCATGATGCCGGTCACCACTCAAGGTATGAACGCATTAAGCGGCGATATGATTCGCCATGGCACGGCAGTTAACAATACTGTTCGACAAGTGGCTTCATCTGTTACTACTGCGATTATGGTTTCAGTATTGTCAAATGTTACTTCTTCACAGAAGCCGGCAGGAAGTTTACTTCATTCGGATCCGCTAACTTATAAGAATGATTTCTTTAATGCTACTTTGAATGGCTATCATGCTGCCTTTTGGCTTGCAGTTGGTTTTAGTTTAGTTGGCTGGGTTCTTACTTTCTGGTTAACTAATCGGACTCATAGTCAAGATATCCCCCTCAAAAAGAGAACAAAGGAGGCAGCCTAATATGATTCTATGGATTTTAGGAATTGGTGTCGCTGGTCTTTATTTGAGTTTTGTTATGATGAAAGGCTCAATTCTTCGCTGGCTTTTAGTTGCGGTTACTGGAGTGATTACTTTAGGATCAATCTTTTTAATGGTTGACAATGATCGGGATCATTTTGGGATGAAAAAAGTTACTTCACAAGAAACATTACAAATATATTCAGCATCTCCAAGCAATAAGTTAAGTTTACTTTTGTATCAAAACATTGGAACCTCTGGAAAACACTCTGTATATATTTACAAAACTAATCCTAAGAGCAAGGCAACAACTACTACGGTGGATTATAATGTAAAGAATTCTGTCACCCAAAATAGTAGTATTAGTGACCCAACAGTCAAACAGACACGAATTGAGTGGCAATATAAGAGTGGATTTTACAAAATGTTGTTTAATGATGAAAATAATCATGCTTTGATTCGACAAACTTATGATTTTCAGATTCCTAATTCTTGGTATACTTTGACTACTGATCAAGCAAAGAAACTGGGTCAAAAGATGAAGGACATGCAAAAGCAGATGAAAAATCCTGCTCAACAAGCTGCTATGAAAGCTATAATTCAAAAACAGGTTATGGCCGCAAGGATGAAAGATCCTACCATGACTCCACAACAGCAGGCTGCGCTTATCAAAAAGATTACTTCGCAAGTTCAACAACAGGCGATAAATAAAGTGATTAGTGAAGTTAAAAAATAACATTATTTACAAACAGGCACCAAGCCGCAAGGGTTTGGTGCCTGTTTTTTGTTGGCAAAACTAGGTGATTTTAAGTGGCATTTGACAAGATGTTTTTGTTTTGACATAGCTGAAACGTGAAAAGTGGGGCAGCCCCTTAGACGGAAGCACAAAAAAAGATTAGCCAGTATCAGGCTAATCTTTTTTTGCAACTTCCGTTACAGGAGCTAAGCGCCCCACTTTTCACTCTATTCCACTTTCCGACCGGGATTCATAATGTTGTTTGGATCGAAAACCTTTTTGATTTGTTTTTGAATATCAACGACTTCTTGACCTAGTTGAGGCAAAACCCAATGTCTCTTAATTTCACCAATTCCGTGTTCAGAAGAAATTGTCCCTCCGATAGATTGAACGTAGGTGAAAATTTTGTTAATTGCTTCATGAACGTCTTCCGGAACGGCTTTTGAATCTCTTGGGATTGCAAAGTTTGGATGGAAATTACCATCACCGGCATGACCACCCAAGAAAGCTGTTACCTCAGGACTTATCTTTAAACCACTAACGAATTTTGCTAAATCTGGCAGTTTAGAAAGTGGTACAGCAACATCTTCAACAATCAACCTGCCATACTGGGCTTCGGCTTGATAGTAATCCTGACGAATTTTAATTAGCTTCTTGGCATAATCTGGATCGTCTGTAACTGAAACAGTCAAAGCCCCACTGTCCTGAAGAATTTTTTTTGATGCGTCAACGGCACCGGCCGGAGCAACATCCAACTGGAAAATTAGTAAAGCCTCTGCTCCACCTTTACCTAAATCTGCGTGGTCGAGTCTATCTAAAGCCTCAATCGAAGTTTTGTTCAAAGCTTCCATCATTGAAGGATAAAGTCCACTGCCTGATAGGTTTTGGACCCCTTCACTTAATGTCTTCATATCGGAGAATGTTGCCAAACCAGTAACTGGGTTGCCAAAAGGAACAGGAAGCAATCTTACGGTTGCTTCAACGACGACCCCAAGGGTTCCCTCAGAACCAATTATCAAATCGGTTAGATCATAACCAACATTATCCTTAATTTGATGACTGCCAATTTTGATCAGTGATCCGTCTGCCAAAACAACTTTTAATCCTAAGAAACTGTTTAGTATCTTTGATTTTGACCCAATAATTTGATAAACTACTGTCAAAAAAGTTGGTGATCATATGCAACATTTTAGTCATCATTACCAAAGCGATATTTCTCGGCAACAATTCGATTTGATCCGCCAGGATCTGGAAGCTTCAAGAAAACGAACTCACCCAAAACACATTGATCCTTATGATATCTTCTGTGC
>DIDF01000087.1 GCA_002418005.1 Lactobacillaceae bacterium UBA5807
TTAAGACAGTTATAAAATGAGGCGGTGGTAAGGGTGAAAGCGGTCGCAATCGCTGCTTGGGACCTAGTTAAACGTAGGTGGTTGGTAAGTAAAATTGTCAATGATGGCGTTAGAATATAATGGCGACCACGAGCCCGCGTTTTATGATCTGCGTCTTGTTGTGCTAATTCGGAAGCATAGGGTTTGACCCGATCTAATTCATAGCTAATAGTAGATTTGGCAACGCCTAAGGCGTCAGCCATATCTTGGTAAGTATGATGGCCTTCACTGACCAGTTGAGCTAGCGCACCACGTTGAAAACGTGATAAAGTAGAAGTACCCAAAGTAATCACTCCTTATAGCTGGTTGGAATTAACTACTACCATTGTAAGAGATTGCTTTGGGCCTTTTTTTATTTTTGTTCGGATTAATTATAGAATTTGCCTCTCCAATAAATTTTTTAAGTACTTTCTCGTTCTTCAATTTTAATACTTGTAAATTTAGAAAGTCTGCGAGGTTCTTTTGAATTTAATAGAAAGTTTACTCCATTTATGCCCATTTCATAAAAGGATTGAGTGATGCTGGTGAGTTGGGGATGAACTATTTGGCAAAGGCCAGTTCCATCAATAGAAATTATAGCTAAATCTCTAGGGACCTTCACGCCGAATTTTCTAGCCTGATTCAGAATTCCGACCCCAACTAAGTCACTGTTGGCAACCACCCCAGTTACCTGAGGACGTTTACCATAATGTTTCATTGAATTGAGTCCATCTTGATAAGTAAAAAGACCAGTTGTAATCCATTCTGAGTCTAATTTGAGTTTATTATCACTTAATGCTTTTTTATACCCAGAAATTCTTTGTTTACCCATGAAAGATTTATCGTCCAGTCCGGCCAGACCAATTTTTTTATGACCTTTATCTATTAAATACTTTGTTGCCTGATAACCAATTTGAAAGTCATTTGAGGAAATAAACGGCATCTTTTTGTCGTTGGCAAGAGATAAAAATACATAAGGAATTTTTGATTGAATCAATAATTGCCGACTCTTTTCGTCTAATTCCAAAGCTAACAGTAAAATCCCTTTTACCGATCTTTCAATAATAGTTTTAATTGATTGAAACTGTCGGTGCGCATTGTTTTCACCAGCATAGCTTATGATAACGTCCAGCCCATTTTTATAAGCCTGATCTTGAATTCCTGCGATAATTTCGTCCGAGAAATTGGTATGCGTGGCGGTTAAAATAACTGCCAAAACATTACTAGTTCTCGTGACTAGTTCTACCGCTGAGGTGTTTTTTCGATAACCGAGCTGTTGAGCAATTTTTCGCACTTTCTTGGAGGTTTTGTCTGAATTTGAATTATTTTTGTTTGAGAGGACCCGGGAAACGGTTGTTACAGAAACATGGGCCTCTTTTGCAATGTCCTTTATAGTAGGTTTCAAATTTATCATCTCCAATAACAGCATTTTACCATATTTTCTTTTAAAAAGGGAAACGTTACCAATCTTTTTAAAACAGTATTGCAATCGGTTACAAATGGTGTTAGGGTGAAACTGTTTAAAAGTTAGAGATATTTCATTTAGGGGAGGAATTTTTATGTTATCAAAAACTGGTAATGGTTCTTTGGCTGATGGACAAAGCTCGACTGAGTCAGCAAAAGCAGTTACAAAGAAGAAACATTTTGGGCTGCCGACGCTTAAACTGTCGACCATTTTTGCAATGACCTTTGGATTTTTTGGGGTCAACATGGCTTTTTCACTTCAACAGTCACAGTTGGGAAGAATTTTTCAGACCATTGGAACTAATCCTAATCAGTTAGGCTTCTTCTTTATTCTGCCACCACTGGCAGGAATGGTTATTCAACCGTTGATTGGTAAGTATTCTGACAAAACCTGGAATCGATTTGGCCGGAGAATGCCTTATCTGTTGATTGGGGCTCCAGCGGCAGCAATTGTTTTGATTCTGTTACCAAATGCCGGATCGTTTGGATTTGGATATGGCTCAGCGGCTGCTTTGTGGTTTGCAGCATTGGCAACCTTATTCATGGACCTTACTTCAAATGTATGTATGCAGCCGTTTAAGATGGTTGTTGGTGATATGGTAAATGAGGATCAAAAGGATTTAGCCTGGTCATGGCAGCAGTCATTTTCCAACCTTGGCGGCGTTGTTGCAACCATGATTCCATTTGTTCTAACATTATTCGGGATCGCCAATGTTGCGCCAAAAGGGCAGGTACCAATGACCGTTAAGATTGCCTTTTATATTGCTGCAGCAACATTGCTGTTAACATCAATCCTTACAATTATTAAGGTTCATGAATATGATCCAAAGACTTATGCTAAGTATCATGGAATAGATTTAGCCAATCAAGAAAAAGCTCCAAGTTTGTTTCAATTATTAAAAGAAGCTCCGAAAGCATTTTGGGAAATTTCTGTTGTCCAGTTCTTTACATGGTTTGCAATTTTATATTCTTGGACATACGCAGCCGGCGCAATTTCTTTGAATGTTTGGAACACTAGCGATCCTTCTTCAGCCGGGTATCAAGCAGCTGGTAACTGGTTTGGGGTTATGACTTGTATTCAGTCAATCGCCGCGGTTCTTTGGGGGTTATTGGTTCAAGCCAGAACAAAACCAAGTCACCGGAAATTCTGGTATTCATTTGGTTTACTCGCTGGGGCGCTCGGATATTTCTTGATTTACTTTATTCATGATAAATGGTTAATGATTATTCCGTTCGTGTTAATCGGGATTACTTACTTAACAATGAATACTCAGCCATTTTCATTATTGACTGAATCACTAAACGGAAAGCATGAAGGATCATATTTAGGATTATTTAACTGCAGCATTTGCTTGCCACAAATTTGTGCTTCAATTGCCAGTTTTTGGATCTTCCCATGGGTTGGCCACTCAATGCCAGCAATGTTCTTGGTAGGCGGAGTATCTTTGATCCTTGCGGCCATCAGTGTCCGTCTCATTCACTCAAAGTTTGACGAGCAGCCGAATAAATAATTTAAACACGTTTTTTGGAGGAACTTTTAATGGCAAATAAAAAATGGTTTCAGGATTCTGTAGTTTATCAGGTTTATCCAATGAGTTTTCAAGATAGCAATAACGATGGGGTTGGCGATTTAAGTGGAATCGTCCAAAGACTTCCATACTTGAAGAAACTTGGGGTCGATGTAATTTGGTTAAACCCAATTTATAAGTCACCAAACAAAGATAATGGCTATGATATTTCCGATTACAAGTCGATTAACCCGACTTACGGCACAATGGTTGACTTTGATAACTTACTTTCTCAAATTCACAAACAGGGCTTGAAGTTAATGATGGATTTGGTTGTCAATCACACTTCTGATCAACACAAGTGGTTTAAAGAAAGTCGAAAATCTAAAGATAATAAATACTCAGATTATTATATCTGGCGCGATCCAGTTGACGGCCATGAGCCCAATAATTGGCGGGCTGCCTTTGGTGGCCCAGCCTGGACTTATGTCCCACAAAGAGGCCAATATTATCTGCATTTGTTTGCCCCAGGCCAACCAGATCTAAACTGGGAAAATCCGCAAGTAAGAGAATCAGTCTGGGATATCATGAGATTTTGGTTGGATAAAGGCGTTGATGGATTCAGAATGGACGTTATCAATTTGATTTCTAAGCCAGCAGGTTTACCTGATGCTCCAGCTCCTGCGATGTACCCTGAAGTTGAAGCTTTAGTAGCTGATGGACCAAAATTAAACGATTACCTTCATGAAATGAATGAGAAGGTTCTTTCACATTATGATGTTATGACGGTTGGTGAAATGCCGAGTTCAAAAGCAGAGGATGCAGTTGATTACACCAGCCTAAAGGAAGACGAACTAAACATGGTTTTTCAGTTCCAGCATGTTAGTTTGGCCCCAAACCCAAATCCTAAGCTTGGAAAATGGAATGATCAACCAGTTAAACTAACCGAACTCAAGGAAGCCCTAGGTCATTGGCAGAAGGCCTTGGATGGCAAGGGTTGGAACAGTTTGTACTGGAACAATCATGATCAGCCGCGAGCGGTTTCTCGCTTTGGAAATGACAGTCCCAAATATCGGGAAGTTTCAGCTAAAATGTTGGGAACCACGCTTCATATGCTACAAGGAACGCCGTTTGTCTTTGAAGGCGAAGAGTTAGGGATGACCAATGTTCACTACACTGATTTAAACCAGTATGAAGATTTGGAGTCGATTAATTTTTATCATGAATTAGTTGACCAAGATAAAATTATCGACGGCAAGACAATGCTTAAGTACCTGGCCCATATCTCCAGAGATAACGCCAGGACGCCAATGCAGTGGGATTCCGGATTGAATGCCGGATTCTCTAAAGTTGAACCTTGGTTTGCCCTTAATCCCAACTACAAACAGATAAATACTGAAGAAGAATTGAAAGACCAAAATTCAGTATTTTATTATTATCAAAAGTTGATTAGACTTCGCCATGACAATGAAGTAATTCGTTATGGTAATTATGAAGAAATTGACCCGCAAGATGATCAAGTATTTTCATATCGAAGAAATTATAAGGGCCAAGCAATTTTAGTTATTAGCAATTTCACTGACCAAACCTTAAGTCGCGATTATGGTCAAGGTAAGGCAAATGAATTGTTAATTTCTAATTACGATGATGATAAGGGCGCTGAATTGAGACCTTATGAATCCAAAGTTTATCTATTTAGATAAAAAATATTTTTAAGGCTAGTCGTTTTTATTAAACAAAAACGACTAGCCTTTGTTTAAAGTTATAATAATAGGCAGAAAGGAATGACATAAATGCCAAAAGTTTGGTTAATAACCGGGACATCTAGTGGCCTGGGCGAATCAATCGCCAAAGAAGTTTTAGATAAAGGAGATATTTTAATCGCAACAGCAAGAAATTCCGCCAAAATTTCTCCTGAAATTAGGCATCACCAAAACTCACTTGTGACCGACATTGATGTAACCGATATTCAATCTGTAAATAAAGCAATCAAAGAAACCGTGCAGATTTACGGTAAACTGGATGTTTTAGTAAATAATGCCGGAATTGGTTATATGGGAGCCGTTGAAGAAACCGATCCGCAGGCCGCCCGACAAGTTATGGAAACAGATTTTTGGGGAGTTAGCAACATGATTAATGCCGCTTTGCCAACGATGAGAAAACAAAAATCTGGGCTAATTATCAACGTAACCAGCGAGGGTGGATTGGTTAGTTTTCCAGCGACAGGTTATTACCATGCGGCTAAATTTGCAGTTGAAGGCTTAACTGGGAGCCTCGCCCAGGAAGTTGAACCTTTAGGCATTAGGATTATGAATGTTGAACCCGGCGCATTTAAAACAAAATGGAACAATTCCTCAAAACGAAGGAATCGGGTAATTCATGATTATGATTCCACCGCCGGGAAAATGGTGGACCACTATGATCAGGCTCAAGGTAAACAAAAAGGCGACCCAGATCTTGCCGCTCAGTTGATTTACGAAGCAGCAAATGAAAGCCAACCTCCAAAACATTTAGTTGTTGGCGCTGGCGTGGCTAAGACGGTTAAAGATTACTTTTCTTCAATTGAAAAGGATGTCGATAATTGGAAAGACAGGGCTGAAAAAACGTCGTTTGGTGATCAATAAAAAAGATCGGGCAAAAAATGCCCGAACTTTTTAGTCATCTCAACATATTATTTGAATTGACATCATTTTCAATTTTAACGGCTAACATTTTAGCAATCTTTTTGCGTGGCTGCTTGTATCCCGAATCAGCCCAGTAAATTAAAACGGAGAAAATTGCTCCGGAATAAAAAACCATATCAGAGTAGGACGGTAACATGTTTGGCAGCTTCACTTTAAAGAAATTAACAAAGTATTCAGTTTGTTTTCTCAGCATTATTCCTTCAATTCCAGCTTTGGTTATTGCTCTTAAAAAATAATCATGTTCTTTGAAATATTTAAAATAAATTTGGAGAAATTGATCCAACTGATTGAATCTGTGTTCGTCAATATCTTCAATAAATTTGTCGTACTGTCTTTTTAAATAGCCATTGAGGATGTCTTCTTTGGTTTTGTAATGACGGTAAAAAGCCATTCTGGAAACGCCGGCAACCTGGGATAAGTCAGTAATTGAAATATCAGCAAAACTATTCTCCTGCATAAGTTTAAAGAGGGCTTTTTCAATATTCTTTTCAGTACTCAAACTCCTTTTATTCGCCAATGTATCCGCCTCCATTTCACTTGATATTTTAATTTAAATCTATTATACTATAAGCCGTTACAGATGTAACATTAATCTCAAAATTTAAAGCTTGGTTCACAGACAGGAGTTGAATTTATGAAGAAATTTTTGTTATTAATTCTTTTCACGGTTTTAGGCGGCAGTTTGTATCTTGCCAACAGAATGGAACTGTTTAAAGATGATTCTGATCAATATAAAAAATTTGAAAACTAATTAAATTAGGCTTAAAGGAGATCTTTTAAAATGATCAAGAAAAAAGCAATTATGATTGGGGCTGGCTTGTCTAACATGGCCGCAGCCGTTTATTTGATTCAAGAGGCAGGTTGGGATGGTAAAAACATCACTTTTTATTCTCTTGATGATCATGGTTCAAATGATGGGGCAACCACCAAAGAGATTGCTTCAGAATATTGGTCCAAAAATCATCCACTTTCTAATACTGAGGGATTCTTAGCTCGTGGTGGCCGGATGTTAAACTACCGAACCTATGTTGATTTAATGGACTTATTGTCGAGAATTCCTTCCGTTACTGAAAAGGGCATGACTGCCGAGGAAGATACCCGTGATTTTGACGCCAAGCACCAAACCTATGATAAAGCGCGTTTGATGCAGGGTGGCGTAGGCATTGTTAATGGCGGCAAACTTGGCCTTAATAACAAAGATCGCATGCTTTTGACTAAACTCATTTTAATGCCTGATGATCAAGAAGAAAAATTGGATAATGTCTCAATTGCCGACTACTTTAAAGACGATCAGCACATGTTCTCAACTAATTTCTGGTATATTTGGGAAACAACTTTTGCATTTAGAGTTCAAAGTTCTGCTCAGGAATTGCGTAGATACATGCATCAGATGATTTACGAATTTACTCAAATTGAGCATCTTGTAGGAGTTAATCGGACTCGTTATAACCAATATGAAAGTATTATGTTGCCTTTGATCGATTATTTGAAGGATCAGGGCTGCCAGATTATCTTAAATCGTCGGGTCAACGAGTTCGAATTTAAAGAAACTAAGATGGATGATGAAATCACCGTTACTGGTTTGAAGATGACGAATACTGAAACTGGTGAAGATGAAGAAGTTAAAGTTGATGATGATACCGCGGTTATCTTCACCAATGGTTCAATTACCGATTCAGCAACTTTGGGTGATTTTGATACGCCAGCTCCAGAAAATCCGGATTATGGCGCCGCCGCAAGTCTTTGGAAACAAGCTTCAGATCATTTCTACAATTTGGGTAATCCAGATAAATTCTTTGCTGACAGAAATGCCAGCGAGTGGGTTAGTTTCACTTTAACTACCAAAAATCATTTGCTATTGAACGAAATAACTAGAATTACCACTCAAGTTCCTGGAAATGCGTTGAATTCATTTCTTTCAACTAGTCCAATAACTTCCATGGGGACAAAAGACGTTAACATGTCAATCGTTGTCCACCATCAACCTCACTTTACCGACCAGAAACCAAACGAATCAGTTATTTGGGGATACTTCTTGTATCCTCGTCGCCGTGGTGAATTTGTCGATAAACCATATATTAAAATGACTGGTAAAGAAATGGTTGAGGAATTGATCGGCCAGCTTTCAAAGGTTGATCCTGGTCCGGTAAACATCAAGGATAAAGAAGCTGAAATTATGGATAGTGTCATTAATAATATCCCGGTTTATATGCCATATGCCTCAGCTTTGTTCAATAACAGAGCAAAGACTGATCGCCCAGAAGTAATTCCAGAACATTCAACTAACCTGGCATTTACTGGTGAATTTGTGGAGCAGCCATATCAAATGATTTTCACGGAACAAAGTGCCGTTCGTTCAGGGGAAATCGCCGCTTATCATTTTGCTGGAATTCCAATGAGTCATTTGGTTAAGAATCCTAGGTATGATAAAGATATTCCTACGCTTATGAAGGCTACTAGAAAGATGTTTATGTAAACAGAGTGATGTTTTGACCGTTTAGCTTCTGTAAGATAAGTTGAAGATAGGTAATTAGCCAGGTTTTGGCTAATTACCTATCTTTGGCTTAGCTCTAGGAAGCTGGTCAGAACATCACGTTTCAGCTATATAAAATTATTAATGAAACCGAAATATCTCGTTCTATTTATTTTCCAAGCCGAAATCTTTTCGATATTTTTAAGTAGTTTTATAATTAAGCTGTTGTTTAAATGTAAAGGAGGAAACAAACATGGCTGTTTTAACTGATACATTTGAATTAAATAATGGGACTAAAATTCCAAAAGTTGGTTTTGGGACTTGGCAGATTCCGGATGGAGCAGAGGCTTATAATTCTGTTTTAACTGCTTTGAAACAAGGGTACCGTCATATTGATACTGCTAAAGCTTATGGGAATGAAAAAAGTGTTGGTAAAGCAATTCGTGATTCTGGAATTGCTAGAAAAGACATTTTTGTAACTTCCAAACTTCCTGCCGCGATTAAAGACCGTGATGGCGTTTTGCAGGCCTTTAACGAAACCTTTAATGATCTTGATATTGGCTATCTTGATTTATACATTATCCATGCTCCCTGGCCATGGGGTGATATTGGATCCAACCATGATAAGGGCAATATTGAGGCATGGAAAGCCATGGAAGAGATTTATAAGACCGGGAAAGTAAAGGCAATTGGGGTTTCCAATTTCAATGTTCATGACTTGGAGAACATCTTAAAAGATGCAGAAATTACCCCAGCCATTGACCAGATTCAATACTATGTTGGCTTTACTGAACCAAAAATCACCAAGTTTTGTAAAGAACATGGCATCCAAGTTGAAGCATATTCACCCTTGGCAACTGGTGACATGAAGAGTAATTCAACATTAAAAGAATTAGCTGATAAGTACAGTGTTTCAATTCCTCAGTTGGCCTTGAGATTTGTAATTCAAAATGACGTGTTGCCACTGCCTAAAGCCACTCATGAAGCACATATTAAGGCTAATAAGCAACTTGATTTTGAAATTTCTGCTGAAGATATGAAGACATTAAATGCTCTACCTGATACCGCTCCAACTCATTTCCATAATGAGACTCAGGGCTAATGACAGAGTGATATTTGGACCGTATAGCTTCCGTAAGCTAAGCCAAATATCACGTTTCAGCTATAAAAAAGCAAAAATCCTTTTAGAGAAGACGTAATTAATCTGAACAATGCCTGAAGCTTCTTAATTTTTTAAATTTCATGTAGAATAGATTTAAAACATTTAACGAAAGTGAGGAATTTCATGAAAGCTGAAATTACCAACCTTAGGGGACTTGGAGGAATAAAAGTTAAGAACGGTCAGGTTAAGGATGGGCTGTTATATCGTGGTGGTCAGCTTGAAAACCTCACTGACCAACAGGTTGATTTGTTAAAGGATACTTTGCACATTAGGCGAATCGTTGATTTTAGAAGTGAACGAGAAAAACAATCGATGCCTGATACTTTATGGCCGGAAGCTGATTATGAATGGATAAACATTTTGGCTGATGCGCAAAGAACTGGGGCCAGTGTGGCAGGGATGCTTTCCAACTCTGAATCAAATGATCAAGTGACTTCTGCTATGCTCAATACTTATGAAATTTTAGCGGTCAGTCAATCAGCCCTTTCTGGTTATCACGACTTTATGGAGCTTTTAGTAAATAATGCTGAACCAACCTTCTTTCATTGTTTTGCTTGCAAAGATCGAACCGGAGTTGGGGCGGCAATTATTCTAAAAACTCTAGGGGCTTCCAAAGAGGAAATTTTTGCAGACTATATGATAACCAATAAACTGCGAAAAAAGGCTAATGAGCAATTAATTAAGAAATTTGGTCAGTATATGGATGAGAGACAAAAAGTTTCCTTTGGCAGGGCTTTAATCGTTGACCATCGTTATTTAGATCATTATTTTGCCACCATTGAACACAATTTTGGTAGCTTCGATTCCTATTTACTTGATGGATTGAAGCTTGAACCTGATTTTGTGACTGAGTTTCGAAACCTTTACGTTCAATAAAAAATTCCGAAAGCATTTTTAGCTGCTTTCGGAATTTTTTAAACTGCATTGTGATATTGAGCATTATACATCTGATAAAGCATCCAGTACCCGCGGTAATTACCATAATAATCATACATATTTTCCCACTGATTTTTTCCATAGTTATTTTGGACAAACCTGCGGCTAAAGTTTTGGCGGGTTGGCAAAATATTGTTTCTACCCAACCCTCTAAGTAAGGTAAACCTTGCCGACCATTCGCCGACACCGCTAATCGATGTTAAATGGTCATAAATATCTTTGGTTTCCATATTTTCAAACAGGTTTAAATCCTGGTAATAACTTGGAGCGAAATCTTGGGCCACATTTAACAAAGACTGGGCCCTTCTTGCCATGTGAACAACTTTTTCGAGTTGGTCTTGTGAATGATTCAAAATATCTTCAGGGGTTGGGTAGGCATTATTAACTAACAGTTCTTTCATAAACTTGATGGAAGTACTGTGTTGGTCACGCTGACTCATTATTGCCCAAGCAGCAGCGGTGAAAGGCGTTTGAAATTTGATCTGGTGAACTCCCTTAAAAAGTTTCAGTATAGGTTTCATAACCGGATCTTCTTCAGCCAATTTGTAGAAGGGCGCCAAGTTATCATTTAAGCTCAAAAAGTTAGTTATCTGCATAGTTGCGAAATATTCGAAGCCTTCAGAAGCGTTTGTCGGAATGTTCACATTGACCGTGCTGCTGATTTCGCTTGGAAAAGACACCACAATTAGAAAGTTTTTCCCTTTAAATCGAAGGTAATAATCGAAACCAAGATTGGTAACAATGATATTCATATTTAATGCGTCAGAAAATTGAATTATCTCAAGAGTAACTGGGACATTGATTTTTGATTTCAATGGTAAGCTAAATTCCATTTATGAGACCTTCTCTCTAACTTTTAAATCGAGCTGTTGCCTTCATTTTCGACAATGGTTGATTAAAGGTCAAAGAAATACATCTTTTCATTTAACTGAACAAAAATTGGGAAATTATTTTATCGACTTCACCGTTTTCATGAAGGGTTATGTGGTAGGCGGAAAATAAACCACCAGTGATTACTTTTGATTTATAAGATTGGACAAAAGGAGTAACAATTTTACCAAGTTGAAGATTTCCCTTTAGTGGGATTACGCCATCAGTTTTTAGGTTCCAAAGGTTGCCGCTGATATTTAAGATTTGCAGCTTTCGTGGTAAAAACTTCCCTTGATTTTCATCTCCAGGGAAGGTGGATGAAATGTTGACAAACTTTTTGGTAGTCGGATACTCTGATTTTTGCAGATGTTGGTCAGTTAAGTAATCAAAAATTACGTTTCCTCCTAAAGAATGGCCAACTAAATCGACTGAATCGATATGGTAGTTCTGTTTAAGTAATTTTAGAAGTTTGGCTAATTGGTGGTACTGGACGCTTTCGCTACGGTTATTTTGAAAGAGGACTTGGATTAATGGATTATCTTTTTTTAAATTAGCTACTTGATCAATGGAAATGTTTCCACTTGAACTAATATGAATTACCGCGGCTCTTGTTGCTAATTTAAATTTAGCCAAAGATCCGATCATTCCATCAAACGTTAAGCGGTTGGCTAAATATCCAGGTATTAACAGGGTAGGAGTACTTTGGTAATTAACTTTTGTCTCCGAAAGTTCTTGGTTGTTTATCGATTGTTGTAAAATCCATCTTGCCCCAATCAAAACAATTACTGCTATTAAAATAAAAAAGGTAATTTTAAGTCGATGAACTTTTCTTTGGTTTTTAATAGTTGTTATCTCCTTTCGCAAGCTTTATCCTTTTGAATAATTGGAATGGCTTGATTTTCCTTAGGAAAAAATATTTGTCATTACTGTTACATTTTAGACTTTGTTAATTTTATGGATTATATTAGTGGTTAAAATGAAAATTAGTGGTTTAAAATTCAAAGGTGCTTTCACAACGTTTCATTTTTAAAGGTTGCTTGCTCACATTAGTAAAACAATAAATTTTGAAGGGATGGTCCGATTTGCGAAAAGCTATTAAATTTTTGCTAGTATTTGCCGCAATTATTGCGGTGGTTGCTGGCTATAAAATTTATACTGCTCCTTTTAAGTCCCAGGCGATGAATGGACCAGCCAACAAATATAACTCAATGGTTGTTAAGACGGAGACTGCCCAGCTTTTTAAAAAACCTGGGTCAATTCCTACTTCTATTACTGGTAATTTGGCCGGTCAATTAGTGCAAGTTAACAATGTTAAATTTACCGGAAGCGGCAAGTATTGTGAAATTAGTCAAAAGGGTCAAAATTTTGGCTGGATTAATTCTAACTCTTTGAAAACGACCAAGGTATATATTTTACCGTATACTTATACAAGCCAGCTTTATCCTACGTATGCTCCAACTGCCTGTGAGGCTGCCAGCTTAAAAATGGCGCTTTCAGTCAAAGGAATCGCAATGAACACAACTTTCAAAGATATTGTTGATCGCATGCCGCGCAACCTTAATCCCAATAAGGGTTTTAATGGCAATCCATATGCTGGTGAGCCAAAGGGAGTAATTGTGACAATTTATCCCAAGCCTTTGACTGCGTATGCCAAAAAATATGATCCCAATTCAGAAAATGTTACCGGCATTTCAAAATCTGGTTTGATTAATGAGGTAAAGCGAGGTAACTCAGTTGTAATCTCTGGGGCTTGGCGAATGCTCAGTAATCATGGTTACCACGTCTTAGCTTTGGTTGGTTACAAGCCTGGGTACTTTTTAGTTGCTGATCCATACATGGAGCCATTATGGCCACACAAAGTTTATTGGGTTTCCACTGCTCATTTTATGAATGTGTTTAAAATCCGCGGCAGCCGGGCGGTCGCCATTCGCTGACCGGACTTTAACCTTACTAAAAATTAACCCCGAAATTCAATAATTTCGGGGTTTTATTTGTTATCATTTTGTGTATTTAATGTCGGTGGTTACCTTTAAATGATTCACTGCATATTGAGCTTGAGCAGGCTTAAAAGCGTCGCCAGCTGGAGAAATTAGCTGATTAAAAATATCTTGTTTTGTTAATTTGGTTTCTTTCTTATAAGCTTGAGCTTTCTTTAAAGCATTTTGATCCCAAGTTTTTTTGCTTAATTTGCTTAAGGCCCACTTGCTAGCACTTGCTGAAAGATTGTCTTGCTTTTTTGAAGTTAATTTTGAGTAAATCTGTGATTCTGACATATGCATTTGATCAGAATAAAGACTTGCTTCACTTAAGGCAGTCCGCTGAGCGTTGGTATCTGTTGAATGCTTTGAAGCCGCAATTAAGCTAGATTGCTGAGCAGCTGATTTGGCTTTTGTCTGTTTGGTTTGTTTTGCGCCGCATCCAGTGAGAACAACAGCACAGATGACAGTTGCTCCAATAGTCATAAACTTTTTCATTATTTGGATCTCCCCGAGTCCAGATTCAGCTTTTAATGACTTCAGTTAATTGGTCACAGGACTTTAACATTCTAAACCATTTTGGCCTTAATTTCTAAGTTTGGCCAATCTTTAAGAATATGTTTAAAAACTAATTTTTTAGAGATTAGGATAGTAATAAAGCCTTTGTTTGCGTATTTATTTAGAATTAAGGAATAAAAGTATTATAAAAACAACAAATTTTTTTAAATCATCTTTCAAATATTCTATAATTGTTTCTGTGAAAATCTAATTTGACTCTTTTTTTGCTGATGTTTTAGGGCTTGTTAATATCTTCTAATATTGAAGGGTAGATTTAAGTTATCTAAGAACAATTTAGTTAGCTCCATGAAATTTGACTAAATACATCAATGTTAGGAAGTTTAACGAATGTTAGAAAAAAGAAGTTCTGGCTTTATGTTTTTGGGTACATCTTGGGCAATCACGCTACTGCTCACTGTGTTGGTCTTTTTTAGATTTTCACCATTAATGTTGGCCGACAAATGGTTTTTGCGGTTCATGATTCGGACGGTTTCACCACATAAAACAGCATTTTTTAATATAGTTGCTTTTATAGGCAGTCCACTTGTCTCAATTGCGTTAATGCTTTTGATAGCAATTATTGTTTATCTTCGCCGACAAACAATGATGAGTGCTTTTATAATTACCATTTTGATTTCAGGAAATGTCTTGTTGGAAATAGTAAAGTTTGCCGTTCATCGTGCTCGACCAGCAACCAAGTTGATTGCTGACACTGGTTTTAGTTTTCCAAGCGGCCACGTTTTTGATACTACTTTACTGGTGATGATTGTCGGTGGGTTGATTTGGTTTTATATTTCTAATCCCCATATCAAAATTCCCTTAGAAATCTTTTTGGTGCTTTGGGTTGTGGTAGTCACATTATCCAGACTTTATCTTCAGGTCCATTACCCTTCAGATGTTTTAGGTGGGTGTTTGTACGGAATCTCTTGGTGGGAAAGTGTTCGCAGATTTTTTGTGAGTCGACTGGCAAAACGACCAGAATTAAATTTCGGTAGGAAACTATAATTTAAATGCGGAGATTGTTCATGAAGAAAAGGATTTTTGGAAAGTTTTTTCGAAATTGCCTAATTGCAGGCATCGTTTCACTTTTAATAATGCTCTTTTTGATGGCAATTTGCGGGATTGCTCCATTTGGAAACAATAATTTACTAGTAAATGATTCAGGGGCACAGTATGCCCAGTTTTTGACTGCATATCGACGAGCAATCATTGCCCATAGCATCGATCTTTACAGCTTTTCTTTGGGGATTGGAGATAATGCACTGCCTACGGTGGCATATTATCTTATGAGTCCGCTTAACTTAATTTTTGCATTGTTTAAAGTATCGTCTCTGCCTGCCGTTTTGACTGTTCTAATCTGCATTAAGATTGGTCTTCTTGCTTCAACGATGACTTACTTTTTGCAGCGCCACTTTAATACTTTGACGATTACTGCTGCTACGTTTGGAGTCGCTTTTAGCTTATCCGGGTTTGTTTCGGCAACATTTTTCAATATTATGTGGCTAGATTCTTACCTTCTTCTCCCGTTGGTTTTGGATGGAGTAGATGTCGCTTTAAAACACGGAAAATATACCAGACTTTATGTTTGGCTTAGTTTGAGTATTCTTTTCAACTACTATATTGGCTATATGACTTGTCTTTGCGTGGGTATTTACTTACTTTACCAGGTTGCCGAAATGACAGATCAGAGTCTTAATTTTAAAAATCAACTTCTAAATAAATACAAAGATATTTTAAAAGTCTTGGCTACCGGTTTAGCGAGTGCTTTAACTGGTTCGGTAATCTTAATTCCGACTGCTTTAGGAATGTTTAAAACCACAAAGGTGATTTCGACAGTCAATAATTATGCTCTGTGGCCTAATTTTGGAATTCATATTTTTCCTAAATTTTTTATTGGTTTGGACACCATTACCAACCGTACCTTTTATACTCCGGCTGTTTTTTCAACGATTTTGGTTTTGATTTTAGTTATTAGTTATTTTATTCACCCTGAAATTAAACGTAAGCAAAAAATTCATGCTGCAACAATGCTATTGATTTTATTTTTGGGAATGAATATTCGTCTGTTAAATACCGTTTGGCATTTATTTCAAACGCCGATTGGTTTTCCATACCGACAGGTTTTCTTTGTCAGCTTTATATTGATCATGCTTGGCTTTCAAGTTTGGCAAAAGGGGTTGGAAAACTTACCAGTTAAGCAAAAAAAGCTTATTGCTGAGTGGACAATTGGAATAATTGGCGCTTTCTTTATATTTATGTTTGTCCCAACTTGGACTTGGAAAATCTGGGAGCTTCAAATCACTCGTAAAAAGATCATTGTTTTAATTGTTAATCTTGTAGTTGTTGGGTTCGAGTTAGCCTTTCTGCTGCTGGCGAAAAAGAAGATTGCTACGTTGTTAGCAGCTAGTTTTGTCGTTTTTGAGGGAACTAGTAATTTTTGGTTCAGTCTTAAATCGACACCCTTAGGAGATCAATCTGTTTATAATACCTGGCTTGATCCAACTGCTGATAAATTAGGGGATATCCCGCAATCTAAAGAGTTATTCAGAACGGTGGACACTCAAAATATTGCTCAGTATTCTCAATATTATTACTATAATCATGCGGTTACTCTAGGAATTAAGGGGATTTCTTCTTATAATTCCACTTTAAACAAGGATACTCGCCGGGCTCTGATGCATTTAGGAGTTTATAGCCAAAATGGCAGACGAGTCAGTGAAATTGGATTAACGCCTTTGGTAAATTCTTTATTGGGCGTGAAATACTTCATTCCTGACAATGGTCCAGTTCAAACAAATCCTAATTACATTGGATTTGGATTTTTGGTTAATGATCAGTTCACTAATATCCAGCTTTCTCCTTCTAAGAGAACAACTAACCAAGGCCAAATCTTAAAGGCAATGGACAACAAATCCCAGAAATACTTTGTCAAAGCGCCAGCTCAAACTCGTATGGCAACTCGTTCAACGGGCGGCGTCAACTACCCATATTTGCAAACTTATCAGTTAAAGACTCAGGCAACCGGTCATGTTTTCTTATCTGCGACAAGTAAAAATGGCGGTATTGATTATAATTCAATCATGGTTAATGATACTTGGGTTTCTAATCAGGTTGATGCCTATGGTGGTAATTTTCTTTATGATCTTGGATATTTTCCCAAGGGAAGCACTTTAAATATTGAACTTTATAGTCAATATTCTAATCCAACGCTTTATTTCAATACCTTGGATGATACCAAATTACAAAGTGTCTTAAATTCGACAAAGGGATTTCACCCAACTTATCGTCCGGACCATATTTCCGGTAACATTTATGTAAATCCTAAATCATTAAGGCAGTGGTTGTTTATTCCAGTTGCTTATGATACCGGCTGGGAAGCTATTGTTAATGGCAAGAAGGTTCCCACAAAGCAGGTTTTGACCAATTTAACAGCAATAAAGCTAAATCCGGGAGAAAATTCAATCCTAATGAAGTACCATGTTCCCGGGCTGTTTGCTGGTGGAGCTTTGAGTGTAATTGGAATCATTGGTTTTTGTGGTTTTGAATACGGTTATCCTTGGTGGAAACGTCGACGGAAGCTTAATTAAAACATTATGTTATAAAAACACTGTTCAGATTGTTGATACAAACTTGATTTGTTGATAATCTGGATGGTGTTTTTGGCTAAGTTTGTTGTCATTAAAAAAAAGTTTTATAATCGAATTCTGAGTGAATAAGAAAACCTTGGAGGGATAATGATGCGAAAGATTGGCAGGTAGTTGTCTACTTTGTTGGCGGTGAATCTTTTGTTCTTGCAAAAGATCTTGGCGAAAGTGACGCCAATTCTCTGGCTGATGAAGTGATTTCTTTTGATAAACAGTGGTACATCGGTGGGAACACCAGAATCAACGTTTCAAATATTGCCAGAATTGAAATTACTCATTAGATTAATATTAAGAATAAAATTGTTTGTTAATTTCTTTGAAAGTCAAAATAAGCCATCAGATTTGATTCAATCTGATGGCTTATTTTAGTAAATTAAAAATTATAATTTTGGTTAATCAAGGTCTGCTTGAAATCTAGTGATTTTTCGCAATCTGCGCTCAAAATCTCGATATACTGACTTGGAGTTGCCCATATCAATTTGGGCTTGCATTCCTTTTTTTAGAACTTCAGCTTCCTTTAAATATCGTTTTTGTTTTCTGTAAATTAAGGCAAGAATTGTAAAAACGGTAGGATATTTAAAACCTTGGCGAATCATTTTTTCGCCAAGCTCTTCGGCTTCTTCCAGTTTTCCTTTTCGCCAAAGGTCAGCTAGGAGCTTTTGTCTTGGGTGGAAGTATTCAAACATTGCTTCTTCATTGTGGAATCTTAATTCGCCTGGGTAAATTGGCCAGTCCTCAAAAGCTTTTCGTCCTAAGCGTTTAGAAATTTTCTTTCTAAAAGTTAAGGTCTTTGAAATGTGTTTTTCAGTCAACCTCTTCATGAAAACATCTCTTTATGTAAGTTTTAGTGGTTGGTACCAATTTGCCTATTGGACTAGCCATGAACTTATTGTATTTCTAAAACTTGGGATTGTTAAATAGTTGGCCTCACGTTTTTTAAAACCAGATTGTTTTCTCTTTTTCAAAAACTCTATGATAAAGTTAACAATAGAAAATATAAATCGATTAGTGTTTAGTGGGAGGAACGGTTTTGAAGAAATTTAGTTTTTGCATTTTAATCGCTTCAATCGGATTTGTTGTCAGTGGCTGCTCTTCAACCACAAATAAAGGTAAGGTCGATTCTAAACGACACCAAGTGGCCTCGGCCACGCAAGTAATCAAATCTAAAAATGAAGAAAGTATATTAGTTTCTTTAAAAAATAAATCCAATGGCAAAATTCGGTATTCGCCTATGGGTGACAGTTTGTCGCAAGGATTGTTTGCAAAAAATCGCCGATCAGATTTTGTTAACCGTTTTACTTATCGTCTTGAAAAAAATACTGGCAAAAAGGTGTTAGTTTCTGGAGCATACAGCGTAGGAAAAACGGCTACAAATTTTGGAGTCCCCTCGATTTCACAAGTTATCAAACAAAAACCAGATTTAGTTACTATCGAATTTGGAACTAACGATGCAGTGGGTGGTACTTCTCAAATGGCATTGAGTCAATATCGAAGTTCGATTGTTAAAATTATTACTGAGCTGAAGTCTCATACCCATGCTCAGTTGATTTTGATGTCAGCTTGGTGTGGCCCAACCCGCCAACAGCTTGCTAATAATGAAGTTAAGTTCGATCAAGTTATTCAAAAAATTGGTACTGAGTACAAGATTCCAGTGGCTAATTTAAGAAATATTTGGGCAAAGAAGAATAACGTTACTGGCCCCGCTGGAAGGACCTACCCTGATTTTGCTTCTTGGGGGCAAAGCGATAACTTCCATCCAAATCAACTAGGTCATCGAATGATTGCGGATGAATTATTTAAAGTTGTTAATGAATCACCGGTTCAAAAATAAATTGATTCTCAGAAATGTTCATTAATTCATGATTTCTTGTCCATTGTTAACCAAATGCTGCTGGTGTACGATTAAAAGGAATATATTAGTCGAAAGAGGGAAACAAAGTTTGGAGAATTTGAAGTTTTGCCCAAATTGTGGAAAACCAATCAGCAGCAGTGATCAATTCTGCCAGAATTGTGGCTTTGATTTAAAAAAATATCGGGAAGAAATGGCGGCTAAAAATTCTGATCAGTCAAAAGCCGCGAATAATTCAAATCTGAATCAAAGCACCCCAAGAGAATCAGAACCATTAAAACGACCAATCCATCCACAAATGCAAGCGAGATATTCCCAACGGCAAAACCATCATGTAGCTTTATGGACTATTTTGGTGATCTTGCTGGTTCTGGTTGGTGCCTACGCCGGTGGTGCTTGGTATTTTAGCAAATGGCAAATTCTATAATTA
>DIDF01000092.1 GCA_002418005.1 Lactobacillaceae bacterium UBA5807
CAATAAGAAATGGTTTGGCACTAAAATTAAGTCACCGATTCTAGACAAATACAAATAATTTAACCAATATTTTGAAGATTAGCTTTTTAGGCTAATCTTTTTTACTTATTGAACAAAGAAATGCCTAAATCCATTGAGATTTAAGCTTTTTTAATTTAATATTATCATTGTGATTAATTTTAGGAGGAAATGGTTTGAAATACCAAATTTCTAAAGGCATTACCCTAACAAGCATTCATACCGACAAATTTAAAAATATTTTAGTTACTATCAATTTCTTGTCGGCAGCAAGAGCAAAAAATTATGCCAAACTCGCTTTGTTAGCAGAAATTCTAGAAAATAGTACTCAACTTTATCCAACTTCTCTAAAAGTATCTAGAAAATTATCTGAAATGTTTGGAGCCAACTTTGGAATCACTGTTTTGCGTTACGGCGATTGTCATGATTTTCGAGTCCGAATTTCTTATCCAGCTGATAGATATCTTCCTAACCAAAATGATTTAACTGAAGAGATAATTGAGTTTTTAAAAGAAGTAATTCAAAATCCTTTAGTTGACCAGGGCCAGTTTGATCAGGCTTATTTTGATCTTCATTCCAGAAATATTACCAATTATTTAAATTCAATTGCTGAAAATAAGGAGTATTATTCGATGATTCAACTGCAAAAGTTGTATTATCCTGACGATGTGGACCACGGATCATTTCTTCTTGGAACCCCTAGTGAGTTAAAAGGGATTACAGCCCAAAGTTTGTATCAGTTTTATCAAGAGGTTTTAAAGGATTTTGAAATTTCAATATATGTTGCTGGCAATGTTGATGACAAGCAATTTGTTAACGGGTTCAAAGGATTTTCTAAATTTACCGATCGAAAGCAGTTACCTAAATCTTTTTATATAAAACCCAAACCAAGCGTTAAAACTAATTCATATGTTGAAAAACAAGTTGCTAGTCAATCTTTGGTAAATATTGGGTTTGAATTTCCAATTTACTATAATTCGGCTGATTATTTTAGTGCGGTTCTCTTTAATCAATTGTTTGGTGGGTCTTCGCGATCTTTACTGTTTACGGATATTAGGGAAAAGCACAGTTTGGCTTATGATATTCATAGTGATTTTGATTCTTTGAGTGGGATGCTGAGTGTCCAAGCAGGTGTCCAATCTGGGAATGAAAATCAAGTTATCTCTTTAATCGATGAACAGTTGAATAAAGCCCAAAAAGGCGATTTTTCAAATGATTTGGTGGAAGGTATAAAACGTTCGATTATTAATCAAAGAAGAGCCCAAAATGACTATCAGACTTCCCTAATTGAACGGAACTTTATTAAACGAATTACTAACCATTACTATTCAATTGACCAATGGGAAGAGGCAATTCGAAGTGTTGATAAAGAAATGATAACCAAAGTTTCAAAAAAGCTTGCTAAACGTGCTGTTTATATTCTTAAAAGTTCGGGGAATAAAAATGAAAAAGATTAATTATTCGGAATTTGGTGAACAATTATTTTCAGCGCAATTAAAAAACGGGTTAAGAATCTATGTTCAGCCTAAGAAGGACTTTTACAAAACGTCTGCTTTTTTGGGAGTGAACTTTGGTTCAATTGATAATACTTTTGAACTGCAGGGTAAAAAGATTCATTTACCCGCAGGAGTTGCTCACTTTCTTGAACACAAAATGTTTGACAAAAAAGATTATGATGTTTTTGAGCTTTTTAATAAGACTGGGGCTCGCTCTAATGCCTTTACGAGTTTTACTCAAACTAATTTTCTGTTTTCAACCACAGAATATCTTAAGGAAAATATTGATATTTTGCTTAATTTTGTACAGCAGCCTTATTTTACTGAAGCTAAAGTACAGCGAGAAAAAGGAATTATTGCCCAGGAAATCCAGATGTATCAAAATGATCCGAACAACCGACTTTATTTTGAGACAATTTCTGCTATGTATAGTGGCTCTGCTTTAGCCAGTGATATTGCTGGAACGGTTGAAGACGTTGATTCGATAACTTTAGAGGATGTTAAAACTGCGTATTCGGCTTTTTATCGTCCGGAAAATATGGCACTGTTTGTGACTGGTAAAGTTGATCCTGATCAGCTCATAAATTGGGTCAGAGTTAATGAAAAAAATCAACATTCTATAAAGCCCAATTCAGTAAAACGAGTCTTTAATCTTGACCCGCCAAATCCGGAAAAAACTTCAATTTTGGCTATGGATGTTAGTCGCCCCAAAGTAGCTTTAGGATTAAGAGGTTCGGATTTTGTTCCTAATGGTCGGTTGGGAATTAAATATGAACTAGCTATTTCGATCATGCTAGATATGTTTTTTAGTGAGAATTCTATCAGTTATGAGAAATTATTCCAAGAAGAAATTATCGATGACTCATTTTCTTGGGAGTTCGAGAATGAACGCGGTTTTCATTTTGGAATTTTTACCGGAGATACTTCTAAACCAGGGGAGTTCATTAAAAGGATAAAAGAAATTCTGCCAACTATTCCTCAGCAGTTAAAAACTATGAGTAAAGAATTTCAGTTGCAAAAAAATGAATTATTGGGCAATTATATTTCAATGGCAGACTCAGAAGAAGCAATCAGTGGGGAATTCGACCCATTCATTGAGGATCCCATTACAATTTATGATGAAATCGAGATATTAAATTCTTTAAGTCTGAAAGATGTAATTGAGTCTAGTAAACAGTTTTTAGATAAAGCAAGCAGTCAACAAGTTATTATAAAATCCTAAATATTGGGATACCAAACTTATTCAGAGTGGGCTTATGATATACTAGTAATGCTAATAACTTAGATCAATGGAGATTAAGTATGAGTGACGAAAAAAATAATTTAACAATCGGAAAAAAATTACATGATGCCAGAGTTGCCAAAGGGTATACTCTTGATGATTTACAGAAGAATACCAAGATCCAAAAGCGTTATTTAATCGCTATCGAAGATGATGATTTTGATGCTTTACCTGGTGAATTCTATGTTAGGGCTTTTGTTAAACAGTATGCTGACGCAGTTGGATTGAATGGCAGTGAGTTGTTGAATGAAAACAAGAAATCCTTGCCAGATACTCAGAATCCAGAATATGTTGATCGAGTAAATGATGACAATCCGGAAACGCGAACCGCTCAACGCAAGGAAGATGAAAGGCACGAAAAATTTCGGAGATATATTCCAATCGCCGGAGTTTCATTGGTTGTTTTAATTATTTTGGTTGCAATTTGGGTTGCAGCTGCGAAAACAACTCATAATACTGCTAAAACTGCAATTGAGACAAGTAAAGTTTCTGTCTCATCAAATAAAGCTAACTCGAGCTCTGCTCCAGCTAAAAAGGTTTCTGCTCCTGTAAGCAATATTTCATTTACCAAGTTATCTCAATCCGGTAATGATATCACTTATCGAGTAAAAAATGCTCCAAAGAGCCTTAACATTAAGGTTTCTGTTAAGCGTTCTGCCGCAGGTACTGCTTGGACTTCTGTCAGTGCTGATGGCAGCAGTTTATGGCAGGCATCATTGAGTTCAGGTAAATCAAAGACCGTTAAGATTCCTGCGGGTGCTTCCTCAATTTCAATTAACCTTGGTAATGCAATTGATTCCACCGTTACTTTGAATGGTAAAAAAGTAAATCTTGGATTGACATCAAATACAGCCTCTGCCCAAGGAACTACAACAGGGTCAAACCAAGTTAGAGTGATTACACTTGAATTGAAGAGTGGGGCAGTTAAGTCTGCTACTACAACAAGTTCAAACGGAACATCAACAGGTACAGGGACAACATCAACAAATAATGCTGGTTACACTACTTCTTCGACAAATTCTACCTCTGCGACTACCAGAACGACAACAAATGGATCATCTTACTAATTTCTTTCTTAATGATGTGACCGTTTGAATCTGGAGGCGTTTAATGAATTTACCTAACAAGTTAACCATGTTTAGAATCATTTTAATTCCATTTTTTATCTTGATTTTAGCGTTACCTTTTTCATGGGGGACCTTTAGTGTTGGTGGTACTTATCTGACCACCACCCGCATCGTGGCAGCCTTAATTTTTATTGTTGCTTCGTTAACTGATTTTGCTGATGGGCAAATTGCCAGAAGAAAACATTTGATTACAAATTTTGGTAAATTTGCTGATCCATTAGCTGATAAAATGCTGGTTATGACAGCTTTTATCTTCTTAGTTGAAGCCAAATTAGCTCCGGCTTGGGTGGTAGCAATTATTGTCTGTCGGGAACTGGCTGTGACTGGTTTAAGACTGATCATTGTTGAAAATGATGGCAAAGTTATTGCTGCTGCGTGGCCAGGAAAAATCAAAACGAGTACTCAAATGTTTGCAATAATTTTATTATTGCTGAGCAATGTTTTCTTTGCGGCAATAAATATTCCTTTGGGACAGATTTTCTTATATATTTGCTTATTTTTTACCATTTACTCAGGAATCGATTATTTTGTTAAAAATGGCGATGTTTTTGCCGATTCATTTTAAGTATTTGAAAGAAGATAATTTTATTATCTTCTTTTTTCGTATTTTAAAATTATAAGGGGCCAAAAAGATATGCTTGAAGAAAAATTAGTAAAGGAATTAATTGAACGTCAAATCACGATCACTGCGGCAGAGAGTTTAACTGCAGGAATGTTTCAAAGTACAATTGGCAATGTAGCTGGCGTTTCCAATGTCTTTGAAGGTGGATTTATTACTTATTCCAATGAGGTCAAAGAGAAACTTTTGGGGATTCCAAGTGAAGTGATTGAAGAAAATGGGGTTGTGAGTGAGCCAACGGCGATTTGGATGGCAAATCAGGCCAGGTCAATAATGAAAAAAGATATTGGAATTTCTTTTACAGGAGCTGCTGGCCCAGATTCTTTGGAAGGCAATCCAGCTGGGACGGCTTGGATTGGATTAGCTTTTAAAACAAGAACCACTTTTGCCAAAGAATTTCATTTTAATGGTTCTAGAAATGAAGTCCGAAAGCAGTGTGTTGAGGCTGGTTTATCGATGATTTTGGATCTCTTGAATAATATAGAATAATCAGCGAACTTTTGTTCCCTTTTTTGTTGCAATTTCAGTTGAACCTAGGTATAGTAAATGAGTAAACTTCTTCAAAAGAAGAATGGAGGAATTCAATGGCTGACCAAAGAAAAGCGGCTTTAGATAAAGCTTTAAAGAACATTGAAAAAGAATTTGGTAAAGGATCAATTATGAGAATGGGCGATAAAGCCGATACTCAAATTTCTACGATTCCAACGGGCTCTTTGGCCTTAGATGTAGCCTTAGGAGTTGGTGGTTATCCTAGAGGAAGAATTGTTGAAGTATATGGTCCCGAAAGTTCTGGGAAAACAACCGTTGCCCTTCATGCGGTGGCAGAAGTTCAACGCCGAGGTGGAACTGCGGCCTATATCGATGCTGAAAATGCTCTGGATCCAGTTTATGCTTCCAACTTGGGCGTAAATATTGATGATTTATTGTTATCCCAGCCTGATACAGGTGAACAAGGTCTTCAGATTGCTGATGCTTTGGTAACAAGTGGCGCAATCGATATCGTTGTTGTTGATTCAGTTGCTGCCTTAGTTCCTAGAGCCGAAATTGAAGGTGAAATGGGCGATCAACACGTTGGTCTTCAGGCAAGATTAATGTCACAAGCCCTAAGAAAGCTTTCTGGAACAATTAATAAGACTAAGACCATTGCCATTTTTATTAACCAAATTCGTGAAAAAGTTGGCGTTATGTTTGGTAATCCAGAAACCACTCCAGGTGGGCGAGCTCTCAAATTTTATGCCACAATCAGGCTAGAAATTAGAAGAGCTGAACAAATTAAAGATGGTACCAATATTATTGGTAACCGAGTGCGAATTAAAGTTGTTAAGAACAAGGTTGCTCCGCCATTTAAAAAAGCGGAAGTTGATATCATGTATGGTAAAGGAATTTCTCAGTCTGGAGAACTTGTTGATATGGCTGTTGATAAAGACATTATTGATAAGTCAGGCTCCTGGTATTCCTATGGTGACGAACGAATTGGCCAAGGGCGTGAAAACGCTAAAAAGTATTTGGAAGATCATAAAGACATTTATACTGAAATTGAAAAGAAAGTTAGAAGTGCTTATGGTGTCCCAGATGATTCTCCTGCCGAAAATAATGCTTCTGACTCCAAGAAGAATTCAAAGAATAAGGATACAAAGAATTCAGCCAATAAGCCGAAGAATGAAAAGCCTGAAAATATCGATCTTGATATTAGTAAATAGAAACTACAACGTTTGCGATTATTCATCGCAAACGTTTTTTATTTAATGTGAAAGAGGTTTGTTCTCAGCTTTATTAGATTGACACCCTGATTAACAAACATTAAAATGGTACTAGTGTCAATAATCAAATAACATCTAATATAATTGGTTTAAAAATCAATCATTTTTGATGATTTGGAGGTGAAGCCATTGAATATGGCTATAATAGTCCTCGCAATCATCGCTATCATTGTTGTTGGTTTTATTAGTTTCACAATTGGAAAATCAGCGCAGAAAAAGACCCAAGAAAAGGAGATTGACGTAGCTTCCGGAACAGCGAAAGGAATTTTATCAGAGGCAAAGAAAAAAGCCGAAACCGTTGTTAAAGAGGCCAAGTTAACCGCCCAAGAAAAGAATCATCAGTACCGCTCCTCTGTGGAAAAAGAAATGAAAGGCCGCAGAGCGGAGATTCAAAAACAGGAGGATCGTTTACTTCAGCGTGAAGAAGCTCTTGACAAGAAGGATAACGCTTTTCAACAAAGAGAAAGCACCCTGAATCGTAAAGAGCAGAAACTTAATCGTGAACAACAGAACTTAGTTAAACAACAAGAAGAAGCAAACTCACTAATTGAAAAGCGCCAAGCTGAGGTTGAAAAAGTTGCGGATCTGACCCAAGATGAGGCCAGAAACGTGATTCTCAAAGAGACCAGTGATAGTTTAGCTGATGAAAAAGCTAAGATGGTCAAAGAGAGTTACAATCAGGCTCAGGCTGAAGCTGATGAAAATGCCAAAAAATTAGTAGTTGAGGCAATTCAGCAAAGTTCAGCGGACGTTGTTTCCGAAACGACAGTTTCAGTTGTTAATTTACCCAGTGAAGACATGAAAGGTAGAATAATTGGTCGTGAAGGTCGTAATATTAGAACCTTTGAGACCTTGACTGGAATTGATTTAATCATTGATGATACTCCCCAAGCCGTTGTGTTAAGTGGTTTTGATCCCATTAGAAGAGAAATCGCTAAAATGGCCTTGGAAAAGTTAATCAAAGATGGCCGGATTCATCCGGCTCGGATTGAGGAAATGGTTGATAAAAGTCGAAAGGAAATTGACCAACAGATTTCGGATACCGGAGAAGAAACTTTGTTTGATCTTGGTATTCATTCGATGAGTCCTGAACTCATTAAGTTGGTTGGTCAACTTAACTTTAAGATTTATCAAGGAAAGAACCTTTTGGGCCATTGTATTGAAATTGCAAAGCTCGCAGGTGCTTTTGCATCTGAATTAGGTGAGGATGTTACTTTAGCTAAACGCGCAGGATTATTACACAATATTGGAAAAGCTGCTAATAGCGGTGTCGAAGGATCATATGTCGAAATTGGTGTTGATGTCGCCAAGAAGTATCATGAAAGTCCGGTTATTATTGATTCAATTCAAGCCTATCATGATGGTCATCAACCAGAATATATGATTTCTGAATTAGTCGCAGTTGCAGAAAAAATTGTTGACTCAAGACCGGGTGCTCATAGTGATTCGCTTGAAAGCTATGTTCATCGTTTGGATAGTTTGGAAAAAATTTCAGATAGCTTTGATGAAGTTAAAAAGAGTTATGCTATTCAAGCAGGTCGTGAGATTAGGGTGATTGCTAAACCAGATAAAATTTCTGATACCAAAGCAATTGTCTTGGCAAGAAGAATCAAACAAAAGATTGAATCAGAAATGAAGTACCCTGGTCATATAAAAGTTACTGTGATAAGGGAAGTTCGTTCAGTCGAATATGCAAAGTAAAAGATCAGCGTTGCTGGTCTTTTTTCTTATTTAAATGTTAAAATTATTTTAGTTATTTTAAATTTTATTTGTAGAAAAGAGAAAATTTATGCGAATTTTGTTCATTGGCGATGTTGTAGGCAACAAAGGGCTTGCGATGGTTAAAGAATATTTACCAAAAATTAAACAGGAATACAAACCTCAAGTTACCATTGTAAATGGTGAAAACGCAACACCGATGGGCAGAGGAATTAACCTTCAAGCCTATAAGAAGCTTATGAGTTCTGGAGTGGATGTTGTTACTTTGGGTAATCATGCTTGGAGTAATAAAGAAGTTTTTGAATTTATCGATGATACCAAAAAGTTGGTTCGACCTTTCAATTTTCCTGGTTCAGATGTTCCTGGTAGGGGTTATACAACAGTGAATGTGAATGGGGTTAAGCTAATTGTTGCAAATTTTCAAGGTCGAGTATTTTTGGATAATTTGGATGATCCGTTTGCTTTGGCCAATGAATTATTTACAAAATTACGTAAAGAAACTAAATGTATTTTTGTTGATTTTCATGCTGAGGCTACAAGTGAAAAAATCGGGTTTGCAATGTATTTAGACGGTAAAGTTTCAGCGGTCATTGGTACTCATACTCATGTTCAAACTAATGATGCACGAATTTTAAAAAATGGGACTGCGTTTTTATCTGATGTTGGGATGGCTGGTCCAGCTGATGGAATGTTAGGTATGAAGCCTGAAAATGTAATTGGTCGTTTTTTGAATCAAAGACCCACACGGTTTGAGGCTCTTGAGGATGGAAGAGGGATTTTATCAGGAGTTATTGTTGACATTAATAACGAAACCGGCAAGGCCTCAAATATTAAACCAATTTTGATTACCGAAGGCACGTTTGAATAAGGAGGCTTATCATTGGCTAATAAAACAGATACGACTCCAATGATGGTTCAATATCAAAATATAAAGGATCAATACCCCGATGCATTTTTGTTCTATCGGATTGGGGATTTTTATGAACTTTTTAATGATGATGCCATTAAAGGATCACAAATTTTGGAACTTACTTTGACTAACCGTTCTCGTAATGCAGAGCATCCAATTCCAATGTGTGGAGTTCCTCATAAAGCTGCTCAAAATTATGTTGATATTTTAGTTGATCAGGGTTATAAAGTTGCCATTTGCGAGCAAATGGAGGATCCTCGCTTGGCTAAAGGAATGGTCAAACGCGAAGTTATTCAATTAGTTACTCCTGGTACCCAAGTTGATGTGGGCTCACAAAATGCTAAAACAAATAATTACTTAACAGGCTTGGTTTATAAACCCGAATCGGGTATTTTCGCGTTTGCTTACGCCGATTTATCTACTGGTGAATTGAAAGTTGCTGCATTACACAATAGTTCGGAGTTTGTTAATGAAATTGTTTCTTTGCAAACTAAAGAAATTGTTGTCAAACAGGACCTGCCTGCCAGTATTGAAGGCACAATAAAGAAGTTAGGAATTTTAATTTCACATCAAAAAGATATTCCGGTAAATTCAGCATTAAGTTATTTAAGTCAAGATGTTGATAATGGGGATCTCCAGGATGTCTTGAAAATGCTTTTAGCCTACATTCAAGTCACGCAAAAAAGAAGTTTGGATCACCTTAAAAGAGCGGTTGTATATGAACCCTCTGAATTTTTGGAACTTGACCATGACTCTCAGTATAATTTGGAACTCACCAGAAATATTAGGACTGGCAAAAAATCCGGAACATTACTCTGGCTTTTGGATCAAACTAAAACGGCTATGGGTGGCAGAAAACTTAAGCAATGGATCGAAAGACCCTTAGTAAATAAGGACAAAATAATTGAACGCCACGGAGCTGTTGCAGTCTTGTTGGATCATTATTTTGAACGTAATCAACTAGCTGATGAACTGATTAAAGTATATGACTTGGAGCGTTTAGCTGGCAGAATTGCTTTTGGCAGCGTAAATGGTAGGGATTTAATTCAGTTAAAAACTTCACTTCTTCAGATTCCTAAAATTCGCTACATTATCGATCAGATTAATGACGATAAACTCTCTAAAATGCTTGCTAATCTTCAGCCTTTAGATGATGTTGTTAATGATATTGATTCAGCAATTGTTGAAGAGCCACCGATTTCTGTAACTGATGGGGGTGTCATTAAAAGTGGTTATAATCAGCAACTGGATAAATATCGTGACGCAACCAATAATGGTCAGAAATGGTTAGCAGAACTAGAAGCAAAGGAACGAAAGGCAACCGGAATAAACAATTTAAAAATTGGGTTTAACCACGTTTTTGGTTACTACATTGAAGTCACTAAAACTAACTTAAGCAAAGTTCCAGAAGGTCGCTATCAGAGAAAACAAACGTTAACAAATGCTGAAAGGTTTTCAACTCCTGAACTAAAAGAAAAAGAGGCGTTGATTCTTGAGGCTGAGGAACAAAGTAAGACTCTGGAATATAAGTTATTTGTTGGCGTGAGAGATACTATAAAAAAATCGATTAAAGACATTCAAAGGTTGGCTGATACTGTGGCAACAATTGATGTTTTGCAGAGTTTTGCTTCGGTTTCGGAAGAATATCGCTTTATTGAGCCTGAGTTAGTTGATGGCCATGACTTAGAGGTGGTTGAGGGTCGTCACCCAGTAGTAGAAAAAGTTTTGGGCCATCAGCAGTATGTGCCAAATGATGTTGTTATGGACGAGAATACCAGTGTGCTTTTAATCACTGGCCCTAATATGTCTGGGAAAAGTACTTATATGCGGCAGATGGCTTTAACCGTTATAATGAACCAAATTGGCTGTTTTGTTCCGGCTAAGCAAGCAAAAATGCCCATCTTTGACAAGATCTTTACTAGAATAGGGGCAGCTGATGATTTAATTTCCGGCCAGAGTACATTTATGGTGGAAATGAAAGAGGCTAATGATGCGGTGGAAAACGCCACCCCCAATAGTCTGATTCTTTTTGATGAAATTGGCAGGGGAACTGCTACTTATGACGGGATGGCTTTAGCCCAAGCAATTATTGAGTATGTCCATAATCACATTGGGGCAAAAACTCTGTTTTCTACTCACTATCATGAATTAACTACATTGGATGATTCCTTAAAGCATTTAAGAAATGTTCATGTAGGGGCAACTGAATCAAACGGGGAACTGGTTTTCCTTCATAAAGTTGAGCCGGGTCCTGCGGATAAATCTTATGGAATTCACGTTGCTAAATTAGCAGGCTTGCCGGATGTTTTGCTAAAACGGGCCGATGAAATTTTGGCTTCATTAGAAAAACAGCCGGTTGTCGAACAAACTTCGGCTTCGCAAAAATCTCAAGGGAAAAAAGAAGAGCAAACTTCATTGTTTCCAATGCAGACTATTGACGATAATCAATCGGAAGTTGTCTCAGAAATCAAAAAATTGGACTTGATGTCTAAAACTCCGATGCAAGTTATGAATGCAGTTTATAAGTGGCAACAAAAGATCAATAAGGAGTAGTGGTAAGATTGGCAGAAATTCATGAATTACCAGCCATTTTGGCAAATCAAATATCAGCAGGAGAAGTAGTTGAAAGACCTGCCTCAGTAGTCAAAGAGCTTGTCGAAAACTCGATTGACGCCGGTAGTTCTGAAGTGGATATTACTGTCATTGATTCTGGATTAAAATTGGTTAAAGTTGTTGATGATGGTAAGGGTATTCATCGAGAAGATGTGAAAACCGCATTCTTAAGGCATGCTACTAGTAAAATAACCGAACAGCGTGACCTTTTCAGAGTTCGCACCCTTGGCTTTAGAGGTGAAGCTCTGCCAAGTATCAGCTCGGTTTCTCATGTGTTAATGAAAACCTCAACTGGCGGGGTTGGAACTCAAGTTGAGTACAGTGGTGGCAAATTGGTTAACTTCAGTGATTCAGATGCCAGAAAAGGCACCTCAATCGAAGTTTCTGATTTGTTTTATAATACCCCAGCCCGTTTAAAGTATTTAAAATCTCCAAGTACAGAGCTGTCAAAAATTTCAGATATTGTGAATCGATTGGCATTAAGCCATCCAGAAATTGCTTTTTCATTTACCAGTAATAATCGTGAACTGCTGCGAACAGCTGGTAGAGGAGATGTTCGCCAGGTCTTGGCAGCAATTTATGGGATTAATACAGTGTCAAAGTTGGTTGCTATCAAAGGAAACAATCCCGATATTAAAGTTAGCGGCTACGTTAGCTTGCCCGAGCTTACTAGAAGTTCTCGAAATTATATATCGGTGATTTTAAATGGCCGTTACATTAAAAACTTTGCTTTGACCAAGGCGGTGATCGAAGGCTACGGTTCCAAACTTATGATTGGCAGATTTCCACTTGCTGTTATCAATGTATTTGCTGATCCGGCACTGATTGATGTTAACGTTCATCCGACCAAACAAGAAGTCAGAATTTCTGAAGAGGGTTTAATTTCTAGAATTATTTCAGAAGCAATTAGAAATGTATTGGCTGACCAGCGTTTAATTCCGGATGCGGTAAGCAATTTGCATGGGCAAAGGCAAAGTGATAAACCTATATATCATTCTCAAGAAGGTTTGAAATTATCTAGTGATTCACAACGACCATTAAGTATGATTTTTGAAAATGATCCGCAACCCTTGAAAACAGAGCCACTTTCTGACGACGATATTCAACCGGTTGTCGTAAAAAATCGTGATGATCTTCAAAAAGATTCTGTTTTAGATTTTGATAAAATTATTCGTAGTGAAAAAAATTCTGTTCCGGTTTTTGGATCAAGAACAGATAAAGAATTAAAGGATTCCAATAGTCCTTTACAAAAACCGGTCCAAACTCAGCTTGAAAATTCAACTGGTTTTCCAGATTTACGTTATGTTGGCCAAGTTCATGGGACATTTTTAGTGGCCGAGGATCAAGATAAAATGTATTTGGTTGATCAGCATGCTGCCCAGGAAAGAGTTAACTATGAATATTACCGCAAAGAAATTGGTAAGGTAGGGCTGGATGAACAAAAATTGTTGGTTCCTATTGTTTTAGATTATTCAAATTCTGATTTTCTTTTAATTTCAGATCATCTGGATTTGTTAAAAAAATTAGGGATTTATCTTGAACCATTTGGAGCTAATAGTTTTATTGTTAGAGAACACCCGATGTGGTTCAAACAGGGACAAGAAGAAGATACTTTAAAAGAAATGATTGATTGGGTCCTCTCTGATCATAAAATTTCGGTGGCGGCATTTCGAGAAAAGACTGCAATTATGATGAGCTGCAAAAGGGCCATAAAGGCAAATCACCATTTGGATGATCGTCAAGCAAAAGCTTTACTAGAAAAGCTGCCACAGTGTGAAAATCCGTATAATTGTCCTCATGGCAGGCCAGTTCTTGTATCTTTTACGCAAGAAGATATCGAAAAAATGTTTAAGCGAATTCAAGATCCCCATAATACAAAACGGGAATTTATTTAAATATTTTTTTAACCTTTGAAATATGATAAAATTAAAAGGCAAACATATGTTTTGACTTAACAGAAATCAGGAGAATTAAATGTACGAATTTTTAGAAGGAATTGTCGTTGATATTCAGCCGGATCACGTTGTTTTAAAGGTAAATGGAGTTGGCTTTTTCATCAATGTTGCCGATCCTTACCACTTTCAAGAGAATGAGACTGATGTGGTTCGAATTTACGTGTATCAATCGGTAACTGAAAATGCGATTCTTCTATATGGTTTTCCTGAAGCTGAAGATAAACGACTATTTGAAAAGTTAATTACGGTTCCTGGGATTGGACCTAAAGGAGCTTTAGCCATTTTGGCTGGAAATGATAGAGATGGTTTGATCGCAGCAGTTAGAAATGAAGATGCCAAGTTTTTGCAGAAGTTTCCGGGTGTTGGTAAGAAAACTGCCAGTCAAATTATTTTAGCCTTGAAAGATAAACTTAGTGAATTTGCGGCTGCAAGAATTACTGTCAGCCAAAAGGGTGAAGGGAATAACCCTAAACTCAACGATGCTTTAATGGCACTAAAATCATTAGGATATTCCGACAATCAAGTAGATAATGTTAAAGCTGAGTTAATGAAAAATGACAAGTTATCAACCGATCAGTATATTAGCCTTGGTTTGAAGTTATTGCTTTAAGAGGAGATGTAAATTTTGGCGAAGTCAGACACAAATCATGATCAACGAATTGTTTCTCCAAATGATGTCGATGAAAAAGAAACCGGTGAAGAAAAGTCACTTCGTCCCCATTTTCTTAAGGAATACATTGGCCAGACCAACATAAAAAAAGAACTTAGCATATATATTAAAGCTGCCAAGCAACGAGGTGAATCCCTTGATCATGTCCTTTTATTTGGGCCTCCTGGACTTGGAAAAACAACATTAGCTATGGTAATAGCTAATGAAATGGGCGTTCATATTAGAACCACCAGTGGACCAGCAATTGATAAACCAGGCGATCTTCTTTCTTTGCTAAATGAACTTCAAGCAGGTGACGTTTTATTTATTGATGAAATTCATCGATTGCCAAAAGTGGTTGAGGAAATGCTTTATTCGGCTATGGAGGATTTTTATGTTGACATTATTGTTGGCCAAGGCTCTGATGCCCACCCAATTCATTTTCCACTGCCACCGTTTACTTTAATTGGCGCAACCACCCAGGCTGGAATGCTTTCGGCGCCACTGCGGGATCGGTTTGGAATAGTCGAGCATATGAATTTTTATCAAGTAGCTGATTTGGAAAAAATCGTTGGGCGGACTGCCGGAATCTTGAATGTTTCAATTTTGGAATCTGGAGCTCACGAAATTGCATTGAGGTCTCGAGGAACTCCTAGAGTGGCTAATCGGTTATTGCGCAGGATTCGAGACTTTGCTCAAGTTTCCGATAAAAAAGACATCGATGAAGATATTGTTAAATATGCTTTGGAACATTTGAAAGTGGATAACTTAGGACTTGATCAAACAGATATCAAGTTGCTTAAAACCATGATTAAATACTATGATGGTGGGCCCGTTGGGATTAATACTTTAGCGGCAAATATTGGTGAAGAAACTGATACAATTTCCGAAATGTATGAACCTTATTTACTTCAAATTGGTTTGATTAAGCGAACATCTCGAGGAAGAGTTGTTACTAATAAGGGATACCAACATTTGAATATTCCTGTGCCAGATAAGAAAGGACGTTAATGGTATGGAAAAGAAACATTATACTCTGGAAGATTTTGATTATAATCTTCCTCATGAATTAATTGCCCAAACTCCAATTAAAAACCGGGATGAATCTCGACTTTTAGTTTTAAACAAAGATACTGGTGAAATGAATGATAAACATTTTTACGATATCATTGATTATTTGAATCCTGGGGATGCCTTAGTCATGAATGATTCCAAGGTTATGCCTGCTCGAATTTATGGGGTTAAAGAAGATACTGGTGCCAATATGGAAGTCTTATTGTTGCATAACATTGAAGGCGATCGTTGGGAAACACTTATGAAACCAGCTAGAAGAGCCCCTGTTGGAACAGTTATTGATTTTGGTGAAGGCCAACTAAAGGCAGTTGTGACTAAGGAACTTGATCATGGTGGTCGAGAAATTGAATTTAAATATGATGGAATTTTTATTGAAATTCTTGAAAGATTGGGTGAAACTCCTTTGCCACCTTATATCAAAGAAAAACTTGATGATCCTGATAGATACCAAACGGTTTACGCCAAAGAAATGGGCTCAGCTGCTGCGCCAACGGCCGGCTTGCATTGGACAAAAGATCTTCTCAAAAAGGTTCAAGATAAGGGAGTTAAATTGGTATATTTAACTCTTCACGTTGGCTTAGGGACTTTTCGTCCGGTGGATGAGGAAAATATCGATGAACACAAGATGCATAGTGAATTTTATCGACTTTCGGATGAAGCTGCGAAAACTTTAAATGAAGTTCGTCAAAATGGCGGTAAAATTGTTGCAACTGGTACTACATCGATTCGAACATTAGAAACGGTTGGTACTAAATTTAATGGTGAGATTAAAGCAGATTCAGGGTGGACAGACATTTTCATTAAGCCTGGTTATCAATGGAAAGTTGTTGATTCCTTTATAACTAACTTCCATTTACCAAAATCTACTTTAGTTATGCTGGTGGCTTCTTTCACTGGCCGAGATACTATATTAAATGCTTATGAACATGCAATTAAAGAGAAGTATCGCTTCTTTAGCTTTGGCGATGCAATGTATATCTATTAAGGGGGATGCTTAATGCAGCCAGCGATAACATATCGCCTAATCAAAAAGGAAAAACATACTGGGGCTAGACTTGGAGAAATTACCACTCCTCATGGGACTTTTCAAACCCCAATTTTTATGCCAGTTGGCACCCAAGCCACAGTTAAAACTTTGGCTCCTGAAGAACTTGATAAAATGGGAGCAACAATTATTTTAGCAAACACTTATCATCTTTGGCTTAGACCAGGTGAAGACATTGTCCAAGAGGCTGGTGGGCTTCATAAATTTATGAATTGGCATAAAGGTATTCTCACTGATTCTGGTGGATACCAAGTTTTTTCACTTGCCAAAAATCGGGACATTACCGAAAAAGGCGTGACTTTTAAAAACGAAATTGATGGTAGAAAGATGTTTCTTTCTCCTGAAAAAGCAATTGCAATCGAGAATGCTTTAGGCCCTGATATTATGATGAGTTTGGACGAGTGTCCGCCTTATTTTGAGTCCTATGATTATGTTAAAAAATCTGTGGCTAGGACTAGTCGTTGGGCTGAAAGAGGTTTAAAAGCTCATAAGAATCCTGATACTCAAGGACTATTTGGGATTGTTCAGGGAGCTGGTTTTGAAGATCTTAGAAAACAGTCTGCTAAAGATTTAGTTAGTTTAGATTTTCCGGGTTATTCAATTGGCGGACTTTCCGTTGGGGAGTCTAAGGAAGATATGAATCACGTGTTAGATTACACCACTCCTCTTTTACCCGAGGACAAACCCCGTTATTTGATGGGAGTTGGGGTGACTGATTCCTTGATTGATGGAGTAATTAGGGGAATCGACATGTTTGATTGTGTCCTGCCAACTAGAATTGCTCGAAATGGGACCATTATGACTTCGCATGGAAGATTAGTGATTAAAAATGCGAAATATGCCAGAGACTTTCGTCCCTTGGATGATAACTGTAATTGTTATACTTGCCGGAATTATTCTCGCGCATATATTCGTCATTTGATTCATGTTGGTGAATCTTTTGGGATGAGATTAGCCAGTTATCATAATTTGTTTTATTTGGTTCATTTAATGCAGCGGATTAGACAAGCTATCATGGATGACAATCTGTTAGATTTTCGAGCTGAAGTGCTTGAACAATATGGGTATAATAAGCCAAATGCCAAGAATTTTTAGGTGGACGCCTGATTACATTTTTGGTACAGTATTCTATATGAAAGAGTGGGTGAAAAATTGTGAATAATAGTTCTTTGTATTCAATTTTAATGATTGTTGTTTTGTTTGCATTGATGTATTTCTTAATGATTAGACCTCAACGTAAGCAAGAACAAAAACGTCGTGAGCAGCTTTCTAAAGTTAAAGTTGGCGATCAAGTGGTTACCATTGGTAGACTTCATGGTGTTGTTGATGAAGTTAATGAAGCCGAAAAGACAGTTACTTTAGACTGTGATGGGATTTACTTGGTATTTGATTTAAGTGCAGTTGCTCAAATCAAAACTCCATCTGTTGCTCCAGCAACTAAAAATGATGCTTCAAGCGATAGTGCAGAATCATCAAATTCTGCTGAATCTGATAGTTCTTCAACAAGTCAGGATTCTCAAAATAAGGCTGATAATTCTGCAGCCAGTGATACTGATAAATCTGAAGAGAAGTAATTTAAAGTTGGGATGAAGATATCTTTGTCTCAATTTTTTATCTGTTTTAAAGAACATATGTTTGGACGAAGAAGGTGAGTTTGTGGATTCTGCCCATCAAAGAAGAATTTTGCATGTTGATATGGATGCTTTTTATGCTTCAATTGAGGAAAGAAAAGAACCAAGACTTAAACAACTACCTTTAATAGTCGCCAAGGATCCGAGAAAAACTGGTGGCAGAGGAGTTGTTGCAACCGCAAATTATGTGGCCAGAAAATATGGGGTTCACTCTGCAATGAGCGATCAAGAAGCTTTAAAGCTTTGTCCAAAGGCTGTATTTAGATTCTCCGGCTTTGATCTGTATCGATCAGTTTCTAGCCAAATTCACCGGATTTTCCATCAATACACCGATATGGTTGAGTATGTTGCTCTTGATGAAGCTTATTTAGATGTTACTGAAAATAAGCTGAATTTAAAAGACCCAATAAATCTTGGAATTGAAATTCAAAATAAAATTTGGCAAAGAACTCATTTAACTTGTTCTGTGGGTGTTTCTTACAATAAATTCCTAGCCAAAGAAGCTTCAGATTATGCTAAACCAGTCGGAATAACGGTAATTGACAAAAAGGATGCTCTTGAATTTTTAAAAAAATTACCTATATCTAAATTTCGCGGCGTTGGAAAGAAGACCACTCCCAAACTTCTTACTTTAGGGATTAAAAACGGATCAGATTTATTTCGTTTTAGCCAAATGGATTTAATCAAACATTTTGGGAAGTTTGGCTACGTTTTATATCAAAGAGCTCGCGGAATTGATGAGCGACCAGTAGAATACCAAAGGTTGCGAAAATCAATCGGCAAGGAAAGAACTTACGGGCCTGCTTTAAATAATCTACAAAGTGCGAAAATTCAGTTGAAACTGCTTTCCGAGATGGTGTCACAAACGATGGCGGATAAAAAACAACATGGGAAAGCTTTAGTTCTTAAAGTGAGATATAGTAATTTTCAAACTTTAACTAGAAGAGCTACTTTTGATCATTTTATTGATAATTCTGCTAAGCAATATCTAAAAATAGCTACAGGGTTGCTAGAAGATATGACCAATGGTAACGAAGGTATTCGACTTTTGGGAATAACAATCACAAATCTGAATGATTTAGATTTTGAAAATGTTGATCTTAATTTGTTTTCTTCAAAATAAGAAATTCACCTTTAAGGTGAAATAATGTATACTTAAGTGTTCAACAAAAAGATTGTGAGGCACAAAATGGCAGTTCAAGAAGATATTTTAAATGTAATTAAACAATATAAGACAATTATTATTCATCGACATAAACATCCGGATCCAGATGCAATTGGGTCTCAAATGGGATTAGCCGAAATTTTGAAAGCCTCTTTTCCTGATAAAGAAGTTTACTGTGTTGGCAAACAGTATCCAGGGTTTGACTGGTTAGGAAAAGTTGACGAAGTAGAAGATAAAAAATATGAGGATGCTTTAGTTCTTGTCCTTGATACTGCTAATCAACCAAGAATTGATGATGACCGTTATTCAAAGGGTAAGATGTTGATAAAAATTGATCATCATCCTAATGATGATGCCTTCGGCGACATTCAATGGGTGGAGCCTGAATCATCCAGCACATCAGAACTGATTTTTGACTTCTTTAATCATTTTTCTCAAGAATTAAAATTGACTGATAATGGAGCAAGATTACTTTATGCTGGGATTGTAGGCGATACTGGCCGATTTATGTATCCATCAACTTCTTCACACACTTTGGAAGTCGCTGCTGCTTTGACAACATACGGTTTTTCTGCTAGTGATGTTAATAAAAAAGAAGACGAAATTGACTTGCCTTTAGCCAGGTTATCTGCTTATGTCTACGAAAATTTAAATATCTTGGATTCAGGAGCTGCATATCTTGTCTTGTCCAATGAAGTCCTAAAGCCCTTTAATTTAGGGGATGATAGTACTTCGGCAATCGTTCCTTTACCTGGGAAGATTAAGGATGTTTTAACCTGGGCAATATTTGTTCAACAAAAAGACGGAACTTATCGGATTCGATTGAGATCAAAAGGACCAGCAATTAATGAATTGGCCAAAAACTATGGGGGCGGCGGCCATCCTTTGGCCAGTGGAGCAGTTGCTGCTGATGAAGACACAATCAAGAAATTTATCAAAGACTTAGACAGCCTAGTAACTCAATATAAGAAATAGGAGAATTTATGACCAAATTTGAAGACTTTAATTTAAAGCCGTTTATCATTAAGGCCCTTTCTGAACTTAAATTTATTGATCCAACTCAGGTTCAAGAAAAACTAATTCCTGAAATCATGGCCGGTCGAGATGTGGTGGGACAATCAGCAACTGGTAGCGGGAAAACTCACGCTTTTTTACTGCCAATATTTAATATGATTGATCCAGATAAACAGCAAACTCAAGCAGTTATTACTTCGCCAAGTCGCGAGCTAGCTTATCAAACAATTTCAGCTGCTAAACAAATTTCTAAGTTTAGTGATAAACCCATTTCGATTGGGGCTTACGTTGGTGGAACCGACAAGCAGCGTCAAGTAAATCGTTTGAAACGAGAGCAACCAATTTTGGTTATTGGGACCCCTGGGAGAATCTGGGATTTGATTTTGTCGGGTGATTTGGATATTCATACTGCTAATCAGTTCGTAATTGATGAAGCCGATATGACATTAGATATGGGCTTTTTGGATATTGTTGATAAAATTGGCGCAAGCTTTGGGAAAACAGTTCAGACAATGGTGTTTTCTGCAACAATTCCTCAAAAACTCGAGGTCTTTTTAAAGAAATCACTTGTCCACCCTTTAATTGAAGAGATTCCAGTTTCAACTGTGATTAGCCCGACAATCGATAACTGGTTGATTTCCACAAAAGGAAAAGATAAGAACCAGATTATTTATAAATTGCTCACAATGGGTAATCCATATTTAGTTTTGATATTTGCTAATACTCGTAAACGAGTCGAAGAAATTAATCAATACTTGAAAGGCCAAGGATTGAAGGTAGCAATGATTCATGGAGGCGTGATGCCTAGGGAACGAAAGCGCCTCATGAAACGGGTGAAAAATCTGGAATTCCAATTTGTTGTCGCCACTGACTTGGCCGCAAGAGGGATTGATATTCCAGGAGTTTCTCACGTGATTAATGATGATATCCCTGAAGAATTAGATTCCTTTATTCACAGAGTTGGGCGAACTGGTCGTAACGGTATGTCAGGAATTTCTATCACCCTTTATCAACCTGGAGAAGAGAAATTAGTCGCCGAACTAGAAGATATGGGAATTAAGTTTAAACCCAAAGAGATTCGTAATGATGAAGTGGTTGATTCTTACGACCGGAATCGGCGAAAGACTCATAGAAGAAAACACGAAAAGCTTGATCCAAGTATGATTGGCATGATCAAAAAGAAAAAGAAGAAAGTTAAGCCTGGATACAAGCGTAAGATTAAAATAAATCTTGAAAAGAAAGATGCATTGGATCGTCGAGTTAAAAATCGAGAGGAATCCAGGATTAAACGAAAATCCCGTAAGAGTAGTTCTAGAAGGTATAAGTAGTCAATTGTGAATTGACATATATTTTATAAAACCTTATAATTTTTATCAGTAAGAATATGCTATTTGATTGTTAACTGCCAGAGACGTTTTGGTTGGTGGGAAAAACGAGTTAGCTTCAGGTGGTGCTCTCTTATTTTTAATTCATAAGATAATTAACGTAAACTCTACGTATTAGAGATTAAGTGGTAAACGATAAACATCGTTGCAATTCGAAGTGGTACCGCGTCATTGGCGTCTTCGTTAGCAACGGTGTTTTATTTTGTCAAAGGAGAGGCTCATGAAGGAATTAAGCAGTAGTCAAATTAGACAAATGTATCTAGACTTCTTTAAGGAAAAGGGACACACGATTGAACCAAGTGCTTCACTGATTCCTGTGGATGATCCAACATTACTTTGGATCAACTCAGGAGTTGCGACTATGAAAAAGTATTTTGATGGTAGTGTTGTTCCAAAGAACCCAAGAATGACGAGTTCTCAAAAAAGTATTCGGACTAATGATATTGAAAATGTTGGGAAAACTCCTCGTCACCATACGCTTTTTGAAATGCTGGGTAATTTTTCTGTTGGGGATTACTTTAAAAAAGAAGCTATTACTTGGGCTTATGAGTTGTTGACCTCAGACAAATGGTTTGGTTGGGATCCTGACAAGCTTTATATGACTGTTTATCCAAAAGATACTGATGCTAAGAAGTATTGGGAAGCTCAAGGAGTTGCTCCTGATCACATCATTCCTATCGAAGATAATTTCTGGGACATTGGCCAAGGCCCTTCAGGCCCTGATTCTGAAATTTTCTATGATCGTGGTGAAGATTTCGATAATCTTCAACCAGACGACCCGGAAAATTATCCTGGTGGGGAAAACGATCGTTGGCTTGAAGTATGGAATATTGTTTTTTCACAGTTTAACCACACTCCTCAAGATACTTATGAACCTCTTCCAAGGAAAAACATCGATACTGGGATGGGACTTGAAAGAGTTGTATCAATTTTCCAACATGCTCGAACTAACTTTGAAACCGATCTGTTCTTACCAATGATTAGAAAAACCGAAGAGCTTAGTGGCAAAAAGTATGATGATAATCATGCTGACGATGTTTCGTTTAGAGTGATTGCTGATCATGCACGAGCAATTACGGTTGCCATTGGTGATGGTGCTTTGCCTTCCAATGTTGGACGGGGATATGTTATTCGTCGTTTAATTCGAAGAGCAACAGTCAACGGTCGAAAACTCGGAATTGATGATTCCTTCCTTTATAAGCTTGTTCCTGTTGTTGGTGAAACTTTGAAGTCTTATTATCCGGAAGTATTAAAGCAAGCCGATTATATTGCTAAGGTTGTTCGTTCTGAAGAAGATCGCTTCAACGCTACTTTGACTGACGGTTTGAAACTATTCCAAGAAGTTCTTAGAAAGGCCAAAGCTGATGGGAGTTCAACTATTGACGGAGCTACGGCCTTTAAGCTTTTTGATACCTATGGCTTTCCTTTGGAATTAACTCGGGAGCAGGCCGCTGAAGCTGGCGTCAAAGTTGACGAAAAAGGTTTTCAGGTTGAGATGCAAAAGCAAAAAGATCGGGCACGAAATGCTCGTAGCAATGCTAAGTCCATGGGTGTTCAACGAGATCTTCTGGTAGGCATTAAAGACAAAAGTGAATATGTCGGTTATGATACCTTATCGGTTGACAATGCAAAGGTTCAAGAGATTGTTGAAGATGAAAAATTAGTTGACCAAAGTAAAGGCGATACGGTTGAAGCAATTTTTGATAAAACACCATTTTATGCCGAAATGGGTGGTCAAGTTGCTGATCAGGGAGATATCTTAGATGAGGATGATGATAAGATTGGTGAAATTGTTGATGTTCAACATGCACCGAATGGTCAAAATCTTCATACTATCAAATTAGCTGAACCTTTAGTTAAAGGACAAACTTATAAACTTGTTGTTAATAAACTTCTTCACAGTCGAATCGAGAAGAACCATACTGCAACTCATTTGCTTGACCAGTCACTACGAAATGTTTTAGGTGGGCATACTCAACAGGCTGGTTCCTTAGTTGAGCCAAATTATCTTCGTTTTGACTTTAATCATTTTGGTCAAGTTACTAACGAAGACCTCAAAAAAGTCGAGGATATGGTTAATAAGGAAATCTTTAAAGAAATTGACGTTAAAACAACGGTAACTGACCCTAAGACAGGGAAAAAGATGGGTGCTATTGCGCTGTTTAGTCAAAAATATGGTGATAAAGTTCGGGTAGTCAGCATCGGAGATTTCTCGATTGAATTTTGTGGGGGTACTCACGTAAACAACACCCGTGACATTGGATTATTTAAGATCGTTTCTGAATCCGGTGTTGGGGCTGGAGTTAGAAGAATTGAAGCTGTAACTGGTAAGGAAGCCTTTGCTATGCTTAACAGCGAAGAGGGCGAACTTCGTTCAATTGCCGATAATTTGAAAGTTCCTCAGCTTAAAGAAGTTCCTCATCGAGTTGAATTGCTTCAAAACGAACTAAAGGATGTACAAAGTAAAGAAGAATCTTTGGAGGATAAACTTGCTTCCGAACAAGCAAACAGTTTCTTTGACAATAAGCAAAAGGCCGGTGATAATACAATTATCACAGGTGTTATCAAAGATTCAGGCATGCAACAACTGAGACAACTTGCTGATACGTGGCGAGATAAAAAGCTTTCTGATGTTCTTGTTTTAGGTACTGGAAGTGGTGAAAAAGCTAATATTATCGTGGCAGTAAGTGACGATAAAGCTCATGCTGGTCTTTCTGCTTCGGATTTAATTAAAGCAATTTCTAAGAATATTCAAGGTGGTGGCGGTGGTCGCCCAACTATGGCTCAAGCTGGTGGTAAAAAACCAGCTGGACTGCAGCAAGCTATGAGTGACGCGGTTAAATGGCTTGCCAAACAATAATTGTTACATGTCGGTTACATTTCCTCTGTTCGTTGTAGTTTTAACCTTTATCAGTTAGAATTGATACAAATGACATTACGTCATAGAGGTGAATAGTATGAGTTCATTGGATAAAACAATGTTCTTTGATTTCAACAATGATAAGCCCAAAGATGTGAGGGACACCTTGTTAACGGTTTATCAAGCGTTGGAAGAAAAGGGGTATAATCCTTATAATCAAATCGTGGGATATCTTCTCTCTGGTGATCCAGCATACATTCCCAGAAATCGGGATGCTAGGAATCTGATCAGAAGGCATGAACGTGATGAAATTATTGAAGAACTAGTCCGTTTTTATTTGGATAATCATCCAAGTAAGAGCCAAAAGGATGACAAATGAAATTAATGGGGTTAGATGTAGGCTCAAAGACTGTTGGCGTTGCAATTAGTGATGCTTTTGGCTGGACTTCTCAAGGAATAGAGATTATTCCAATTGATGAAGAAAATAAGCAGTTTGGTCTGGATCGAGTAGCAGAATTGGTAAAAGAAAACTCGGTACAGGGATTTGTAGTTGGTTTACCAAAAAATATGAATAATTCCTTAGGTCCAAGGGCTGATGCTTCAAAAGCTTATGGGAAAATGTTGGAAGATAGGTTTCATTTACCAGTAGATTTTGAAGATGAAAGGTTAACCACCGTTGAAGCTCAGAGAATGCTAACCGAAGAAGCTGACATCTCGAGAAAGAAAAGAAAGAAAGTTATTGATAAACTTGCCGCGGTACTGATTCTACAGAATTATTTAGATAGTAAAGGCAAACTAACGAAATGATTGTGAGGTAATAAAGAAAATGGCAGAAGATCCAGGACAACAACAAATTACTCTAGTTGATAAAGATGTTAAGAAGACAGTTTATGATGTTTTATTTACCTTTAAATCAGAAGATTTTAACCGTTCATATATTTTCATATATCCTGCAGGTAAAAAAGATAATGAACAGGTAAATGTAGAAGCGTATTCCTTACCTAAGGGTGACGATCCAAGTAATCCTCAGGGCGGTCAGCTTGAAGCAATTCAAACTGATAAAGAATGGGACATGGTTGAATCTGTTCTTCATACGTTCCTGCACGATGATGATAAAAATAATACCGACGATCAAGATAAGAAAAAGTAGTATTTTCTCGATTTTCGTTCAGCAAAAGGATTGAGTTCAAAGCGAACGTTTTGGCTCAGTCCTTTTTGAATGTAATTTGACTTGGGGAGTTTTAATAATGGATAGCAATGTTAAAAGACGGTTTCGCGCAACAATTAATGGTAAAAATTATACGCTTTTAGGTAAGGCAACTCCCGCTCATATGCAGGCGGTTACCGAATTACTGAATGAACAATTTGATCAAATTAAAAAAAGTATGCCCAATTCTACTGAAGAGCAGCAAGCCATTTTAATAGCTTTTAATGCCGTTTCAAATCAGTTAAAATTAGAAGCACAGCTAAATCGTAAATCTAGTACGCGCATAAAAAAATAGGTTAAGCAGGTAAAAAATTGTTGATTGATTTAATAATTATTTTGATTTTGGTTTACGGAATTTTTGAGGGATTTCATAGAGGCTTTCTGAGTGAACTGATAATGTTAATCAGTTACTTTGCTTCTTTTATTGTGGCCTTTTTATTTGGAGATCAAATTTCTCGATTTTTCATTGAATTGTTTTCTTTTCATAGTACTTTATCGGTCACACTCACTCATTTAATTGTTTTTGGTATCCTTTTTTCTATAACGGATCGAATCATAAATTTAATTGGTGGAATCTTTCGCCCAATTTTTGAACTTCCTTTAATTAGACAACTTAATCAAATTCTCGGAGGAGTAGCCGGTTTTGCATCTAAGTACATTTTGATTTTAATTGTTTTACTTATTTTTAGTGTCATTCCGGATAATCAAATTCAGAGTTCTATTCAGCAATCAAATGTTGCCGTGAGTATGTTAAATAAAACTCCATATTTATCTGAAAAGATTCAAGAATTTAGTAACAGTATTGGCAGTGAGGTGAAATAAATACCCATGGATAACAAGGTCTTAGAAACTTTAGAGTATGACAAGATAAAAGGCCAACTTGCAGCTTTTTTAACTACGGAACGGGGTAAGTTTTTGGTAAAAAATTTGCGACCCAGTTCTGACGGTGACAAAGTTTCAAAAGCACTTTTGGAAACTGCTGATGGGGCAGATATTATTCGATTAAATCAGGAGATTCCGGTTCCTAAACTAAAAGATATAACTCCATCAATGAAACGGCTAAGAATCGAAAATGCTAACTTAAGTGCTACGGAGTTATCTCACATTGAAAAGGTTTTAAGAGCTGGCAAAGCAATTAATGATTTTTTTAAGGATTTCTCGGAAAATGAGAAAATAACTTTTCGAGTTATTCCTGAAATTGTCGCGAAAATTGTTCTTTTTCCAGAAGAAACAAAACGAATGGTGAACTCAATTGCAGATGATGGCAGCATCTTGGATTCAGCTTCTTCTCATCTTGCTAGTATTCGAAGATCTATTTCAACTACGCAATCTAATATTCGAGCCAGAATGAATAAATTTATTAAGGGTTCGGAATCTAAATATCTGAGTGAGCCAATTATAACCGTTAGAGAGGATAGGTTTGTTTTACCTATTAGAGCAGAATATAAAGCTCACTTTGGTGGGATAGTTCACGATCAGAGTGCTTCTGGGCAAACGCTTTACGTTGAACCAAGTAATGTTGTCGAAATGAATAATCAACTTCGTCGAGATCAGTTGGAGGAAAGAAATGAAATCAGAAAAATATTAGCCGAATTAACTGAAATGTTGCGGCCTCACCGTCAGGAAATTTTGGCTAATATGGATTTGATTGCAAGGCTGGATTTTATTAATGCAAAAGCTAAGTATGCTGATCAACAAAAAGCAACTTTACCAATAATTTCTGAAAACAATGTCATTGATTTACATCAGGCCCGCCATCCGCTTATTGATCCTAAAAAAGTGGTTCCCAATGATATAAAGATCGGCGATTCTTATCGGACAATTATTATTACCGGTCCAAACACTGGTGGAAAAACAATTACCATCAAAACGGTTGGTATTTTACAGTTAATGGCTCAATCTGGTTTGTTTATAACTGCTCAAGAAGAAAGCCACGTTGGCATTTTTGATAATATTTTTGCCGATATTGGTGATGATCAATCAATTGAGGCAAACTTGAGTACTTTTTCTTCGCACATGGATAATATAATTTCTATTCTGAAAAAAATTTCGAAAAATAGCTTAGTTTTAATTGATGAACTGGGTGCTGGAACTGATCCAAAAGAAGGAGCTGCCCTTGCCATGGCAATCACTGATGCAATTGATGCCATTGGCAGTGAATTAATTGTGACCACTCATTATCCAGAATTAAAGGCCTTTGCTTATAATCGGGATAATACAATCAATGCTTCTATGGAGTTTGATTCTGAGACTCTTGAACCAACATATAGTTTTATGATTGGAGTTCCTGGACAAAGTAATGCGCTAAATATTGCCAGACGTTTGGGTTTACCTGAAAATATTGTTGATTCGGCTAAAAGTTTCACAGATGATCAAAATCAGGATATTAACAATATGATTGAAGAATTAACTAATCAGACCCGTTTAGCTCGTGAACGCTCTAATGAATTAGCTAAGCAGTTGGCCGATTCAACTAAGCTACATTCTGAACTTTCGGAACAATTTACTAAGTATCAAGAGAACAAAGAAAGATTGTTAACTCAGGCTCAAGAAAAAGCAAATGAACTGGTTTCTTCGACTAAGAAAAAAGCTGATAAAATTATTGCTGATATTCATAAAAAAGAAGCAAAGGTTGGCCAAACTGCAGTCAAAGAAAACGAATTAATTGATGCAAAGGGAGCTTTAAACTCACTTGAAGTCGCCCCGACTTTAAAACACAACAAAGTTTTGAGCCGAGAAAAAGCAAGGCATAATTTCCATGTCGGTGATGATGTTTTGGTCAAGTCATATGGTCAGCAAGGAACTTTATTGAAAAAAGAAAAAAGTGGCAAGTGGGATGTTCAGCTTGGTATTTTAAAAATGAAGATTGATGAAAGTGACCTTGAAAAAATTAGTCCCTCTAAAGTTGCCAAACCTAGGTATCAAACTCAAGTTTCCCGAACAAGATCGAGTGGGATTTCGCCAACTTTGGATTTACGAGGACAAAGGTATGAAGAGGCTATGTATCAATTAGACCAATACATTGATTCTGCTTTATTAGCTGGATATCCGACAGTTACAATTATTCATGGTAAAGGAACAGGAGCTTTGCGCCAAGGAGTTACCGAGTATTTAAAACGTAACTCAAGAGTTAAAAGTTTTGGATACTCTGCGCCCAACGCTGGTGGTGATGGCTCGACTATCGTCAAATTTAAATAAACTAAGTTGTGTGCAATCTAGTTGTATTTTGGCTTTATTTTGTTAAAATTAAATTATTAGAAATAGGAGGTTTTAGCATGGTTAAAGAAACAACGGATCAAACTTTTGAAAAAGACACCGCCAAGGGTGTAACTTTGACTGATTTTTGGGCAACTTGGTGTGGTCCTTGTAGAATGCAATCTCCAGTAGTAGAAAAACTTGCTGAGGAGAGAAATGATGTCACTTTCAATAAAATGGATGTTGATGCAAATCCAAAAACTCCTCAGGAATTTGGAATAATGAGTATTCCAACCTTGGTAATTAAAAAAGATGGTCAAGTTGTTGACAAAGTGATTGGCTACCATTCAAAAGAACAACTCGCTAAAGTTTTAGATCAGTATACCGATTAATAAAAAATTGACTGCTTCAGCAGTCAATTTTTTTATTTTGTTTCAGTTGAGTCACTTGAGACAGCGGATTTTTGAGAGTCTTCTTGCAATTTAAATATTTTTGAATTTGGTTCTAGGTCGTTTGTGGTTTTACTGCCAAGGTAGCAAATTATATCAACGATTCCCTTTTTGGCATTAATCTTTTCGATTTCAGCCTCCGATTTGCGTCGGTTAATGAACTGGCAATTCTCGGCAATTAGCCCAGTTTCTAAATAAAAATCTGGGTTTGAAAAAAGACTTAGTCTTTTTTCAACAACATTTCCACTCAGCTCCCAAGATATTTGGTCGGTTGCTTCTTTTCTAATTGTCAAATTTCCCAGGTTAAACTGTTTAAAAAATAATTCTAACTGGTCATAATTTGCTAAACGGTACTTACGAGCGGTATATTTTCCGGCCCAATATAATATCTCATGAGAATCACTGCCTAAAATTGATTGAAGCAGGTCATCTCTTAACAAAAACTGGCCTAAATCATCTTTTAAACTACTATCATTAATTAACTCTGTATAAGCATCATTATCCATTGTTTAATCTCCATTTGCTAAGAAATCATACAAACATTATACAATAAAATAAAGAATATCATATGACTAGTTGCCATTGTTTCAATTATGAAAGATAATAAAGAGTAGCTATTAGGAAGAAGGGATTTTGTTGGATAATCGGACGATCGGGGTTATGGACTCTGGGATTGGCGGTTTGACTGTATTAAAGCAAATCACCCGATTAATGCCCGACGAATCATTTATTTTCGTTGGTGATCAAAAGAATTTGCCGTATGGTGAAAAATCAACTGAAGAAGTTAAATCATTCGCAGAAAGAATTGCGGATTATTTGTTAAAAAGAAATATCAAAATGTTCGTTATTGCATGTAATACAGCAACTGCGGCTGCATACGAATATTTAAAAGAGAAATTGCCGGTTCCAGTAATTGGAGTCATTCAGCCTGGAAGCGAAGAGGCAGTTTCAGTTACTAAAAATAATCGGATTGGCATTATTGCAACTAATGGGACAATCAAATCTCATATCTATGAAAAAACCGTTAGCAGGATTGATCCTGGTGTGAAGACATTTGGATTGGGGTGTCCTGAGTTTGTTTCACTTGTTGAAAGTGGGCAAGCAGGTACAACAAAATCTTTCAAAGAGGTTTCTGATCAATTGAAATTTTTTGCGGGTAAAGACATTGATACTTTAATTCTTGGATGTACTCATTTTCCCGTATTAACTAAAGAAATAATTAAGGCTGTTTCTGATGATGTTCGTTTGGTCGATCCTGGTGTTTCAGCTGGGATGCAAGTGCAAGATTATCTAACAAAACATGATATGTTGGCAAGTCCTAGCCAAGCTAAAACTGGCAACTTTTATACAACAGGAAATGTTTCGAAGTTTGTTGAAGTGGCCAATGAAGTTTTGGGTAAGAAAATTGTAGCTGAACACTTGGATTTGTAGGAGGATAAGATGGAAAAACCTACAGATATAGTGATTGCTTCAAAAAACCCACATAAAATTGTGGAAATAGAAGAAGCTTTCAAGCATTTTAATATCAAAGTTAAATCTTTAGAATATTATCCTAATGCCCCAAAAGTTTTGGAGACTGGGAGTACTTTTGAGCAAAATGCTACTTTAAAGGCAACCCAAATAATGGCTTTTGTAAAAAATGCTGTAATTGCAGATGATTCTGGTTTAGTAGTTCCTTCCATTGGTGGTGAGCCAGGAGTTTATTCAGCTCGTTATGCAGGCGATCATGATGATGCTGCCAACAACCGAAAATTACTTTCGCGATTAGCCGATAAAAACGATAGGAAGGCATATTTTCAAACGGTTTTGGTTTATCTCACTCCAGCTGGCGATAAAGTTGTGGTGTCGGGAACAATCAATGGTGAAATTTTAAAAAATCCTCGTGGGCATAACGGTTTTGGCTATGACCCCTATTTTTATGTTCCAGAAAAGCAAAAAACTTTAGCTGAACTGAGTGTTCATGAAAAAAATGAAATTTCTCATCGAGGCAAAGCAATTAAAGCTTTGGTTGCCAAACTTGAAAATCGGTGGTCAAAATGAAGATTTTAGTGGTAAGTGACAGTCATGGCGATAACCAGATTTTGAAAAAAATTGTCAGTAAATACCAAAGGCAAGTTGATTTTTGTATTCACTGTGGTGATTCAGAAATGGGTGCTCATGATCCATTAATTAATTCTTTTAAAATGGTAAAAGGAAATATGGATTATGAGAATTTTCCCGATCACCAAGTGATTAAAGACAACCCTGATAAAATATTAGTTACTCATGGTCATCTATATGGAGTTAATTTTGATTTATTAAAATTAAAGTTATTTGCTGAAAGCCTTAAAGCAAATGTTGTATTATTTGGCCATACTCACATGTTAATGGCTGATTATAATGATGGCATGTTATTTGTTAACCCTGGCAGCATTTCCCAACCACGAGGAAAATACAGCTATTTGGGCGGCACGTATGCGATTATCAATGATCATGACAATATGTTTCAGGTAAACTTTTTTGATCGCCAGTTTAATTTAATAAATAATCTACAGTTTGTTTTTAAAAAATAAAGGAGACTGCTTTTTAGATGATTGATAAATCAATTGAAAATGTTTTGAACAAAGAGGGCAGAAATATAGTTATCCCGGCTGATTTGGTTGCAACGGTCGGAGTTGACAATAATCTTCAGCACGCCTTTTTAGTTCTAACTAAAGTCAAGTATGCGAAGATCCCTGTAGTGGATAATAGAAACCACCTCAAGGGAATGCTTTCTTTACCAATGATCACGGAGCAAATGTTACAAAATTCTGGGATAAATTCGGAAGTTTTAAATACTATCAAAGTCAAAGACATTATGGAGACCAACGTAAAAACTGTTCATGATAAAAATGATTTTGAAATGATTCTCGGTGCATTGGTTGATGAAAACTTTTTACCATTAGTTAATCAAGAAAACGAATTTTTGGGAATAATCACTAGAAGAGAACTTTTTAAACAGTTTAACTTTTTAGTTCATAACTATTCAAAATACTATGTTGCTTTACATGCATACATGCAGGTTCCAGAGCATTCAGTGACTTCTAAGCAGAGATTAAAAAAGCAAAATTATTCTTAAACATGTATGCTTTACAAATAAAACTGGTAAGTCTC
>DIDF01000045.1:0-1604 GCA_002418005.1 Lactobacillaceae bacterium UBA5807
CACGTATTGACTACAATCCAAAACATTGGTTATTAGAACATCATGTGTCATTCCAAGAGAGAGACATGTCTCGGCGACCACTGAATGTGTCCGAAATCAAATTGTTATTAAGCTTAACAGAAAATGGTTGTTGGGATCTAGTATCTACACGTTGCAAAGTATTTAAAAAACTCAATGTTATCGAGAGCCTGGCTTTATCACAGTTCATTCAGTTGCTTACTAAGCATCCTGAAATGATCAAACGCCCTATTATTTTTGATAGAAATACTTTACAAGTCGGATTTAATGAGGACGAGATTCGAAGCTTCCTTCCTAGAAACGTTAGAGAGAAAAATTTTAAGCACCTATTGGCCAAAGCCGATTAACAAATGAAGGCTATTTCTTCTTGATAGATCAAGATAAATAGTGATATAGGGATTAGTAATACTATGATATTACTAATCCTTTTGTTTCCTTAAAGAAGTACATTTTTAAGAAGCATATTTTTTACAATTCTACTTAATATCCACGAGTAAAGCATAAGTTCTACCTGTGCGAGTGAAAATATTTTAGCAGAAAAAAACTCTTTTTCAGTTATAAATATACTTAAAAATACTCACATGGGAGTTAAATAAAAAAGAATCTCTATCAAAAGATTCCTAATAAATATAGTATTAAATACCAATATCTGATACTATTCTATCAATGAATCTCAAAAAAGAATCCTCTTGGTCGGACAGGCGTTGAAAAGACCATCATCGTATTAGTTTTGCCAAACCGTTGCAACTTATTAACTAAATCATCTAATTCCTCAGGAATCTCGTATGCCACTTTCAAAAGCATTGCATATGGACCAGTTACCACGTCACACTCTAGAATATTAGGAATCTGCTTAATAAAAGAATAGAATTGATTCTTCTGGTTAGGACTAACATCTACTTGAACAAAAGCTCTAACATTAAGCTCTAATTTGTTCATATCAATTTCAGCACGATATCCCTTAATGATCCCCTTATTTTTCAAATTAGTTAGACGTTGTGAAATTGCTGGTCCACTTAAAGATAAAGCCTGAGCAATTCGTTTTACAGATAAACGACCATCGGTTTGAATAAGGTTTAAAATCTTTTCATCGTTTTCGTCAATCATGCTAAATCTCCTTCATTAAATCGCTAATTAGCCAAATTACTTATAAATTTCATATATTAAGCATATATCCAGTACAAAGATAAAGTAAATGGTTATCATTTCTAATTAAATTAATAATTTTACCACTAATTCTCAATAATTGGTAGCGTCAAGAATCTTGTGTATGGTATTCATGATCTTAGTTAAGTCTTGATTATTTCTACCTAAGCGATCTAATTCAGTGACTAGGACAATATCACCTTCGCAAATATAGGCCAACATTTTTTGTAACGCTGGTCGATTGGCGTTGTCCCCGCTTAACTTATCCGTAAATAGTTTGTCAACGTCTTTTAAAGCCGCTAATTGTCGATCTAAATGTTGCTCTTTAGAACTTACGCGGGCATAACCGATGTTAGCCATTTCCAACACTTCCTTTTGGACAGTTCTAATGAACGTATATAAACTCCAGTATGTCACAAAGCAAAAACGGCCACTAGGGT
>DIDF01000045.1:1674-5396 GCA_002418005.1 Lactobacillaceae bacterium UBA5807
ACCCTAGTGGCCGTTTTTGCTTACTAATATTTACAGTTCATGCTTTTTTCCAAAACATACCAAATAATGGCGTTCACACCGACTTTGTTTTTGAGAATTTGACCATCTGAAAGCAATTTATCGTATCTTTTCTTTAGAGCATCTTTATCTTCTTTATTCTTTAAATGATATTTTTCAATTCCATTGCTTTGTTTGCATATTAATTCTGGCATCTGTTTAGAGCATATATTTTCGGCAATATATAATTCAAGAAACAAGCCACGGCCATTAATATTTTTTTGTAAAGTTTTACCATTATTTTCTACCTGGTAATGCCTAGCAAATGGTCTGTCGGGATAATGATCAATGACAAAGTTGTTGGGGTAAGTTTTAATCTTTTTTATTTGTTTAATCCCTTCGTAATCATTATCAAAAAGAGCAATCACTTTTTCTTTGGTTCCAGCAGACATTAAAAACTTAGTTAAATTACTTAAGAATTGAACATATTTTTCAAGATAAGAAGCCCCGCCAGCAGGATTGAATTGACCAAATTGTTCAAATGAAATTAAATCGCTATAACCTTTAAAGTTTTTATTTAGGGTTTTCCTTAATATTTCACTGTCTGACTTTCCCTCAGTTAATACTAAAGTTTGATAGTTTTCTATGGGATATTCTTCATACTCTATATACCATTGATTGTTAGTGTTAACAATACTATTTATTTCTGGATAGTATTCAGCGTCTATTTGATCTTCAATATTTAAACTCAATTTATCCTTTGGTGAACAAACTAAACAGATTGTATATAAAAACAAAGAAAAATCCTCTGTAGATTCATAACCGACAGAATCATTAGGTGAATCATTAGTTTCCTTGAACTTGTTCATTAAAAATTTAATTTCCTGGTTTTCCTCACCTTTAACACAGGAATTAAAAATAACTTTTTTATAACTTGAATATTTAAAATGAACCCAATATTCGCAATCTGAATCATCAACTGTGTCCAGTACTATCATTTCTTTAAATTCATTAAACTCATCTTTATTGACGGGGAACCATTGTGATTCAAATTTTAATTTTGCTTTATCTTCATTACAATTTAATAACCTCAATCGATTAATAGCGGTTGAAATGTTTAGCCTAAAAGTTCCCCATTTTTTGACGAAAGAATAATTGTTAAAAAGAATTTTAACTTGTTTATATGGGGAGATATCTTTCCAACTGTAAACTTCTATGTTATTAACTTTTAAATATGCTCGATCACCCAGTTATTACCCTCACCTTTTTGTTTTAATGACCAATTTCGTACATATAACTAATCCAATAAACGGATTGTTTAATGTTTGTATGGCTGTGGTCAATGATGTCTGCTTATCTTTCTAAAGTGATTAAAATTAGTTAATGCGATAAAGGCCCTATATTAGGGTTCCCATACATTCCAGTCAGCGTGAAATTTTTTATATTTATCTGGGGTGTTAGTAATTAAGGCAATACTATAGCGTGCTCTTGTACAGGCAATATAATACTTTGTGGGTGATTTGAGTGGTTTTTCAAAAACAAATTTTTCAAGGGGGGAATTTGGTAAAATTACAATATCGTTTCTAGTGATTCCTTTTGAATCTCCAAAATTTATTTTTCTTGTACAATAGCTGGAAAGTTTATTGGCTTGTTTACTATCATACGTCAAATAGGTAGGTCTATATTTTTCTTCGTATGCTTGCAAATTTTTCCAAGGTAATATAAATATTCCTTCATGCTCATTACGAGATACTTTATCAGAACCCTTTAATAATTCACCTTCTGGGTCAATGCTGTTCTCAAAGGCTTCGAAAGACTTGTGGAGAACTTTCCGGGTCCGGTTCGATTAGTGACGGTCGATCGCGGTAAAGAGTTTTCCTGCGATCAGGCGCTTACAAAATGCTATCGGATACCAGTTTACTTTTGCCACGCCTATCACCTCAATGAACGGTTCAATAGAGAACTTCGCTACTATTTCCTGAAGGAAACAAAAGTTTATCAAGTTTTGGAAGCGGATATCCAGCGCGCAACTGAACTCATTAATAACAGACTCAAAAAATGTCTTCATTGACAAACACCCTGGCAAGCAGTGAGTAAGCCTCTTTCTAGGTGGTAACTTTATTATTGCAATCTACGGAAACATAAAAATAGTGATCATCCAAATTTTCTGGATGGTCACTATTTTCAGCTATGATTCAACTTTTAATGAGCCTTGTTAAAAGTTATTTAGCGTCGTAAGCTGCTTGGAAAATCTGGATGATATCTTCTTTAGTACCCTTACGAGGGTTGGAGAAGGCGTTCCCATCCTTCAAGGCGTTTTCTGCCATCAATTCAAAGTCTTCAGGCTTTGCACCGATTTCCTTGATGGACTTTGGAATACCAACGTCTTGTGACATTTGCTTCATGGCCTTGATAGACAATTCAGCAGCGTCACGAGTTGATAGACCATCGGTGTTTTCGCCCATAATCTTAGCTAATTCAGCAAACCGTTCTGGGTCAGCAATGATGTTGTATTCTTCAACGTAAGGCAATAGCAATGCACAGCAGACACCATGTGGAGCGTCATATTGGCCACCAAGTTGGTGAGCCATGGCGTGAACGTAACCTAAGTTGGCATTGTTGAAGGCCATTCCGGCTAACATTTCAGCTTCAACCATCTTAGTCCGTGCTTCTAGATTATGACCGTTGGCAACGGCTTCACGTAAGGAAGTTTCAATCAATTTGATTGCCTCAATACATTGTGAGTCTGTGATTGGATTGTGGTCAACGGAAACGTAAGGTTCGATGGATTGAACGAAGGCATCCATCCCAGTTGCGGCCGTTAAACCGGCTGGTACGTCCAACATCAAAGTTGGGTCGTTAAAGGAAACCAACGGAATGTTGCGCCATGAAACAACAACGAACTTCAAGTGTGTTTCTTCGTTCGTGATAACGGCGTGACGGGTCAATTCTGAACCAGTTCCGGCAGTCGTATTAACGGCAATCAATGGTGGTAAAGCCTTGTCCAAGGTTTCAATACCAGCCAATTTAGTAATGTCATCACCGTTTGTCAGGATGATACCGGCACCTTTACCAGTATCATGAGCAGAACCACCACCAACCGTGATGATTGAGTCGGCTCCTGATTCTTCATATAACTTCTTAACTTCTTTAATATTACGGATCTTTGGGTTTGGTTCAACATTGTTGTAAACAACGTAATCAACGCCGGATTTGTCCAATGAAGCCAAAGTTTGTTGAACGGCACCATCTTTCAAACCTTCCAAAAACTTGTCAGTGACGATAACAGGTTTCTTCATGCCTAACATCTTGGCACGGTCACCAATCTTTTCAATGACACCAGGACCAAAGAAATTAACACTTGGCATTAAGAAATCATAACTACGTTCAGCCATAACTGAAAAGCCTTCTTTCATTATTTGTGAGATCATTTAATAAATAATTCACAAATAAACTATAACTATAAAAGATACAATTATCAAGACAAATTTCAATGATTCATAAACTCGATTATTGCAACGATTATAAGCTAGTTATTGTCAAGCCATTTTCACGGATCCGCTTTCATAGGTTCTGGTGCAAAGTTGAAATTAAGCGTAGATCAAAGTGGCTGTTTTTAGTGGTTGTAGCCTATGCCGCTAACAATTGGTCGACTTCTTGATACGCTGAAAAGCCGAAGAGGCCTAGCTTCTTTCGGCTTTCCTTGTGTATCGCATGCATGGTTT
>DIDF01000046.1:0-7992 GCA_002418005.1 Lactobacillaceae bacterium UBA5807
TTTAACTAGCACCACGCGTATAAAATCAATTATTTCTACTTAATAACATATTTAATAAAAAGGGCCTCCAAAAATGAAGGCCAAAATTAGAATAAGCTGAAATGATTTTTGAGGCCAAAGTAAGGGTGGCCAGTAAAAAGTAATAAATTATAAGGGCAGTTTTAAATGGTGGAGGATTTTATGAATCCAGAAAAAATGTGGTGTGTCACCATATTAATGGTGACTGGAGTTAAACGAGAATATCGGTTATCCGATGACCTTCAATTTGCTTTAAATCTTCAAGGTCACTTTAAGCGACTAAAAAATGCCTTATTGGTTGTCCCACTTGGTCCTTACGTGGATATCAATGGCAAGGAACAATCAATTGTTGAACCACCTTTTGGGGTGATTAAAATTGAAAGCATTTACCGAATTGCAACTTCGGACGCAAGAAAGCTTCATATTACTCGTAGTCAATTTATTGGCGGAGATTTATGGCCAACTTGGAATTACCAAAAAATTTATGGATACCTCAAACACGACTACCCAAAACTAAGTCAGTGGCAAATCTCAAAGGACATTAAATACTGGATAAAAAAACAACAGGGAAAACAGGTTTCTCCCAACCCATTTTCTCTGTTCATAACAAAAGTTAGAATTAATCGACAAATAAAAAGACTGGTAACCTTCCAAGCAAATTCAATAAAACATGACTGGAAGATCACAAAATAATCCGTTAGTTTTGCTGGTATTCTTTAATGAGGGCCTGAGTGCCTTCATCGCCAAGTTTATATTCTTCGACAAGTGACTTATAAAGTTCGAAGGCTTTTCTTGTAGCCGGAAGATCAATATTCATTTTCTTGGCAGAATTTAATGCAATTCGCAAATCTTTCAAAAAGTGTTTTGCGGCAAACCCTGGCTGAAAATCACCTTGAAGAATTCGAGGACCGTAATTTGCCATACTCCAGTTTTCTGCAGCGCCACCATCAATAGTATTTACAACCGCACTCAAATCGAGTCCGGCTTTTTTTGCGTATACTAATGATTCAATCATCCCAGTCATGGTTCCTGCTATCATAATTTGATTAGCCATCTTGGCGTACTGGCCTTTACCAGGGCCACCAAACAATTTAATGGAACTCCCTAAAGTATTAAAGATAGGCATCGCCTGTTCGAAAGCATCTTTATCGCCACCAACCATAATGGTCAAAGTACCATTTTTAGCACCAACATCACCTCCGGATACTGGGGCATCCAAGGAGTTGGCGCTTCTTTTTTTACTCTCATCATAAATTTGTTGAGCTAGATCTGGTGAGCTTGTCGTCATGTCAATCAAAAGTGTATCTTTCTTAATTCCCGAAAATATTCCATCTTCGCCAAAATAAACCTCTTTGACATCGCTAGGAGTCCCAATAATCGTGATAATAGTATCACTGATTCGAGCAATTTCTTTAGGGGTGTCAACCCAATGAGCACCATTTTTAACTACTGTATCAGCATGAGACTTTGTTCGATTGTATACATTGACATTAACGTCAGCTTTCAATAAATTGTTAATCATTCCGGTACCCATTACGCCAGTACCAATAAAACCGATTTCCATAATTATCACCCTATTTACCTAAATGATTTTTTCTTTCCACCAGTCAACATGTTCAGCATACCACTGAATGGTCTCTTTTAAGCCTTGGTTATATCCAACCGCTGGAGTCCAGTTCAAGCCATTTCTAATTTTTGAATCATTTATCAAATATATTTCATCATTACCCGGACGGTCCTTTACATATTGAATTTTATCTTTGTTGATTCTTAGCTCAGATAATATTTTTTGAGCGATTTCCTTATTTGATTTTAAATCATTTCCGGAAATATTATAAACTTCTCCAGGCTTCCCATTTCTTAAAACCATGTCAATCGCTCGACAATTATCTGATACATAAAGCCAAACCCGCTTATTATGGCCGTCACCATAAAGTGGCAATGTTTTTCCACTCAACCCATGGGTTATCATTAATGGAATTAATTTTTCAGGAAATTGATTCGGCCCATAGTTATTAGAAGACCGAGTAATCCGCACATTTAGCCCATAAGTTTTAAAATATGAAAGAGCCAGCATATCAGCTGCCGCTTTACTTGCGGCATAAGGAGAAGATGGCATCAGCAAGTCAGACTCCTCAAATCCACCTTCTTCAGGTGAATCGCCATAAACTTCATCAGTAGAAATTTGAAGAACCGTTTTGACACCAGATCTTTCCGAAATGTCCAAAAGATTATTGGTTCCCAAAACATTTGTTTTTACAAAAATACTGGGATTCTTTATTGATCTGTCAACATGAGACTCTGCGGCAAAATTTATTACAGCATCAAAGGAATTATTTTTAAACAAACCATTTAAAAATTTATAGTCACATATATTGCCTTTAAAAAATTTATACCGCGAACTTTTTTGCACGTCTTTTAAATTATCTAATGAACCGGCATAAGTTAAGGCATCCAAATTAGTAACTGTATCTAGTGAATGCTCCCTTAAGATATATCTGATAAAGTGCGAGCCTATAAAGCCGGCTCCACCAGTAACTAATATGTTCAACGACCGACCACCCCCGTTTAATTAGATTTTAACAAAAAATGGTCCTACCAACTTAAAAAAATTCAAGCTGATAAAACCATTTTCATACAAACTTTCATTTCACTGCTTTTTTAACCATTTGAACTACTTCGTCAGCCGTTTCAGCCTCAATTGCCTTATCAACTAACGTCTTCATTTCTTTTGAATCAAGGTGTTTCATTAATGAACGAGTTTTCAGCATGCTAGTAGCACTCATAGAAAATTCATCCAGCCCCATTCCAACTAACAATGGAACAGCAATTGGATCTCCTGCCATTTCACCACACATTGCAACATACTTTTTCTCTTTGTGGGCCGAATCGACAATGTATTTAATTAGGCGAATAACGGAAGGATTATATGGTTGATATAGATAACTAACTTTTTCATTTCCTCGATCAGCTGCCATTGAATATCCAATAAGATCATTGGTGCCAATACTCATAAAATCAACTTCTTTGGCAAATTTATCAGCTAAAACAGCTGCCGCAGGAATTTCCATCATCATTCCAACTTTAATCTTGCCGACTTTTTGGCCGTTTTTAACTAACTTGTCAAACTCTTCTTTATATATTTTTTTGGCTTCTCTGAATTCATTTAAAGTAGCAATCATTGGAAACATAATCCATAAATTACCGAACGCCGATGCTCGAATCAATGCTCTCAATTGGGTTCTAAAAATATCTTGCTTATCCAAACTAATTCGAATTGCCCGATAACCTAAAAATGGGTTTCGTTCGTGTTTTAGTTGCAGATAGGGCAAATTTTTATCTCCGCCAATATCCATCGTTCTAATAACAACGGGGCGAGGTTTCATATCAGAAACGACTTGCTTATATGCGTCAAATTGCTGCTGCTCGGTCGGCCAGTCACTAGAATGCATATATAAAAATTCGCTTCGAAATAATCCAACTCCTTCACCACCGTTATCAATAACGGCTTTGGTATCTTTTGGAGTGCCAATATTTCCAGCAATTGTATGCTTAATTCCATCTTGAGTAACAGAAGGTTGTTCCTTGAAACTTTCCAGGGCTTGCTTTTGTTTTTTAAATTCAATTTCTTTTTGGCGATATTTCTCAATTAAGGCTTGATCAGGATTAACAATACAAATCCCTTGAGATCCATCTAAAATAATTGTTTGTTCATTTTTAATTTTAGAGGTTGCGTCACTAGCACCAACAATTGCCGGCACTTCCAAGCTCCTAGACATTATTGCCACGTGAGAAGTTCGACCACCTAAATCAGAGATGAAGCCTTTAATATACTTGGTATTGAATTGAGCAAAGCTGCTTGTGCCAATCTCACTTGCAACAATAATTACGTCTTTATCTATTAAACTAGGGTTAGGTAAATCAACATTCAGTAAATGAGCTAAAACTCTTTTATAAACATCTCTAACATCGAAAACCCGTTCTTTTAGATAATCATTACCTCTGATGGAATTAAACTTTGCAATATACTTGTCAGTGACAGTTTTTAAAGCCTGCTCAGCACTAATATTCTGTTCCAAAATTTCGTTAGAGATCTCTTGGGTGTATTCGGGATCTGTTAATATTTCAATTTGAACTTGAAATATTTGAGCCTCATCAACTCCAACAGTCTTTTGCGCTTGCGATTTTATTTTGTTGATTTCTTTTTCGGCTTTATCTAAGGCATCATGAATTCTGACAACCTCATTATTAACATTTTTAATTCTTTTTGGAGAAAATGAAAGATCTGGATCTTTTAATAAATAAGCTTTTTCAATTGCAATCCCGTCACTGGCTGCAATTCCTTGAACTTCAAATGAACTAACCATTATTCTCTTTCCTTCTAAAAAGACTTTAATAGAATATCCTTAACAGTCAATATTCATTATAACTTCAAACTCAAAATAAACGACAGCGAAACCCTTAGAGTACATTAAATTACTTATTAGCAAAACTGCCAATAATCTGCAAATTCCCCGTCAATTTATAATCTTTGGTTTGATTTGGCAAAATATAAGTGGTACCTTTTTTTATTTGGTAATCAGTGCCATCAACTTTTAGAGTTCCATTGCCTGCAATAACAGTTTGAATCATATATTTATGATTCATATTCAAATTGGCGCTTCCAGATAATTCAATCTTCAAAACGGCAAAGTAGGTTGCATTCACTAAAGTAGTAATCTTAGCATCCCCAAGAGTTTGAGTTGTTTCTTTTATTTCAGGATCCTTGTGGGGAACATTTGTCACTTCCAAAGCTTCTTCAACTTGAAGTGGCCGTTTTTTCCCGCTTGAAGGGTCAACCCGATCAAAATCATAGAATCTAAATGTAGTATCTGAACTTTGTTGGGTTTCCAAAGCAACAATTCCCGTGCCTAAAGCGTGTAAAGTACCGGATGGAACATAATAGAATTCTCCTTGCTTAACAGGAACCGTTCTTAAAATCGATTTGATATTGCCACTGTGAACGGCATCCGCCAATTCTTTATGAGTCTGAGCAGTATGACCGTAATAAAGTTGGGCACCAGGTTTAGCAGAAAGAATATACCAGCTTTCAGTTTTACCATAAGGCTCCCCATGAGCTTGAGCGTATTCATCATCGGGGTGAACTTGGATTGATAAATCCCGGTTAGCATCCAAAATTTTAACCAACAAAGGGAATGCCGCATTCTTCTCATGCCCGCCAAAAAGTTGAGGAGCCTCATTCCATATTTCTTGAAGAGTTTTACCAGCATAATCTCCGTTAACTACAGTTGAAGGGCCATGCGGATGAGCAGAAGCAATCCATGCTTCTCCAGTATGTTCTGAGGGTAAATCAAAGCCATAATCCCGTAACTTAGTTCCACCCCACATTTTCTCGTGTAAAGATGGCTTTAATAGCAAAGGTTTAACTTTTGATGACATTTTAGTTCCTCCAAACTTTTATGTTCAATTAAAATTTTATTGGGTTTTCCTACATAATACAAGGTAGTTTCTCATCCAAAGATAATATTTCTAAAGCTTTTTGAATTAAATGAACTGAATTTCCAAAATAATCGCCAAGATGATAATTGTAAAGTTATAAGTTCAGATGAATTAAATATTATAAATCGCCAAAAGCATATTTATTTTTTATGGGAAGTATTTTTTTGTAAACAATTGTAAACGTTTACATAATGAGCTTCTCCGAAGATTGCTATTAAATCAACATTAATATTTACCTAGAGTTGAATTGAACGTCTTCCAATCAGTTTTAACCGTGATAAAATAATGGTGTATACCAATGATACTAATTAACAAGGAGAGGTAAGAAAAGTGACTCATATTTCATTTGACAGTTCTAAGTTATCAAAGTTCGTTCATAAAAATGAATTAGGTGAAATGCAGGCAATGGTTACTGCAGCTGACCAAGAACTCAGAAAAGGTACTGGTGCCGGTTCTGATTTTCGGGATTGGTTAACTTTACCTAAGGATTACGATAAAAAAGAATTTGCTCGAATCAAAGCAGCTGCTAAAAAGATTCAATCTGATTCTCAAGTTCTTGTTGTAATTGGAATTGGTGGCTCTTATTTGGGTGACAAAATGGCTGTTGATTTTCTGAATGACACATTCTTTAATTACTTACCAGACGAAAAGCGAAAGTTTCCACAAGTATTCTTTGCTGGAAACTCCCTATCACCTTCGTACGTTTATGATTTAATCAATTTAATCGGCGACCGTGACTTTTCAGTTAACGTTATTTCCAAGTCTGGTACCACTACGGAACCATCAATTGCATTTAGAATCTTTAAAGATTTGTTAACTAAGAAATATGGTGCAGATGGCGCTAAACAGAGAATTTACGCTACTACCGACAAAGCTCATGGTGCCTTGAGAAAAGAAGCAAATGCCAACGGTTACGAATCATTTATCATCCCTGATGGTATTGGTGGTCGTTACTCAGTTCTTTGCCCAGTTGGTTTGCTTCCGATTGCCGTATCTGGCGCCAACATCGATGATTTGATGAAGGGTGCTGCTGATGCTTCCGATGATTACACCAACCCTGATTTAACTCAGAACGAAGCTTATCAATACGCCGCATACAGAAATATTTTGTATCGTAAAGGTTACACTACCGAATTACTTGAAAACTACGAACCAAATATGACTTACTTGGCTGAATGGTGGAAGCAATTGATGGGTGAATCTGAAGGCAAAGATCAAAAGGGTATTTACCCATCATCTGCTAACTTCACTACTGACCTTCATTCACTTGGTCAATACATTCAGGAAGGCCGCAGAAACCTTATGGAAACCGTTGTTAAGGTTGATAAGCCAAATCATGACATGGATATTCCAAAGGAATCGGACAATCTTGATGGCCTTAAATACCTGGAAGGCAGGACAATGGATTTCGCAAACACCAAGGCATTCCAAGGCGTTGTCTTAGCTCATACTGATGGTAATGTTCCAAACATGAGTGTTCACATCCCTGATCAAACTCCATATACTTTGGGATATTTGATATACTTCTTTGAAATTGCCGTTGCAATTTCAGGTTACTTGAATGGTATCAACCCATTCAACCAACCAGGTGTTGAAGCATACAAGCAAAATATGTTTGCTTTACTTGGCAAACCCGGTTATGAGAAGCTTGGCAAAGAACTGAATGAAAGACTTTAATTTACTAAACTAATTAAAATAGGTATCTAAAAAACGTCACTGAAAAATTCAGTGACGTTTTTTAGTATCCATTTTTTATATAATGGCCTTTGACTTCTAAACATTTTCTTCATCGGCCTTGGAATGATGCTCCGACGGCATTGAGATCGGAACGCAAAAAATTGGAAGTGAATGGTTGATCTTTAAGAAATTATTTCCTAGATAGTAACCTCTGTCCCCTACACACTTTCTTCATCGGCCTTTAAATGATGCTCCGATGGCACTGAGGTCGTGACGCAAAAACTCCGAAGTACAAAGCCCCAAACCAGGCTTTGCACTTCGGAGCTATTTGCGTCACGACCTCAAACCGTGCCTCGTCGCATACTAGTTTTTACCATCATAAGCTTCCTGGAACAACTTAACAATATCTTCTTTAGTACCCTTACGTGGGTTTGAGAATGCATTGCCATCCTTTAAAGCATTTTCAGCCATCAACTCAAAGTCTTCTGGTTTTGCACCGATTGCTTTGATACTTCTTGGAATGTTTACGTCATCGCACATTCTTCTCATTGCTTTAATTGAAAGATCAGCGGCTTCCATTGTTGAAAGACCAGTAGTATCTTCGCCCATAATTTCAGCTAATTGGGCAAATCTTTCGGGAGCAGCAATAATATTATATTTTTCTACCGTTGGCAAGAGCATTGCACAGCAGACACCATGAGGAGCATCATATTGACCGCCAAGTTGGTGAGCCATTGCGTGAACGTATCCCAAATCTGCGTTGTTAAATGCCATGCCGCCTAACATTTCAGCTTCAAC
>DIDF01000046.1:8016-9064 GCA_002418005.1 Lactobacillaceae bacterium UBA5807
GCTTCAACGTTATGACCGTTTGCATATGCTTCTCGCAGACTTTCCTCACATAATTTAATTCCTTGAATACACTGAGCATCAGTAATTTCGTTTCTGTTAGTTGAAACGTATGGCTCAATGCACTGAACGAATGTATCCATTCCGGTTGCAGCAGTTAAATTCTTTGGAACATCCAACATTAACATTGGATCATTAAATGATACCAACGGAATATTTCGCCATGAAACCACAACGAACTTCTAATGAGTTTGTTCATTAGTGATAACACAGTGCCGGGTTAATTCAGAAGCAGTTCCAGCAGTTGTGTTAACAGCCATCAATGGTGGTAATGGGTTGGCCAAAGTTTCAATTCCAGCCAACTTAGTAATGTCATCACCGTTAGTCAAAATAATGCCAGTCCCTTTCCCACAGTCATGGGAAGAACCGCCGCCAACGGTGATAATACTGTCACATTCATTATCTAAATATACTTGTTTTGCTTCTTGAATATTTCTAATTTTTGGGTTTGGTTCAGTTCCATCATAAATTGCATACGTTACTCCGGCTTTATCCAATGAATCCAAAGTTTGGGCAACTGGGCCGTTGTCCATTCCTCGTAAAATCTTATCCGTGACAATTAGAGGATGCTTCATATTAAGCATTTTTGCTCGATCACCAATTTTTTGAATAACACCTTTACCAAAGAAATTGACACTGGGCATTAAAAAATCAAAATTATCTTTCATAATTGTTTCCCCTTTATAAAAACATATTTTACCCACCCAAAGCGTAGCACTTCAAAAAAAGTTTGTAAACGCTATCACAAATTAAAACACTGTTATATTAAGGGAAAATTAATCATCAATTAGAGATTGTGAACCTTTTATAATTTATCAATTAAAAAAAGGCAAACAAAAAAGCCGGTGAATTTGGATTTCACCGACTTCTCGTCATATGCATCAACTATTTTAATTCGTTCTCCACAGCTGATGCCTTAAGACATATTCCACTAGTCAAAAAGCATCACCTCCTTTATTTAATTACCAATATAATACGCGTGGTGCTAGTT
>DIDF01000010.1 GCA_002418005.1 Lactobacillaceae bacterium UBA5807
AATTGTCGCTCGAGAGCGATTACGAATGGGACGATCGGTACGAACGTCGTTCGTAATTCTTGATGCGCAAAGCGTCAAAAATACGGCAACACCCCAAAATAAAGGGTATGATGGCGGCAAGAAAATCAGTGGGATTAAACGCCACCTTGCCGTTGATATTAATGGTCTCCCATTCGCGATCCACATTACCACAGCTAATGTCTCCGAACGGGACGGTGCGATCGCTTTACTCGCGTTAAATGAAGAGCAGTCTGATCTTGTTCAGCGAGTGATGGCCGATGGTGGCTATACAGGCGACAACTTCGCCCAGTCGGTCCATGCAATCATTGGTGCAGATGTCATTATCGCCAAACAAAGTGATCTGAAGAACGGTCAAGTAACGCCACAGCGCTGGGTCGTGGAACGTAGTTTCAGTTGGTTAACCAACTGGCGACGGCTTTGGTTCAATTGCGAACGCAAGTTAAATACCAGTAAAGTCATGGTTGCTATGGCCTTTATAGGGATCCTGCTTGCTCGTCAATAGAGACCTCAAACAGCTTCTGAGAAGCTAAACCTAGGTTGGTTCCCTGAAATGGTCAGTTATTCCGTTTATTGTGCGCCACATACGATTTACCAATAAATTTATCAAAGTCAAGTCAACTCGTTGATCACGGTAAACGTCATAAAAGAAGACAACACTTTCGGTCGCACTATTGCCAAGCGGTAGGAACCTCAATTGAGGTTCGCAGGGAGTATGCCTCTTGCTAGCTGGTAACTTTATTATTGCAATCTAGGTATTAAGCTCAATTATAATTCTAGATTTTTTGAGATAATCAATTTGATACTTATTAGTTAGTTGAGCCAAAAAAGGTCCCAGATTATCATTGTCCGGTTGCAATTCATCTAACAGGTTCAAATACTGATGTAACTCTTCATCGGTTGCAATTTTTTTGAAATATCCCCAGATATGTTGATACGTTGTTGTTAGTGTTTTTTTTGTTGGTGAAACCGACTTAAGCGAATCAATGATATTCTTTAGTTCTTGTGACTTTTGTGGGGTCCATTGATTATTCTTGGCCAGCAAACGAATGTAGTCATATTGTTTCTGTGATTTGGACATTACCCAATATTTGTTGAACGCCCAAACTTTTTGCCATTTCATATTTTGTCTCCATTTCGTATCAGTACGCGTAACGCAACAAGTAGCTACTGAAAGCAATTTGCAGATGATCACTGGGTCGCTTCTTTGATGCTACCGTTTAATTGGCTTGTAATTAGCCAAAATAGGGGTTCGTAGGCATTAAAATCAAGTGTCAACTACAATTGATGCCGACAAGTATCAGCTGTAGAAATGTTTTTTCTGCGTCATACAGTCGCTTTCTCTGCACTTCATCGTAAATTAGACGGTACTCCTATGGTTATTTCTTCTTGGATTTTTTAGCTATTATCATGTCAGTTCCCTAAAACAAGGACGTGAAATAAGATCAAAATTATTCAGAAAGAATACTTGGAAATTTCTTTAAGCACTGTTTTCCGACGCTGTGGTGTTAAAAAAACACGTTTTTTTAATATTGGATAATTTTGTTCGCGAGCTACCGTCAACAATTCACGGTATAGAAAAGTCGCTGCTAATAGAGAGGGGCGAGCTAACAAATCGATTTGTGGCATCATTGATAGTCCGGACTCATATTTAGATATAGCAATTTCCGCTTCCTCATTCCAAAGCTTAATCAATTTTTTTGAGGGAACTGTGCTATTTAAATCGTTCAAATTGATCTGATCGCGCAGTAAAAGTTTCCTCGGAAGATAAACTCGTCCCTGTTGATAATCTTCGCCAACATCTCTTAAAATATTGGTGAGTTGCATTGCAATTCCAAGATCGATGGCTGGCGTGATAATTTTGTGGTGATTCTGTGAAAGCATGGGTAGAATCATAAGACCTACTGAACCAGCAACGTAATAACAATATTTTTCCAAGTCTTTTTGATTTTCTGGTTGTTTGAAATTGATATCTTGTTCTTGACCCCGGATCATATCAAAAAAAGCATCCAAGTTCATGTCATACGTATCAAAAACCACAGATAATGCGCGCCAGATAGGCTTATCAGGAATATGTCCACTTGCAAAATCACTTAAATCATGACGCAATGATAGAAGTCCAACACTATCATGGTGAACATCTACAAGATCATCGGCTGTTCGGCAAAATGCATAAACCGCATAAATACTCCATGCACGTTCTAGAGGTAGTTTAGAGAAAGCAACATAAAATGTTGTAGAAGAACGTTTGGTAATAGCTGCACAAAATTCAAAGTCTTCACGGTGTTGTTCAAATTTACTAATTATTTTTGTCATCTCTAATTAACTCCTCAACGGCAAGTTTCGCACTCTGCATAACAATAGGAACACCTGCGCCAGGATGAGTACTACTGCCACAGAAATAAAGGTTAGAAGCATAATCGAACTTGTTATGAGGGCGGTAATAATTACTTTGCTTCAAAGTCGGCCGTAGCCCAAAAGTAGCGCCATTATATGCCCCAAATTGTTCTTTAAAATCAATTGGTGTAAATTGTTTTTTAAGAACAATGTGTTGATCAATATCACTGAAAATGCTATTTTCCTTAATTTTATTGATAATTAATCGACGATAATCTTCGACTACTTTTTTTGACCAATGATTAAATTTGGACAATTCTGGAACAGGAATTAACACGTACAGAGACTCGCAATTTTCGGGTGCTAAACTAGAATCCATTTTAGACGGTACGTAAATATAATATGAAGGATCTTCGGGTAAAGTGCCATTTTCAAATAAGTCAGCAACGTTTTTTTTGAAATCATGTGCAAAACAAATTGTGTGTAACGCCTCAGTAGGGTATTTTTTATTCAAACCAAAATAGAAGACTAAACATGAGCAAGAATATGACATTTTTTCAATTCTTTGATTAGTATATTTGCCACGATCTTCTTGATTTGGAATTAGCGTGGTCATTGCTGTTGGAAAGTCTACATCGCACAGCACATAGTCACTAAAGAATTTGCGTTCATTGCTACGAACTCCAACAGCGGATTTGTTTTTGATAATAATTTCTTGCACAGGACTTCCGAGCTTCAAAGTACCACCCTGCTCTTTAAATAACTTAACAAGCCCCTTGACGACCGTATACATACCACCCTTGAGAAAATGTACACCGTAAAATAACTCGATCATTGGAATAATATTGTATAGTGATGGCCCTTGATAAGGAGAAATGCCAATATATAAAGTTTGAAAAGCTAACGAATTGCGCAAATTTTCGTTGTCAATAAACTTAGAAATGTTTTTGTAAGCATTACCGAATGTGTGCAATTGAAAACCCGCAGACAGTGAAGGAATATTATAAAAATCGTGCCAACTGCGAAATGATCTTTCTAAAAAGTTAGGCTTGGCAATCTCATAACGATGATAAATATTAGCTAAAAAATTTAGCATACCACTAACATCGTCTGGTGCAATCCGAGAAACTTCTGAAATGAATGTAGGTAAATCTCGTGATAAATTTAAACTTGATTGATCACTGAACACCAAGTGCATTAATGGGTCAACTTCTTCGAATGGTAAATATTCCTGCGGGTCGACATCGCAAAATCGGAAAACTTCTTCATAAATATCCTTCATCATAACGATTGTTGGACCAACATCAAACGTAAAACCTGCGCTAGTAATTTGATTCATTTTACCACCTGGCTGTGCATTTTTTTCGTAAATTGTAACATCATAACCTAATTTTTGGAGACGCACAGCAGCAGCCAATCCTCCTATACCGGATCCTATAATTGTTACTTTTTTCATTGATAATCTTTCCTTTCTAAATTAATATTTTCCTGGGTTATTCTAAATCCTTTCGGTCTTAAGATGTGTTTCAAATGTATCCCCTTTTTAAATTGGGGCACAATATTTGAACCAATGGACCAGTTTCTCATTTAGACTAGTTGGCCGTAAATATCTATTCTTAGTTTCACGCCAAAAGTAAATAGGTACCTACGTGATTCGAATTAAGAATATCAGAACTAATTAGTGGCTGGTGAATTAGGCAACATTCCGGCTACCTGAAACGTGAATTTGATAGTGAATTAAGATGGATTCCTGCTTATATTTTACAAAAATCAAAATTGGTCCATTAAAAAGCCTTAGTAGCATCTTTAGATTGGCTAGATTGATCGCAATATCAATCGTCACTGCGATGCTGGCTACCGTTTTAGTCCGCACCAATGAAAGGCCCAAAGGGCCTTTCATGAAGGCAAAACCGCGTTCAATTTTCCCGCGCCGATTCTCGCGGGTACGATAAAGTGTGTCAGCTAAGATTTCATCGGGATAATAACCATGCACGTCGAAATAATGATCGATGGTTGTTGCTAAATCTTGGCTTTCATTGAACGCCTTAAAATCAAATCGTTCGATATCGATCATGCCATCGGCAATTGAAGCATCAATCTTGGGACCAAATTCGGTTCGTTGTTTGGCTTTACCACGGTTAATCGGGCGAATCCACGGTTGTGCCAAGCTAACAATCCGTCCTGGGACCCGATGGGTCCGATTTTCATACATGAACATTTGCTGGTCAAAAAGTTCACGAATCACAGCCAATCGTTTGGTTTGGCTTTCGTTAAGAGAGGCACCGTGGGCCAACAGCACATCGATATAACGTAGATCACGTCGGACATACTGGAGCTGTACTTTGATCTGCTTGCGTGTTTCCTTAGCCCAACGCCGCGGTTTTCTAGCAAAAGCGGTCCACTTAGCTTTTGCTTCACGTTTGTAGGTTCGTGGAGGCTTGATTTGCAACTGATGAGCCATGTCTAATAACATTTCTTCTAGATTGAGCCGAGCTTGATTTAGCAGCGAAGTATCTTGTGGAAAACGAATTTCAATTGGCACCGCAGTAGCGTCTGTGATCAAGACACGGAGCTCATCATCTGGCAATAAGCTTTGGATTTGTTCGCGCAAGGTATCACTGATGATATTTCGCACTAGTTCCGTTATTTGACCCATGCGTCGTCTAAAATAAACCAAGGTTGAGTGGTTGAACGGCAGGTCGGTTGTGTAGGTGTCTAGCCCGATAAAGTACTGGTAAGCCGGGGTATCACGAATAGCGGTAACGACCGAACGGTCGGTTAGATGTTCTGCTTGCTTGATCAAACTGGCACCGTAAAGCAGACGAAAGGGTTTAGCAGCGCGCCCACCCATCTCAGTAAAAAGAAATTGATAGGCTTCATCGAGCTGTTGCCACGGGAGCATGTCGGCTAATTGAACCCACTCATTGTCGGAAGAAAGTGGCACACCAAGGCCGTTGTTAAAGGATTGAAATGACAATTGGGTAGCACGATGTCGATAAGCCATGATGGTTTCCTCCAGGAAAAATAAAAAGTGCAAAGAAAACAGGCGTTAGCCCATGTTTACTTTGCACTAATTATAATCTTTACTATTCTTTGATGCCAATAAAGCTTGCAGTTATGCTGCTTTCACCAGCCACTAATTAGGATCACCAACTCAATTTAGCTGAAAGTGACCGAATTATAGCGTAAATCGGCGGGTAGTGGCCGTCTTTACTGAAATGGTGTAATAAGTATATGTTCATAGTTGTTGGTAGGTCTTAAACAACTCGCATAAAATGTGCTATAACACCAGCTGTTAGGAAATTTAAATATACTAAAATTTGAATTGAATGGTATTTATTAGCTTAATTCGACACAGACTATTAGTTAAATATAAAAGGATAATTCGAAAGCAAGGGTTCTTTCCGGTGAATTATAAAAAAACATCTTTGCTGGCTAAATTAGCTAAACATTCTTTCAAATATGAGTCATTATGTTCTGGATAAATCGGGTTAGTGATCGGACATGCTTTCAAAATTATATATGGATTACAGTGAACACCACGGTAGAGTGGATCAAACCAGTTTTTATTAGGATGGTATCCGCGACGCTGCATTTCGTGCAGAACCAGTAAGTGAAATTGATAGAGTTTATAAGGTGAGTAATCGAACACATAATTAACAGTTGCATGCTTTTTTCCCCAGCCATTCCCTCTTAAAGCAGCAAGTTCTCGATGCTGGCCTAACAGTTGCTGGCGAGGAAGTTTGCTAATAAGTTGCTCATGCCAAAGTCGCATACTTAGCCTCCGTTCCTTAGTCTTATCTATTAATGTACTATCTTAGATTGCAATAACAAAGTTACCAGCTAGAAAGAGGCTTACTCACTGCAAACCTCAATTGAGGTGCCTACCACTTGATTATAGTGCGACCGAAGGTCTTGTGTTCTTTTATGACGTTTACCGTGATCAAAGAGTTGACTAGGCTTTGATAAGTCAAGTGGTAAATCGTATGTGGCGCACGATGAACGGCATAATTGACCATTTCAGGGAACCAACCTAGGTTTAGCTTCTCAGTTACCATATGCTCAAACTTAAGCATTAAAATCGAGTACCGACCACAGCGATGCAGACAAGTATCAGCGTGATCCCGAGCTATAACGGCCATGGAACCTGTCTTTCTCCCTGGATAGCATATTATGCAAACACCGTTTTGGCAAAAAAAGACAGGCCTTTTTCATATTTTCTGGTTGGTAACTTTAATTATGAAATCTAGGCCTGTACGCTAATTTTACCACCATTCATCAATCAGAGCTTGTTTATCTATTTCAACCTTATTGAATTCTGGCTATATTAAATTATGAAGCCTAAACCCTAATCTGTTCGCGTATAATAAGCTAGTGAATAGTTTAAATGCAGGGGAAGGAACTTTTTTATGTTGGAACTGTCGTTTGAAAAAGAAGTTGTTAAAACCTTAACGACCGGAAGTAATCAATGGGTGGAACGAAAAGACCTGTGTGGTGCGACGCCGGATCAGTTATGGGCTAATTTTCGCGATAAATTAAATAACAATAACTATGCTAAATTGCAGGGACACCCTTTAACTGATACCGAATTTAATCAAGTTAAACGGGCGATTGAAGTTCGGACACCTTACGAAGCAGCTAAGTTACTAGCCGCCGAAAATGGCATTGGCAAAGTTGAAGTTGAACGTGATGATGCTAAGCTGGGCACGGTGACGCTTGAATTGTTTTGGAAAGCGGACGTTGCTGGCGGTAAATCTAGTTATGAAGTGGTCCGACAAGCAGTGCGACCACGGTTAGCTGGTACTCAAGATGTCAATCCTGATCGCCGTTTTGACGTAACCCTATTGATTAATGGGTTACCCTTAATTCAATTGGAACTAAAAAAAGCCACGGTCGAACTTAACCAGGCTTTTAATCAAATTGAAAAATACGCGCAGGAAGGTAAATATACGGGAATTTACTCGCTGTTGCAAATGTTTGTGATTATGACGCCGGATAGTACGGCGTATTTTGCGAATGCCGAACCGGATCATTTCAATAAAGCCTTTTTGTTCAATTGGCGAACGCGGGATAATCACCCCGTGGAAAACGGCTTAGCGTTCACGCGCCAAGTTCTTAATATTCCCATGGCCCACAAAATGGTCAGTGAATATACGGTCATCGACCAAGAACGTCAGAGCTTAATTCTCTTACGGCCTTACCAGATTTATGCGATTGAAGCCGTGATGCACCGGATTCATGACCATCAAGATGGTTTCGTTTGGCATACCACGGGTTCTGGTAAAACACTCACCTCATATAAAACCGCTAAATTAGCTGCGCAAGATCCCGGTGTCGATAAGGTCATCTTCTTAGTTGACCGGCGGGATTTAGACGAACAGA
>DIDF01000012.1 GCA_002418005.1 Lactobacillaceae bacterium UBA5807
ATGTATTAAAATTAAACGTTCAAACACTAGATTTTTAAGCAATCGCTCCAGTTAACGTGGCTACTTGGTATTTAAACCCCAACTTGGCTCTTAGGGCGGTCAAATTCATCAAACTGTACCCTTGCCAAACATAACTGGCACTAGTACAATTAACTCATTCGTTGATAGTTCTGTGAGTTCCCGTGATTAGCCTCACGGGGATTTTTTGTTTATTTAATTTTTAATTGGGATTAGCTTAACAGGTTTCAACAAACATGAAGTACTTCTCCCTTTTAGCCTCAACCAAACAAAAAGCAGATTAAGCCGCCCACTGGGGTAACTTAATCTGCTTTAACTAAACCTATGTATGCGTTTAACTCGACTTCTCGACTGGCATAATCCCAATAGGTTTAGTATAATATTCCTATCAGGCAACTAGTGTTGACTACTTTTAGTAGTTCATACACTAGCTAGCCATCTATAAAGACGAGCGTTAAAGGCGATCAAGCAGTGTGTGTGCTTGGTTTGCTGGTATAGTAACTACTCCAATAGTTACTATACCAACGCTCTTTTATTATTTCTTTTGATTGTAATCATACTCTATTAACAAACCTTTGACAACTTTTTTTAATATTATCCCTATTTCTAATTTTACTCTTTTCTAAATAGAGATAATTAGAAATATCTAGATGGTGATATTTCTATATTTCCAATACATGCATATCCTTATTTACTATCATTAAAGGATTCTTGAACATAAATAGGGATATTTCTTCTTTTAAATAAAGTTAAAATTCTAAATAAATCAATATAGAAATATCCCTATTTCCATATTGATTTTTCTTGTTTGTGTTATATACTTAGGTAAATAGGGATATTGGAGGAAGTAATATGAATAATAATGTTTCGAACGCTATCGCTGGATTAAAGAAAAGGCAACAAGCTTTAACCATTACTATTGGTAATCAAAAAGGCGGTGTTGGAAAAACTACAAACACAACACTTATTGGCTACACATTGGCTAATATGGGATTAAAAGTACTTGTAGCCGATTTAGATCCACAAAGCAATGCTACAAAATCGTTGATGCTAACAAAGTCTACTAATAATCCCGATGAAGTTGCAACTATTAATAAAACAATCATGCGTGGCGTTCAGGATAGAGATCTTACAGATCTCCCAATAAAAATTATTTCCAATTTGTATTTACTACCCAGTTTTATTGATTTTGAAGATTTTGCAAAACATTTATATAAAAACACCAATTCAGAAAGAGAAGAAGACTTTTTTTTAGATCCATTGTTTAAGCCTTTGAAAAATAACTTTGATTTAATTTTAATAGATGTTCCTCCTTTAACTCCTGAGGTTACAAAGAATGCCGTTACAATGAGTGACTATGTATTAATATCATTACAAACTCAAGAACGCTCTCTTACAGGTGCAGAAAATTATATTAAAACGTTGTCAAAATTAAAAGCAAAATATAATTTGCCTATTGATATAATCGGTATTTTACAAGTATTACATCAAAATCGTGGAACTGTAGATCAATTCATTATGAATAATGCAAAAGACGAATTTGGAAAAGACTCTATTTTCAAAACTGTAGTTCCACAAATGGAACGGATTAAAAGATTCGACATAAATGGTATACGAAATAAAGACCAATTTGATAAAAAAGTACTTTCATTATATAGAACAGTTACGGAAGAATTGCTAACTCGCATTGATTACTTTGGATATTAATTTAAAGGTAGGAATTATAATGAGAAATAATAAACGCAGAAGCTCAGGACTTCTTGATCAAGGAACAAGAACACCAGGAAACTTTGAGCCAGAAGAACAATTCGATGAGAAGGCCTTAAATGAAACTCAATCTAAAAACCAACAAAGGGAATCCATAAAGAAAAGTTTCAAATATCAAAAGAGAAGCATCAAGATCTCTGAAGAACAGGGCTTGGTTTTAGACGCAATTGGAAAAGTTAACAATATGAAATACAATTATGAAATTATACAACTACTATTAGACAGCTACAGGGAACAAGCTAGTGAAAATGATAGAAAAAAGATAGATAGATTTTTAGAAATATAGAAATAGGGACATTTATATATTTCCCTTTATCTAAATAGTTCTATGATTGATCTTGAATCACCATATTATTCTTCTAGCCTGTTAAAGAGTATTGGAACTTTCCCTTGCTTTATTCTTTTACCATTTTGAAAAGCTAGTTTTTGTTATCAGAACGAACTATTTTACAATAAGCGGTGCTGTTTAATTAGCAGCTCCGCTTATTATTTTTAAAAATTACTCCAACGCGCTTTACTCAAACTCCAACTCAATCATGGACTCTTCCAGGCCATCAAGAACCTCATTTTCATTGATAAATTTAATCCACGTCTCAGCTGGAGTAAACCGATTAGCTTTCACTTGTGTGTGTAGTTTTCCATATACGTTCTCAACGACCTGCGCATACATTTTCTCAGCCTGACGAGTGATCTGTTCTTCATTCCACCGTTTAGCTGGCTGGCGTTTTTTGTTCTTAATATTGAGATACGCAAGGGCTTTTTGCATAAAGATCGCTTCCACTTGGCTGTTATCACTGATAAATTTCTGTAGTTGAACTGTGTTCATTTGGACGCCTCCATAGATAATTGCTGTCAATTTATATATTTATTATATCACTTTTGTGAACATACGTTCCCTTTTCGTGGTAAAATAAACGTAAATTATTGAGAAGGTGAGCGTATGTTTTTTGATCAAGAACCGCATGGGGTGTTCTTTTTAATTGATAACAAGTCCTTTTATAGTAGTTGTGAAGCCGTTGCTCGTGGGCTTAATCCCTTAAAAGTCCCATTAGTTGTTCTTAGTGAATCTGAAAACACCAATGGTGGACTCATCTTAGCCACTTCACCCGAGGCTAAGCAGTTATTTCATCTTAAAGCCAATGTCTCACGCAAACGTGACTTGCCCAATGACCCTAGACTTTGGGTCGTGCCGCCGCGCATAAATCTCTATATTCAACGCAATTTGCAAATTAATCAGATTTTTCATCAATTTGCGAGTGAAAAAGAGGTTTGGCCCTATTCAATTGATGAAAGTATTTTGGATATGACCCATTCATGGCAGCTTTTTGGCAATTCTATCCGTGAAGTGGCGCGGTTAATTCAAAAAACGATCCGCCAGCAACTCGGCTTATACACCACTGTGGGGATTGGCGACAATCCGGTTCAAGCTAAACTAGCCCTAGATAATTACGCTAAGCACAATCATGAATTGATTGGTGAAATTCATTATGAAACTGTGCCGGATAAGATTTGGTCAATTAACGACTTAACGGACGTTTGGGGCATTGGGGCACGTATGGCTAAAAGGTTGAATCGACTCCAAATTCACAATATGTACGAGTTAGCCCACACTAACCCTTATTTACTCAAACAACAGCTTGGGATAATCGGCAGCCAACTATTTGCCACGGCCTGGGGCGTTGATCGTTCTCAACTAAAGGAACCCTTAAAGCCTAAGGAAGCTAGTCTAGGTAATTCGCAAGTATTACCACGTGACTACTTGACACAAAACGAGATTGAAACGGTCATTAAAGAGATTGGTGAACAAGTCGCGGCGCGACTAAGGCACCACCATAAACTAGCCGGGTGTCTATCACTAAGCATTGGTTTTTCATATGCTGCGGCCGAAACTGATGGCCGCGGCGGCTTTCACCAGGCTTTGAAAATTGAACCAACTAATGATAACCAAGCTTTAACCCAACAATTATTGTGGTTATTTCGTAAGAACTGGGACGGCCAAGCTGTCCGTAATATTGGCGTTTATAGTAGTAAGCTCAGTCCTGACACCGGGCAACAACTTAATTTATTCGAATCCCCACTTAACCAAATCCAGCACAGTAAACTGAACCAAGTTATTGATGAAATCCACCGGCGCTTTGGCTTCACCAAACTCGTCTATGCCACCAGCCTATTGCCCGGTGGCACCGCGATTGAACGAGCGGCGTTGGTCGGAGGCCACAATGGAGGAAATAGTTATGAATAAAGATTTAGATATTATTACGAGTCGCTTGGCATTATTATTTAAACAGACCAGTCGAACCCGTTACTGCCTGGTAGTTGCCAATGACCCTTACGATCAAACTTACAACATATTTTTCAATAGTCAGCGGGCTAATGAGCGACTACGGTCAATGCCTTTACACAAACTAACTAATTATAATCTCAGTGATTTGGAAAATTTATTAAAGGCATTGCGCCAGCAGACTAAATTAACGATTGAATTTATTGGCTTCACTGGTCAGGTTTGGCCGCAGAGTCAAAGAACCATTCAAAAGAGGCGGCAGCCGCTTGAATGACAAGGACTTTGACCTCAATATTGTTAACCGCTTCTTTAGGCACGATTACCACGATCGCGGCCTAATGAAATGGCAAGGCTTTTACTTATCTGATCATACTGCCGCTTTAAACCAACAGAAGGTTCACGATCAACAACAATATCCCGCTAAACCACAACAGTCTTTAACCATCATTGGCCAAATTTTGGCAACAGCTTACACTCAGAACCAAGCAGTCAACTTACAATTAAACACCGTTGATCACAATAATCAGCACTTGGCCACCATTACAACCCCAATACTGGGCTATAATGCGGCTACCATTGTGATTGCGAACCACCAATTTATCAATATTAATGATATTCAGCACATTGAATTAGCGCGCTCAACCAACTGGACTAGCAATCAATAAAAACCACCAGGGCTCTAATTGCGAACCTTGGTGGTTTTTTAATAAGCACTTACGCATAACAACTAATAATGGTTCTGGTGCAAAATTAAC
>DIDF01000093.1 GCA_002418005.1 Lactobacillaceae bacterium UBA5807
CCAAATTTTCGCATAAAACCTCGTGGCCGACCATCTAGCCGGTCTCGACTTCTTAATCGATTTGGTTACGAGTCTCTGGGTCGTTTAGCTAAAGCAGTATAATTGTCACTTTTCTTGAGCTCATGTCTTACATCTGCATACTTCGCAATTAACTTTTCCTGTCGTTTATTCTTTTCACTTTTTGATTTTTTTGCCATCTGTGGCCCCCTAAAATTTACATATTATTTATTACTCTTTACATGATAAAACCTGGGACTTTTGTTGTCAACTAACTTTAAAGAAATTTTCAAGTTATTGACTTGTCCGTTGCATTCGTTTGAGCTAAGCGTTACGATACACCGGAAAAGAATCGCGGTATGGGGGGTATGTTTATGAAACTTTTAAAACTTGGTTCGACTGTTTTCTTAGGAATGTTATTTGTTCTTAGCGGATGCAGTAAGCAAAGTCAAAATGATTTTAAAAATTCTTCTAAAACAGATATGAATTCTTCGGCCAAAACAGGTTCTAAAGATTATTCCTTTAAAGAATTGAATTCACAACTGGAAAAGGATCTTGGGTCTCGTCATTTACCCAAGAATAATGGTTTAAGTGATAAGAAAAAGATTGTTAATATTCGTTATGTCGGCAATCATCATAATAATAAAATATTCTATTCAGTTGGTTCAAAGCCTTTGCCGTTAAATGATTCAAAAATTAATATTCAAGGTTCTTATGCCGTTTTAACTAAAACTACTTATAAAACAAGTCAATTAGCTAAAAATGCGGTTAATTTTGTGAAAGTTAACAAAAAGCTGCCCAAGGTTAAGTTAGCCGGTTCCTTTAAGGCATCAACTCAAGCAGGCGGCGGGCAAGAATATATTTACTGGAATAAAAGCAACTGGTCGTATACAGTCCACGGAAGTAAAGTTAATAATACTGAGCCAAAAAAGTTAGCGCAATCGGCTTATAAATTTTCCGATAAAATGAGTTTGCCCACTACCAGCCATTATGGAGCCATTAATTTGGAAGTAAACGGTACTGGGTTAGCTCAAGGAATTGCTTGGCAAAGAGGAAATATTGTTTATCGGCTTCAAGCAAAAGATCCTAAAGTGGCATTATTAATGATTTCTAGTACTAAATAATTTAAGGAGAAATATGCAGCCAAAAATTAGTATTCCTAAAAGCATTATTGCAATTCTAGTTCCAATCCTGGAAATTTTTAGCAGTCCTTTAATAAAGTTAGCCCCAACTCAGACTGGTAAAGTGATTATCACGGATCTAGTGTTTGCGGTTGGATTTTTAATCTTAATTTTTATGTACCGAAAATGGTTAAAAGCTAGTTGGCAAGAGTTTCGCCCACATATTTGGCGTAATTTGGGAATTTCTGTTCTATTAACGATTTGTTTGATGATCGTATTATCAGTTATTAGAATTTTTATGCCGAATTCTGGATCAACCGGTCCGCTGAGCCTCGCGACTGTCCAGGCAGTTGATTAATGGTAGTCGCAAACTTAACTACTCTAATGGCACCGTTCAGTGAGGAAATTGTTTTCCGACATGTTTTGTTTTATCAGTTCAAAAAATATAAAATTTTATTTTATATTATGTTTGTTTTATCCTCAGTTGCGTTTGGCTTGATCCATTGGAATAACTTTAATGGCAATGTTTATTTAATGATTCCTTATATGTGCATTGGTTTGGTTTTAGCCTTGATTTATTGGCTTGGCAGAAATATCTGGTTCAATATTTTTACCCATTTCTTTTTTGATTTTGGGCAATTTTTAGCCGCACTTCTGCTGTTTGTAATGAGTTTTGTTCATTAAAAAAGATTCTTTCTTGATGTTTTGGTCCTTATTGACCATTTCTTCAAAAAAGAATCTTTTTAGTTTGTTGAGCTGCTGGAAGCAGCTGATGATTGTTCTTTAGCAAAATCAATTGCTAACATGATTGCCAGTGAAATATGTTCATATTGATCATTTTTGACGCTGATTTCATAATAATGGGCAAATGAGAGGGCAGATTCTTTGATCGTTGCGATTATTTTACCATCAATTTTGAGAGAAAAATTTAGACCGAGCAAATCGCCGTTAACCTGGATATCGCCGGCATCGACTGTCAATTTTGATTTAAATAAAGTTAACTGCTTTTTAATCGTCGCAACTGTTTTATTATTTATGCTGATAGTAAATGTTTGTAGCATATGAAATGGTTGGTGGGTGATTTTTGCTACTTGATTACCAAATTGATCCAAAATAGTAAAGCTTTTGGGAATTTTAAAAAAGCTGCCTTTTATTGTGTAAACTGGTTGTTTGTTTTTATCTAATACGTTATATTTTCCAGCTAAACTAAAGAATTTTTGTTTAACATATAATTCTGACATGGTTTTACTTTCTTCCTTAGAAGACGATGTTCGTGAAATAATTTCGAAGCTAATTATAGACTTCCATTTGGTAAAGAAAATAGAAATTTTGAATTAATTATTTTCGATTTTGGGGATTATACTAAAAAAAGAAAACACTGAAATCGGTTTCTTTCTCAGCAAGTTCGTGATTCAATGGAATTGAAAGATTGATTCTTATATAACCATTTATTAATTTGCGGATGATTTTTTGATCAGATATACAGGAGATTAATTATGGACGAATTACAGCAAAAAAAACAAATGTTAATCCAAACCTATAAACGTTTTACTCGACGAGAACTTAGTCCAATTGACATGCAAATTGACCAAGATGGGATGTATCCAGTTGGTCTATTTAATAAAGTGGTGGCAACTGGTTTGTTGTCGACAACTTTGCCAAGAGAATATGGTGGCGCTGGTTTTGACTTTAATGCTACTTCAGACGCGTTAAGGATTATGGCTACCGGCAACGCCAGTATGGCAGTAACTTTAGAAGGTCATTTTAAGACAATTGAACAATTTATTAAGTATGGTAATAAACAGCTGAATGACAAGCATCTCCCTAGTGCAAGTCAGCGAATATTTGCCTTTTCCATGACTGAGCCTTCTGGTGGGTCAAACCCATTAGGAATTTCAACGATTGCAAAAAAAGTTGGTGACGACTGGGTCATTTCAGGAGACAAGATCATGATTACTAATGGTGGTTTGGCTCAGGTTTACTGCATTTTATGTAAAACTGACGATGACCAAATGGCTGTTTTTGTGGTCGATAAGGATATGCCAGGTTTTAGCTTCGGTAAAAAAGAGGATTTTATCGGCCTACGGGGCACTCCAGTTGGTGAAGTTGTTCTCAATAAAGTTAGAGTGCCTGGATATCATTTACTTGGAAAGGTCGGCCAGGGCTTAGAAATTGGTGATAACGCCCACGCAGATGCTAGAGTCCTTATGGGAGCAGTGTTAGCCGGAATTACTGAGCACGCTTTAAATGTTGCTGTCGATTATTCCAAAGAAAGAAAAGCAATGGATACTTTGTTGTTTCAAATGCAAGTAACTCAGGAGAAAATTGCTGATATTGCTATTAAGAGGCAGAATATTGTTAATCTTTATCGATCGGCTGCTAATAACAAGGTAGCTAATAAACCATATAGAGAATTAGCAGCGATGGCTAAATCTTATGGAAGCAGGGCCGCAGTTATTTCTGGCGATGAAGCACTTCAAATTCTGGGCGGCTACGGATACAGTCGTGAATATCCGGTTGAGCATTTGATTAGGGATGCTCGAGCAATGGAATTGGCCGAAGGAACCATTGAAAAAATGAATATTGAAATAACCAATGCCGAGATTGCGAAGTAGGTGAGAATAATGAAAATTATTGTTTGTGTAAAACAAGTACCGGAAAATGATTCTGTCAAAATTGATCCTAAGACCAATGATATGGTAAGAACCGGCGCTCAAGGGGTAATGAACCCGTTTGATCGCAACGCAATTGAAACTGCCCTTGAACTTAAGGAAAAAAATGGTGGTCAGGTAATCTTATTAATTATGGGACCTGATTCTTTCACCGAGGTTTTGCGCGATGGTTTGGCAATGGGTGCTGATTCTGCTTATTTATTAAGTTCAAAAGAATTCGGTGGTGCTGATACCTTAGCCACTGCTTATACATTAGTGGCTGGGATTAAAAAAATTGGCAAACCGGATGTGATTCTTTTTGGCCGCCAATCTGAAGATGCCGATACTGGCCAAGTTGGGCCAATTGTTGCTGAAGATTTAAATATTCCGCAAGCAACTTTTGCGACAAAGGTAGAAACTATTTCTGCGACAACCTTGGAAGTAGACCGTGATTTGGAATCATCAATTCAGAAAGTGGAAATCAAATTACCGGCAGAAATCACTGTTAGAAGTGAAATTAACTTTCCTAGATATGAAACGCCAATTAATATTGTTAAGAGTTTTGATAAGCCTTTAACCATTTGGAATGAAAAGGATTTGAACGTAGATCCAGATAAAATTGGTAAAAAAGGTTCGCAGACGATTGTTACAAAGGTGTACGCACCCAAAAAGGAAACTAAACAGGTCAAATTTTTATCAAAAAAGGCCGGTGATGCTGCAAAAACAATTATCAATGAATTGGACCTTTAGGAGAACTTATTATGGGAAATCAAGAAATTTGGGTTTATGTAGAAATCAATAATCTAATGGTTGAACCAACAAGTTTCCAATTAATAACCAAAGCTAAACAGATAGCTAATGGCAGAAAAGTAGTTGCGTTAATTGCGGAACCGAAAATGAGCCATCTTGAAAGCGACATTAAAGAGTATGGTCCAGATGAAATTAGGATTTTACGTGATGAAAGATTTCGTGGCGCCAATGATGAAGAACTTGCTGATGCTTTATTTCAAGTGGTAAAAAGAAATACTCCGAATGCGATTATTTTTCCAGCAACTGTTCGGGGTAGATCAGTTGCCCCAAGGCTTCAAGCAAAGTTGCAGACAGGTTTAACTGCCGATTGCCTTGATATTTATTATGATGGCGACAATTTGGTTCAGGTTAAGCCAACTTATGGTGACGGGGTAATGTGTAATATTATCTGCCCAGATAAGCGGCCGCAGATGGTTACTGTTAGACCAAACATTTTTGAGGCCAAAGTGGATCGGACCATAAAGCCAAAAATCCAAGCGGCTGAATTTGAATTTCATGAGGATGCTCGAAGCGAGGTTGAGGCAGAAGAACCGGTTGACCATACATCCACTGATTTAACCAATGCTAAGGTGATTATTGCCTTAGGTAGAGGAGCATACAGTGAAAAGAATGTGGAATTAGCCCGCCAACTGGCGGAAAAATTAGGCGGTAAGGTTGGAGTCTCAAGGCCCTTGACCGATAAGCCAGAATTTACTCATTCAGATCAAATCGGCCAAAGTGGAACAACAGTTTCCCCAGATTTGTTAATCAATTTGGGGATCTCTGGAGCTGTTCAATACACCGTTGGTGTTGAAAAAGCTAAAAAAGTCATTTCAGTTAATACAAATAGGGATGCCCCGATATTTGATCTTTCAGATTATGGATATGTTGGCGATGCGGGGGCATTTTTGGAAGCAATGCTTGGAAATCTTGAATAAAAAATTTTGATAGTTGGTGAACAATATTTGTTCACCAACTTTTTTTGCCCAAAAATTACAAGAATTTAATGGTTATGTACAGGCTCGACGATAATTATTTACAATTTTTGGTTAATATAGATTTATTAGATAAAGGAGGTTGCTAGTCCTTAATTATGGCAAAGTATAAAATTGTTCAAATCACGGATACTCATCTGACAGCAAAGGGAGATAAACCAGCTAACAACCAGATGATTGACCCTGAATCAAAGTTGCGGCGGGTATTTAAAGATATTATCGAAACAAAAGTAAATCCCAATTTGATTGTTATTACTGGTGATCTAGTTCATGAAGGCAAAGCCCACGATTATAAACATTACCGTAAATTGATTGACCAGGCCCAAGATGATATTCAGGCACCAATCAGAGTTATTCTTGGAAATCATGACCAAACAAAGGAATTTTACAAGGGTTATCTTCAAAAAAAAGCTGAATCGAGATATTACTATAAAGGGCATTTAGGAAAATGGGATACTTACTTTCTGGATACCAAATGTGGGAATATCGAACAAGGTTTTTTAGATAAAGAACAGTTGAAATGGCTGAAAAATAGTGTCAAGAATTCTACTAATTCTGGGTTGATATTTATGCACCATCCAGTGCTTTGGGCTCCGCTTGAGAACATGAAATACAGTATCCTTCAAAATGGTTATGAATTATTGGATGTTCTGAAGGGAACTAACGTAAAAGCCATTGTTTCCGGGCACGTTCATTTCGCAAATTCATACATGACTGGCGGTATTTTAAATATTTGCGGTGATTCAACTGCTTATCATATTAATTGCACTCACCCTCACAATCACACAGTTTATGATGCTACTAGTTATAATGTTATCGATATTGATAGTGAGGATGTTGGCTTTGAACAGCGATTGATTTATTTAGGTGATCAAGAAATCAACAAAATAAAGGTCGAAGATACCGGGTTTGTTAAAAAGAAGATTTTGAAAAAAGCTTTAGCTACAATGAAATAATAAAACCTGAACTGGAATTTAATTCAGTTCAGGTTTTATTTCTAATTTACGTCTTATATTTGCAATGGTTAGGATATCATTGTTAAATAAAAATAGATTATTAATCAAGGAAGGACTTTTTAATGGCTGATAAAAGATTTGTTTTAATTAGAAAAGATATGGGCGCTTTAAATGTGATTGTGGATACTGAAACCGGGGTTGAATATGGAATCTCTGATGGTCTGTCCAATTATTTTATTCCATTAATCAATGCTGATGGCACGCCAAAAGTTAATAAAGATTATTTAAACAAGGAGAACTAGATGACTGAATCAGCGCAAAATGTTCCTTCAATTTCGACCTTTGATCTGGAACAAAAATTGATGAACGGAATTAAATTAATTGATGTTCGAGAACCTTCTGAATTCCAAGAAGGGCATATTAAAAATGCCGAAAATTTTCCTCTTGGCGATATTTATCAATATCAAGGAAACCCCAAAGAAAAGTTATATGTTATTTGTCGATCAGGACGGAGAAGTTTGCAGGCCACTGAAATTCTTAGAAAGCATGGATATGATGCTATCAACGTTCTTGGTAAAATGTTGAATTGGCATGGAGAAATTGTTACATAATCACAAAAGTTGTTTCAATAGTTTATGTTTGTTAGCTGTTGAAACAATTTTTTGTTTTAATAGTTATTCTATCCTCTATTTGGTAAAAAACTAGATATTCCTTGGGTCCTAAGGGCAAAAGCGAGTGGAATCCAGGCATTTTTTGTTGGCTTTATTACTTTATTTTTTGCGATACGATTCATCAGCATTTCGTAATAGCTCAAACCAATGTATGAGCCCATTTTTTTATCTAACATATTAATACCCGTTGAGAGGTGTTCAACGTTTATATTCTTAATTTTTCCATTTTTTATTTGGTTTGGTAATTTGGGATTCAAGGCAAATGGTCTGGCCAGGCCAATCATTTCAGTTTCACTATTTTCCAAAGCTTTTTCCATGCCTGAAACAGTTCGAAAACCTCCAGTGAGAGATAAAGGAGCACTTACTAGCTGTTTAGCTTTTTTGGCGTAATCAATAAAAAATGGTCCTGAAGAAGTTGATTCCATTGCGGGGCTTTCGTAATCACCACCAGATATTTCAATTAAGTCTATCCCATATTCAGATAATCTTTGAATTACTTTGAGAGAATCAGATTCTGAAAACCCTCCTGCCTGATAATCTTCAGAGTTGATTTTGATGGCAACTGGAAAATTTGAGCCAACTTTTTTTCTGATAGCAAAATAAATCTCGCCAATAATTCTCATTCGATTTTCTAGTGAGCCACCATATTGGTCATTTCTTCGGTTAGTTCTTGGGGACAAAAATTGATCAAGCAGGTATCCATGGGCTGCGTGGATTTCAACTCCAGCAAATCCTGCTTCTTTTACAATCAAAGCCGACCTTGCAAACCTGCCAATGACATTATGAATTTCAGAAATTGTCATTGCTCGAGGTGGATTAAAAGCAAATGCATTCGGACCTTCCAAAGGGACAGCACTCGGTGCTAACGGTTGTTTACTGACAATTTTTGGCGATTGCCTGCCTGGGTGATTCAGTTGTACCCAAGTTTGAGCTCCGTTTGAATTTCCTGACATTGCCCACTGTTTAAGTAGGCTTAAATTATGATGGTTTTCAATTACAATATTGCCAATTTCTCCTAAGGCACGAGAATCAATCATAACATTGCCGGTAATCATTAAACCGACTCCTCCGTCAGCCCAATTTTTGTACAAATTGATTAACTTTGGAGTGGGGCGATGAGAATGGTCACCCATGATTTCACTCATTGCAGCTTTCATGAAGCGATTTTTAATAACGACTCCATTTTTTAATTTTAATGGTTCGAATAATCTCATTAGATTAACTCCTTAACAAAAGTTTAAACATTTAAACCAATTAACTAAATTTTATTCGGCAAGATTTTTAATTAGCAGTTTAGCTACTGCTGTTGCAGAAAAAGGGTTTTGCCCGGTAATTATATGACCATCTTGAATAGCAAATTCTTTGTAAGCTCTTTTCTTTTTAAATGTTCCGCCGCGCTTTTCGACTTCTTTTTGGTTTAGAAATGGTACCACTGATTTTTTGCCCGCAAGTATTTCCTCGGCTTTGGTGAACCCGGTTACTGTCCTGTCTCTAATTAAATAATTACCATTTGCTTCTCTTATATTTAACAGGCCAGCAATTCCTTGGCAAACAGAAGTAATATACCCGCCATCTTGGTAAATTGAGTAGGCAATATGCTGAAGGTTTGCATCATTTGGAAAATCCCACATAACTCCGTGACCACCGGCATAATAAATTGCCTGGTAGTTTTCAGGATCCACTTGATCTGGGCTTAAGGAGTTACAAAGGGCTCGATTAACAAAATCGGCATTTTTATATTCTTTCATTATTGAACCATTACATATTTCATACTTCTTGGATCTAATGGAACAAATCCGCCTTTTGGACTGACAAAATCAACCGAAAAACCTGCCTTCATTGTAGCTTGAACAAATTCGGTTGCTTCTCCAATCCAAAGACCGGTGGGTTTACCAGTTTTTCCATATTCGACAATGTTGGTTAACACCACTAATAATTTTTTCATATTTTTTTCTCCTCTTTAACTTGGTATATTCTTCGCGCTTTCTTCTAGAGAAGAGGTTAGTTCTTTCAACAAGCTGATAATATTATCCAATTTGAGAAAATAATAACGTTCAGTTCCATGTTTTTCGACCCCTAAAACATCTGCATCTAACATCAATTTGAGGTGATGTGAAATTGCCGGACGAGAAAGATTCATTTCGTCGGTAATTTGATTTACTGTCAGTTGTTTATGTTCGCACAACATTAAGACAATTTGTTGACGGTTTTCATCTTGAAAGATGGTAAAGTAAGGAATCGTTTTTCTAAAAAGATTCATTGATAGTTTTCCCATAGTTGAACTCCTTTTTGAGTGTTTAAAGGTTTAAATGTTTAAACCTATTAAACAACACTATCTTCGATCAGTCAACTGAAAGCCAAAAAAGGAATCAGCTGATGCTGATTCCTTTAAATGCTTCAGTTTAGGTATTTTTACCGCTCCAAATTATAATCTTTCAAAGCAACTCCGGTCCGAGATTTGCTAACCTTCATTGAATCTTTTGGTGTTCCAGCGTAAAGAATTTCACCACCATAAATTCCCGCGTCTGGTCCGACATCGATTAACCAGTCAGCCTGGCTGATAACTTGGAGATTGTGTTCAACAATAATTAGAGTATTGCCAGCATCTACTAAGCTATCAAACAGGGTTACTAACTTTTTGACGTCTTTCATGTGTAATCCCGCGGTTGGTTCATCCAAAAGGTAGACTGTTCCAGTTTTATTCAATTGGACAGCTAATTTTAACCGTTGCTGCTCACCACCGGAAAGGGTGGTTAAAGGCTGACCTAGGGTTAAGTAATCCAAGCCAACCTTTGCCATATTTACCAGCTTATCGTAAATTTTGGGAGTATCCTTAAAGAAATCGATTGCTTCTTGGATTGGCATATTTAAGACTTCACTGATATTCTTTCCATGATATAAGTAACTGAGAGCTTTTTCATTATATCTTTTGCCATGGCACATTTCACATTCTTGAACGACTGGATACATAAATGCCATGTTGGTGATGGTAACTCCTTTGCCTTTACATCTTGGACAAGCTCCCTTGCCATTGTAACTGAAAAGGGAAGTGCCAACGTGATTGGTCTGAGCAAATAGTTTGCGGACATCATCAAGAATGTTTAAGTAAGTCATTGGCGTTGAGCGAATATTTACACCAATTGAAGCCTGAGCTAAATCAATATAGGGATTGTGAAGCTTGGTCTTTAGGGTATCTACCAAGGAACTTTTGCCGGAGCCGGCAACCCCGGAAATTACAGTTTCGATTCCTAAAGGAATATCGTCGTTAACGTTCTTCAAATTATGAGTAGTCACGTTTTTCAAAGAAATAGTTTTGGTAAACTTTCTTGGGGTTTTAAATTCTAGTTTTTGCTTGAGGTATTTACCGGTCATTGTATTTGAATCTAACATTTCTTGATAGGTACCGGTAAAAGTGATTTGGCCGCCGTCAATCCCAGCTTTTGGCCCAATTTCCACCACATAATCAGCAATTGGAATCAGTTCAGGATTATGTTCAACAACCAAAATGGTGTTACCTTTATTCTTCAAATTTTTTAGGGCTTTTTTGATTAACTGAATGTCGTGAGGATGTAATCCAACACTAGGTTCGTCCAAGATATATACCATATCGACTAAGGAGCTGGTTAAAAACTTGGCAATCTTAATTCGCTGGGTTTCGCCGCCGGACAAAGTTTCGGTTCGCCGATCCAAAGTTAAATAACCAAGGCCGATATCTACCAGCGACTGAATTTTAGTTGAGAGTTCTCTAATTAAATCCTGAACCAGTGGGGTTTTGATACTAGCTAAAAATTTTAAAACGTGGACCATGTCCATTTGCAATACTTGAGCGATATTTAAACCGTTAATTTTGCAAGTTAAAACTTCAGGTCGTAGACGAGTCCCATGGCAAGCAGGGCAAGGCTTTCTGGTAGCAATTTTGGCCAAAGCTTCTTTATGGTGCTGGGCTTCTTTTTTACCAATAATTGATCGTTTAATCCGCGGGATTAATCCTTCATATAAAGCAGTCCGCGGCCACTTTACTGGTGCGTTCTTCAGAGTGTGCTGAGGAGCATACAAAAGGTTGTTCATCTCTTTTTTTGTATAATCTTTGAGTGGCTTGTCGTTATCAAATAGTCCGCTGTATACATAACGGCGCCAACGCCAAGTGTTTGGGCCAAAGCTAACAAAAGTTATGGCCCCCTGGTTGAGAGATTTACTTGAATCAATTAAAGCATTGGCATCAATATCGTCAACATAACCCAAACCTTGGCAAGTTTTACACATCCCTTGAGGCAGGTTAAATGAAAATGTATCCGAGTAGCCAATAAATGGTTGGCCAGCCCGAGAAAATAGGAGTCGTAATAGCGAGTAAATTCCAGTGTAAGTGGATAGAGTTGACCGAGCATTTTTACCAATTCTCTTTTGTTCAATCACAATGGCCACTGGCAGATGTTCGATGTCTTTGACGTGGGGTTGACCATATTTAGGCAGATATTGCTGAGTGAAACTTGGGAAAGTTTCGTTTAACTCTCGTCTGGAAGCAGCAGCAATTGTGTCGAAGACTAGTGATGATTTTCCAGAACCTGACAAACCACAGAAAACAGTTATTGCGTACTTTGGGATTTTTAAGTTGATATGTTTTAAATTATTTTGATAAGCATCAACGACTTCAATTGCACCACGTTCAAACATTGGCAAACCTCCTAGTTTTAAATCGTACTTCTATGTTATCTCTTTGAAATTTGAATTTACATAGCATTTCTGAAAACAACAAAAAAGAGGTGGAACCTGAATGATTCCACCTCAAAAATTTATCTAAATTGCTGATTCAAATTTTTGTGAATTGGTTTAACTTCTTGATAATATAATTCCACTAATCGGCCATTATCTGGCTGCAAATCCCGGTTGTTAGTTCCAAACTGTTGTTTGAACCAGTTTACTTGCTCCTGAGAAACAGTTAATGATGGGTTGGTAATAATTACCCATTCAATGCCTTCACTTAAAGGAGGAGTTGTCAAAGAGCCTAAATAATGGAATCCATTGGCTCTTTTTGGCAGCCAGGAAGGAATGTTGATATTTACCGGCTTATTTTTATTCTCATCAAAATTATCGATTATTTCTTGTAAGTCGTTATTGGGATCTCCCAGGTTTGGCAGCAGAGAAACGACTACTGATTGACCAATTGAATTTTGATGGACCATGTGAATTTCAAATGGAAATTTTTTGTCGTCAATTGTGTGTTCAGCTGGAGCATGAAAGTGGACCTGCTTGAAATTAAATGGCCGGTTAAATATATTGGCGAATCCGTCACCAGTTAGCCTAATAGTTGTGTGGTCATTATATTCAACATCTAGATTATAAGCACCATGAAAAGAAACTGGTAAGTTCTGGCGGTTATGAACTACTGCTTTTTTTGAATCCAAGTGAATCGGCGATTGTGACTGGCCAAAGTTATTTGACCACATTGCCTGATTTGAATAGTCGAGCATTATTAAATGTCCTTTCAATTTTTTAGAATTATTTTACCTGGTCATTTAATTTCTTTGCTTCATAAAAATCGGGGAATATTTGTCTGGTAGCAACTCCCCATTGATAGAATCCCAGTGAGGCAACAATGATGACCAAGAAATCATAGGGATAGGGGATTAAATTAATGCCATTAAACTGATGACTGCCGATAAATGACATTATTGAAATGAATACCAGGTAGGCAATCATCCAAAAGCTAGAGTAAAATGCTTTTCTGGTACTGATAAATCCTTGACGCCATTCATAGAAGAAATAAAAAGGAAGACCAAGGATGATAACCAGGATAACTTCAACCGTGGTTGGCCACATTCCCCAGTAGGTGGCTAAAGAAGCCAAAACAAATGAAAAAGGGGCCATGAATTTGAGATGTTTTAATTTAACTGGCCGTTTAAAGTTAGGAGCCATTTTTCTCATAGAAACGGCCGTTACTGGTCCAGTTAGATAGGCGATTAGTGTTGAAGTACAAATGACCGTGGCTAAAGTTGCCCAAGATCTAAACACGGAAACCATGACCATACTTAAAATTGTATCTACCACCATGGCAACTCGAGGAATGCCATATTTTGGATTAAGTTTGCCGATAAAATGCGGTATATGTTGGTTCTGTTCCATTGCGTATAATGCCCTAGAAGTCGAAGCCGCAAATGAAACTCCGGTGCCAAATGGTGAAACAAAAGCATCAATGTAAAGCAAAACTGAAAGCCAGTGAAGACCCAAAAGAATGGCTAAATCAGCAAATGGGGATTCAAAATTAATTCCCGCCCAGCCGCCATGAGCCAACATGGCTGGAGTGACTGCTGTGGTAAATGTTGACTGAAGTAAAACATAAATTACACCGCTGATTAGCAGTGAAATGGTGATTCCGCGGCCAATATTTTTTCTGGAATCCTTGATTTCACTGCCCATATTAATGACCGTTTGGAAAGCGTCAAAGGAGAAAATAATCCCGGCGACCGAAGTTGCGGCAAAAATTGGCGCCGAACCATAAGGCATAAAAGACTTAAAAGTATGACCGTAATTTTCGGGGTGAAAACTGGTAATGGTCAGTGTGATGATGGTTAATAATGGAATCCCAATTTTAAACAGAGAAATGAAACTGGTAAAGTGAGTTAAAATCTGGACTGACCAGTAATTTAACAGCATAAAAATTAAAATGAACCCAAAAACTACCAATAATCCAGAGGTTGTAATTACCCCATTATGTAAGAATTTGTGGGTCCAGTTGGCCCAGGACCATGGCCAAGAACTCATGTATTGGACGGCGGCAACAGCTTCAATTGGAATCAAAGTAATTAAAGATACCCAATTAGCCCAAGCCGCTATAAAGCCTAAAAGGCTGCCATGAGAATATTGCGCATAACGGCTCATTCCTCCAGATTGGGGAAACATTGTGCCGACTTCAACGTAGACATAAGCAATTGAGCCAATTACGATTCCACCAATAATCCAGGAAATTATTGAGGCTGGTCCAGCAATTCTTGAAGCTTCCCAAGAACCAAACAGCCAGCCGGAACCGATCAAAGACCCCAGTGCAAGCATTACTAATTGGAACAAGCCAATTTTAGTCCGTTTATTAGAATCCATATTTTCCCTCCAGATGCTACAGTAACAATAATTTTAACATCTTTTAAGTTTGCTGTGAACCAAACAAATGAGAACTTTATTAATGAAAAAATTACGGCCTGATTTTCAAGGTCAATTTTCTTGCGGTTAATGATTGGTAAACGTATGATTTGCTTAAGAAAGCTTTTTTAAGGAAGTGAGTAAAATGAAGTATGTTGTCATTGGTGGAGTAGCCGGCGGGCCTTCCTTTGCTACCCGTTTAAGGCGGATTGACGAAAACGCCGAGATTATTATTCTTGAACGAGGTTCAGCAATTTCTTACGCTGGCTGTGCGATTCCGTATTACTTGGGTGGCGTTATTAAGAACAGAGATTCTTTAATTGAACGGACACCGGAAATTTTAAAGCAAAAAAATAACATCGATGTGCGCTTATTTAATGAAGTTACCAAAATTGATCCCCAAAATAAAAAGCTTGCCGTTACCAATTTGAAAACTGGCGATGAATACTCAGAAACATATGACAGGTTGGTTTTGGCAACTGGTGCCAGACCGTACTTTCCGGATATTAAAGGAATTGAACAAGCTGACAACATTTTTGCTGTTCGCAACATGGATGATGCCGATGCGGTTAAAAACTTTTTGGATACTGAGGAGCCTAAAAGTGTGGTAATTCTTGGCGGTGGGGCAATTGGAATTGAGATTGCTGAAAGTTTTACTGAAAACAATATGGACGTCACGATTGTTGAACAGAATGGTCAGGTTGCATATCCCCTTGATGAAGAAATTGCCGAAATCATTCAAGCAGATATGGAAAAAAATGGTGTCCGAATCCTTTTGAATCGCCAAGTCGTGGAATTTCAAGATGACGGGCATAAAGTTCTTTTAGATGATGACTCAAATATTTCTACCGATATGTTATTTATGGCAACTGGAGTTGTCCCAAACGTTGAGCTGGCCCAAGATGCTGGAATTAATTTAGCCCAAGACCATCACATTATTGTCGACAATAAGTTTCAAACAAACATTGCTGACATTTATGCAATTGGGGATGTAATTGAAACCAAAAGCTTAATTTCTGGCCAGCCAATTCCGAGTTTGCTTTCTAGTGCTGCTAATCGTCAAGGACATTTATTGGCCGATATTTTAAGTGGGCAAAATTATGAATACCCTGGTTTTATTGGCGCTGGTGCTTCCAAATTCTTTGATTTGACTAGTAGTTTTGTTGGGTTCACCGAAAATGAGCTGAATGCTGCAGGATATAACAACTATGCCAACGTCTTCATTACTCCTTTTGATCATGCATTTTTCTTTCCGAATGCAACAAGAGTTAACTTTAAATTAATTTACGATACAAAATCAGGTAAAATTTTAGGCGGACAAGCTGTGGGTGAAAATGGGATTGATAAACGGATTTACCAGTTATCAGTTGCCATTTCAGGGCACCTCACCGTTTATGATTTACCGCAGTTGGAGATTCCTTATTCGCCGCCTTATTCTTCTACTCGAGATGTTTTAAATATTGCCGGTTATGTGGCAATAAATCAGCTTCAAAACCAGATTAAGACAATTGATGCTAATGACATTCCCAAAGCAGAACTGGAAAATGGATTTTTCTTAGATATTAGAGAACCAGGCAAACCTTTTGCGGGTACGGTAATGGCGTCAGCAAATATTCCATTATCTCAGTTAAGAAATCGGATCAACGAAATTCCCACTGATCAAAAAATTTATATTACCTTTAGAAAGGGAATAGGACCATATAACGCTTCCACAATTCTTAAAGGCAAAGGTTTTGATGTTACTTTGATTAAAGAGTAAAAAATAGTCTTCAATAAATACGATCGTATTTATCGGAGACTATTTTTTGTTTATAATTATTTTTTACCAATTACTGGTTCGTTTTTAGTATTAGTCCGAATTACCATAACATCACAGCGGGCATTTCGGTTAACAAATGAAGAAACAGATCCTTCAAGCACTTGTTGAAGCTTGCTCATACCAGTGGCACCTATGACGATTAAATCAGATTTATGATCCTTAGGGAATTCAAATGCAATAACTGTCTTTGGATTGCCAAAACGAATATGGATGTTGATTTGGCTGTCAGTGAGTCCAGAATCTGCTTTGATTTTGTCGACTAGTTTATCAAGATAATCGGTTGTATCTTCAACTAAATTGTTGATTACATCTCCATCAACCATACCGCCGTAATTATATCCGTATTGAGTTGTGCTTAAAACATGTAAAATGTCCAGGTGGCCGTTATTAACTTTTGCCACTAAGGCACCTTTTTCAAGTGCAGTTTCAGCTTGAGTTGAACCATCAACAGGAACTAAAACATTTAGATACTTTACTTGATCCATGATATTTACCCCCTAAGGAATTTTATTAAGTTAATTATATCACTTGACACTTACTCCGCTAATCATTTTCTTGAAGGGATGATTACTCGCTGTTCATCTAAGATATGGCCAGCAATTTTTCTTCTTAATTCGTTTAACCAGAAACCATCATCAATATCTAATTTTGAATCTAACGCATAAAACTTAAGCTCATAATCGTGAGTTTTATCAGGTGGTTGTGGGCCATTATAGTGTTGATTTGAAACAGGATTTCTATTGCCAACCAATGGACCTGCTGTACTGTTCTTTCCTTGAACCATTGGAATTTTTAACTCTTGGCTGTTATTTTCAGGAATTTCAGTCGTGTTGGCAGGAATATTCGCAGCAAGCCAGTGAATCCACATAAAGCCACCCACTGGAACAGCATCATAATCAATAAAGATTAGCGCAAAACTTTTTGTTGCACTGGGAGCATCCTCAATTTTAATTGGAAATGATCTTAGTGGCTTTCCATCAACCATATCACTGGCAGCTGAATACTTACCGTACTTGTCTGGCAATAACCCGTTAACTAATGGAACAGAAATTCTCATGATTTACTGCCTCCCAAAAAATGTCTATTTAATGAAATGTAAAACATAATAGCCTTGGCCGTTTGAGGTGATAGTGAAGTTGTTAAAACCAGCGGCTAACCATTGACTCTTAGTCGCATTGGCCCAATCCTTGGCGTCTTGAACAGACGAGAATGTGTGAGTCTCAGAGAACTGTTTAGTTTGCTGGGTTGGCTCTGTCTTAACCACATTAGGCGTTTGATCCAGCATATTTTGTTCCTGCTTTTTAACGTTAATATTGCTCTGAGAATCAATATCTTCTTGAAGCTGGAGCCGAGCATTAGAAGAAATTCCGTTATTTTTGACATTTGCTCGGTTTAATTTGTCTTCAAAATTTGTAATTGCATTATTTTGATCCTGGGTTGATAAACTACTTGAAGTTTTTTGTCCCCCAATAGCCTTTTTAGTTTTAGATAATTCCTTTGAGATTGGATTTGGATTTGCCTTACTAGAACTTTGAGCATTTTGAAAAAGGACAATTGAGCCACCAATGCCAACGGCAATTAAAATAATGACCAAGGCCATCCACCAACCGCTAAGGTTTTTCCTGCGATTCTGGCGCTGTTCTTTTGGAGTAAAGTCGTATTTTGTATAGTTTGGTTCATCTTCACGTTTATTCATAAAGCCTCATCTACCCCATAATTCTTAAAAGCGTTCATTAACTTAATTCTATTATAGCAGTTAATCACAAGAGAGGCTTTTTGACAAATCAAAAGTTCAAAATTCCACTGTTTGGAGCGATTTTGTGGTTTAATAACCAGTTGAAAGAGGGCGGTTACATGGCAAGTAAAACTCATTCGAGAAGTAACAATATCAAGATTATTATTGTCTTGGGAATGTTCTCATTTCTTGGGTCAATTTCCGGGTCTAGTACGAATTTAGCTTTGCCACAAATGTCCAAGGATCTGATGGTCTCAAACGGCCAGTCAACCTGGATCGTTCAAATTGGATTGATTACCAGTGCTATTTTGCTGGTAATGTGGGGACATCTTGGTGACCTGCTTTCAAAAAATGCCATCTTTTTGTATGGAGGAGTTATTTTTGTAATTGGATCCGGCTTAACGGGTATTGCACCCGTATTCTGGTTAGTTTTAGCCGGGAGATTTATTCAAGCAATCGGAATTTCAATGATTCAAGCGAACTCACTTGGGATAACTACCGATTACTTTTCTGATGATCATCGGGCCGAAGCTTTGGCAGTAATCTCGATGTTTATTTCGGTGGGCGCAATTTCTGGGCCAGCTATTGGCGGCTTTATCCTGTCAATTGCAAGTTGGCGTTGGATTTTTCTGATTAACGTTCCGTTAATGCTGATAGTAATTTACATTGGATTTAGAGTTATGCCGTTGCCCCAAGAATCTTTTGCCAGTTTTCGTCATGCTACTCAAGGAGCGAACTGGTTTGGCCAAAATATTTTTACTATTGGGATGATCTTGTTCTTTATCAGTAGTCCATTTATTCAACAACAAAGTTATGTTATCGGATTTATCCTGTTGGCAGTTGGCTTAGCATTGACTTTGTTTTACTTTTATCAAGATGACGGTGCCAAAAATCCGTGGATTTCGCCCGAAATTTTGCATAATAAACGGTATATGGTTTCCATAACTGCGTTGATGTTAGTGATGTTAGTCAACGCGATTTCAAACATTTTGCTTCCATTCTATTTTCAAAGTTATGGGGGAATCAGCCCATTCTTCAGCGGTCTTTTAATTATGCTTCAATCGGTTGCGATGCTTTGCACGACTCCAATTGCCGGAGTTTTAGCCGATAAGTTTAATCGTGAAGCGATGACAATCGTTGGCCTGATTGTTCTAGTTGTCTCTCAAGTTATGTATGCTAGTTTTGGCCGAGCATTGGATTACCCGTTAATTATTGGGGCGATTGTTTTGAACGGAATTGGAATGGCAATCTTCCTTTCTCCAAACAACGCTCTGACAATGGGATTAGTTCCCAAACAACTTACTGGAGTTGCCGGATCATTTAATACCTTTGCGCGAACATTTGGGATGACAATTGGGATTAGTTTTGGTTCAGCCTTATTGTTCTCGCAGTTGCCTGGGGTTCGCCGAATAAGTCCAGCTTTAGGGATGCAGTTTATGTCAGCATTTACAAACGTATTTTGGGTAGCCACAGCTCTTTCTGTTTTGACTTTGGTATTAGTCGTTTTAAGGTTCTTTACTTCGAGAAAACGAGCAAAAATAGCTGTCAAGGCTTAATTATGTGTATTACAAATTGACATTGAAAATCAAAACCGTATAATTATGACAAATGAATCTTTAATACTGGTCCTGCGAGGCTGGCAAGACAAACGATTTTGATAAATAATATTATTTACTTATTACGCTTATCTTGTCAGAGATAGGCGTTTTATTTTGGATTCAGGAATCTAAATAGGGGTGAAAGTATGGCACAAAACGAATTTCATGACGATCGGGCAATTTTGGACATTCATGATAAACCAAAGTTTTTCCCGTGGATTGGATTGTCTTTGCAGCACATGTTTTCAATGTTTGGTTCGACAGTTATCGTTCCACTACTGGTTGGATTGAGTCCAAGTATTGCACTTTTTTCTTCAGGGGTTGGGACTTTATTACATATAATGATAACTCAGCGGAAAATTCCGGCCTACATGGGCTCTAGTTTTGCGTTTGTTATCCCAATGACGGCGTTGATGAAATCCACCGGATATCCTGCCGTCGGGCAAGGTGTCATGGGTGTTGGAATTGTTTATTTAATCGTCGCGGCAATTATTTGGTGGTTAGGTGAAGATTGGATAGATTTGATTTTGCCACCAATTGTTGTTGGACCGATCATCATGGTTATTGGGCTTTCCTTAGCTGGAAATGCTGCTCAAGATGCAATGATGAACAACGGCAAGTATGATTTGAAATTTTTCTGTGTCGCGTTAGCCACGTTAGCCTTGGCGGTATTCTTTAATATGGCGTTTAAAGGATTTATTGGCGTCATTCCGGTTTTATTGGCAATTATTTGTGGGTATCTTATTGCTTTGGCCTTAGGCATGGTTAATGTGCATGCAATCGCTGCAGCCCCTTGGTTTAAGCTGCCGCCATTTCAAATTCCGGGTTTAACTTATGACTTCCACTTAAACTGGGGTGCGATTATCGCGATTACGCCAATTGCCTTTGTTACTATGACTGAACATATGGGCCATATTATGGTTTTGGACCAACTGACCGGAAGAAATTTCTTTAAAGATCCTGGCTTGAACAGAACTTTGGCTGGTGATGGTGCCGCTTCATTCTTTGCCGGTTTAGTTGGTGGTCCTGCGGTAACTAGTTACGGTGAAAACATTGGGGTTATGGCAATCACTAAAGTCCACAGTGTTTATGTTTTGATGGGCGCGGCAATGTTTGCCATTTTATTTGCCTTTGTGAATAAGTTAAATGTCTTGATTATGCAGATGCCTTTGCCGGTAATTGGTGGAATCAGTTTCTTGTTATTTGGAACAATTGCGACTGCCGGGATTCAAATCATGGTAGAAAATAAGATTGATATGACCATTAAGCGCAATTTGATGATTACTTCGGTTGTCATGATTATTGGTGTCGGTAATGCATATATTCAAATTGGGCAGAACTTTCAGTTTACTGGTGTCGCTTTGGCTACCGTTATTGGTATTTTAATGAACTTATTGCTACCACAAAGGGCGGCTAGCGAAGTTGAACATGATAGAAAGCTTGCAGAGAAAAGATTTCAAGAAAGTATAAAAGAAGGGAAAACTGATAAAAGTGGGTCAGATTCCTCTGAGAAATAGAAGTTGTTAAGATATTAAAAAAGACTGAAATCAGCGTCAGTGCTGATTTCAGTCTTTTTTTATATGTTGATTCCAACATTACCTCAAACCAATTTTAATTCCTATATAGTGACATTCAACACGGTCTCACCCGCGCCACGTTGTACTCTATCCATCAATATCCGTAAAAAAGTTGAGCATTTGTTTTTTGGTTAATTTTTGTTTTTCTTCGTTTGAAAAATCAGAAGTAATTTTACCGCTATCCATAACAATCAAGCGATTACCATATTCCAAGGCATCGTCCAGATGGTGGGTAATCATTAAACAAGTCAGCTTTTCTTGCTTGATCTTGTTATTTGTTGCTGTCATTAGTTGTTGCGACGTTTGTGGATCCAAAGCTGCCGTATGCTCATCTAGCAATAAAATTTCTGGTCGTTTAATTGTAGCCATTAAGAAACTTAATGCTTGGCGCTGGCCACCGGATAATTTTCCGGTTGCCGTATTAAGTCGATCTTCCAAGCCATTTTCCATGGTGGAAGTTATTTGTTTAAACTTACCCATGTTTTGTTTCAAGTGTCTCGGGGCTAACCCTCGTGATTCACCACGTTTTAAAGACAACAGCAAATTTTCTGCTACTGTCATTCTTGGAGCGGTACCCATTTTTGGATCCTGAAATACTCGGCTTAAAAATTTTGTTCTTCTGGCCACAGACATGTGCGTAATGTCTTTACCATGCAGCAAAATTTTACCGGAACTTAGTGGTAAGTCGCCACCGATAACATTAAACAAGGTTGATTTCCCTGCTCCATTTGATCCTAAAACCGTGATAAAATCACCAGCAAAAATATCTAAATTTACATCGTCAAGAATATTAATTTGCTCAGGGGTTCCTTGATTAACTGTTACTGTACAATTTTTTAACTGAAAAATTGGTTCTGTCATGGCTTATCAACCCCCTTTGATAAAGTGTGGCGAATCCGGAAGCGTTTTTCAAATGCCGGAATCATCATGAATATCGAAAGAAGAATGGCTGATAACAAGTTCAAGTCGTTGGCATTGAAACCAAGTTGAAGAACCAACAGAATGACAAAACGGTAAAGAACACTACCTATGGTGACAGCAACTAATCGCTCATTCATTGTTAAATCACCAAAAACAACCTCGCCAATAATAATTGATGCTAAAGCAACAACGATGACACCAATGCCCATGTTAACGTCAGCAAAACCGTTTTCCTGAGCAACCAACCCGCCACCTAACGCAATTAATCCATTTGAAACTGATAGTCCCATAATCTGCATGGTGTCGGTGCTAATGCCTAATGATCGCGCCATCGTTGGATTATCACCAGTAGCGATAAATGCCTGGCCCAGATGAGTTTGTAAGAAATATATAAGTAGCAAAGTCACAATTGTGACGACAACTAAGCCAAGAACCACACTGTCAAAATAGGGTGGTAGTGATTCAAGAAAATGGTTTTTCAAAAGCGTTGGCATGTTAAACAGAGTTAAATTGGCGCGATTCATAATTCGAAAATTAACCGAATAAGCCGCGGTCATTACCAAGATTCCAGCTAATAAGACTGGTATTTTACCTTTTGTATAAAGTACCCCAGTGACTAAACCGGCAATCATTCCAACTAACATGGCGATAATAGTTGCCACTAATGGTGAAAAGCCGCGATAAATCATGGCAACGCAGGTGGCAGCACCCATTGGAAATGTTCCTTCAACGGTCATGTCCGGAAAATCCAAAATTCTAAACGTAAGAAATAAGCCGATACCTACGACGCCCCAGGTTAATCCCTGGCCGATCGCTGAAACAATGATACTCATTTAACGATTTCTCCTTTTTGCTGAGCTTCTTTCAAAATGCTGGCGGGAATCTTAAGCCCCAACATCTTAGCTTGTTTTTCATTAACAATTAATTTTCCATGACGGAAGAATTTGATAGGCGTGGTTGATGGTTTTGCCTTACCCTTCAAAATGTCAGCAGTCATTTTTCCTGTGGCAACACCTAATTGATATTGGTCAATACTATAAGTGGCAACGCCACCATCTTTAACCATCGTATCAACAGATGGAAATACAGGAATCTTAGCTTTATTTGCGGCACCAACCAGCGTCTGCATTGCCCCGGCAATAGTGTTATCAGTGGGAACATAAATTGCGTCAACTTTTGAGGCAGCTTGGGCAGCAACCTGGGTCAAATCGTTAGTATTGGCAATTGAATATGCCTTTAAATTGATTTTTTGTTGCTTGCAAAGTTTAGTGAACATCTTATATTGAGCGACCGCTGAATCGTCACTTGAAGTGTAAATAATTCCCAAAGTCTTCATGTGAGGCATGAATTTCTTAATTAATTGCAGCTGTTCGTTTAATGGTGCCTGATCAGAAACACCAGTAATATTTCCACCTGGTTTTTCATTATTTTTAACTAATCCAGCACCTTTTGGATCGGTAATGGCACCCAAAATTACTGGCTTGTTGGTAATTGCGTTTGCCAATGCTTGAGCAGATGGTGTAGCAATCCCGATTGTTAAATCAGCATTTTCGTTTTTGAATTTTGCACTCATGGTCTTCAAATTGCTTTGATCGTTTTGGGCATTTTGAAAATCAATCTTGATATTTTTACCAGGTTGGTAGCCTTCGTCTTCCAAGCCTTTGATAATTCCTTGATGAATGGCATCCAAGGCCGGATGAGACATTAACTGAAGAATTCCAATCGTGGGTTTGGACTGCTTTTGTGGCTTGTTTTGGGCAAAGAATGCAAATCCTAAAACTACTAATAAGACAACGATAACGCCAGAAATGGCGTAACTTTTTTTCATGATAAATACCCCCTAAATAGTTATGTAGTAATTTCTTGAACCGGTTAAGAACAATAAAAAAGAGCAGTCCGGCCAAGCCAAACTGCTCTTCTTGTCGGCCTGCCAGATTCTGTGCAGACTGTTTCTTTAAAAAGATTGCCAGCACAGATGCGTTCTTAATCGTGAATTTAAACACACAAACCAAGTCGCATCTGAACCGATGTGACTTACTTACTGGCTTTGCCATGAACGTAATACGTTTGCAGTCATTACAATCTTTCCTTTCCTAATAGAATAGGTCAATAATAACTTTTTGCCACATATGGTGTCAAGGTAAAATGCCTTGCATTAAGGCTTAATGTAGCGATAATCTTCATTTTGATAACCAACAATTGCGGGAATCCCTGCTGGTACTTGAATAACATCTTCTGGGAGTTCTTCTTCACTAACATCATGGGATTGCATCGCATTATGACAAGAATCAAAAGTTATTTGGGGATGATTTTTTATGAAGTTTCTGACTTCTTTGTTGTCGCGATATCCAATCACCGCGTCGCCGTTTGCGACCACCTTAATATCTGAATCTGATCGTTCTTCTAAATAGTTTGCCAGATTACTCATGACAGTTGGCCATTTTGAATTTTCATCAATATGAAAAATAACTTTATCCATTAAATTATTCTTCCTTTCTTGAAAGAACTTCTTATGTTGTATTTTATTCCAATGGGCCTAAATTGGTAAAGCAGCGTTTTTAATGCCAAAAATTAACTTAATGAACTAAAATAGAGTTGTGAAAATAATAACTTGACTGTATCTCAACGGAAATTTAGAGAGGAGTAATCTTATGTCAAGCAGAGAAATTGAAAATATTCCAAAAGAAATGAAAGCCTGGGAAGTCGTTAAACCAGGGCCAGTTAACGGTGATGTACCGCCAATAAAATATGTTACTAAACCAGTTCCCCAAGTAGAAAAAGGAGAAGTAATGGTTAAAGTGCTGGCCTGTGGGGTTTGTCACACTGACTTGCATGTTGCAGAAGGCGATCTTCCAGTTCATAAAGAAAATTTGACGCCAGGTCATGAAATTGTTGGAAAAGTGGTTAAATTAGGCGAAGATGCTAATCGATTTAAATTAGGGGATCGTATTGGGATCCCTTGGCTCAGATGGACTTGTGGCGTTTGCAAATACTGTCGTTCTGGCAGAGAAAATCTTTGCCCATATTCTAAATATACCGGCTGGGATCACGATGGTGGTTATGCCGAATATGCTACCGTACCTGAGGGATTTGCCTACCGGATTCCCAAGCGATTTGATAATATGACAGCCGCTCCTTTGCTCTGTGCTGGAATTATTGGTTATCGTTCATATGAACGGGCAAATGTTCCTCAAGGTGGTCGACTTGGCCTTTATGGCTTTGGCGGTTCAGCCCATTTGGTTGCTCAACTTGCCATTGATCAAGGGGTTGAAGTTCACGTTATGACTCGGGGCAAAGATGCTCAAAAGTTTGCTCTAAAGTTGGGTGCTAAGTCTGCAGGTGGGGCTTATGATCTGCCTCCAGTCAAACTGGACTCATCCATCATTTTCGCGCCAGTTGGCGATATCGTCCCTAAAGCTTTGGAAGGTTTGGACAAAGGTGGTACTTTAGCTTGTGCGGGAATTCATATGACTGATATTCCGAAAATGAATTATCAAGATGATGTCTTTCATGAAAAGAATTTAACTAGTGTAGAAAGTAATACCCGCCGAGATGGGGAAGAATTTTTGAATTTAGCTGATCGATTGGATATTCATCCAGAAATTCATAGATATGAATTAGCAGATGCTTTGGATGCACTGAAATACGTTGCTGCCGGCGACATTGAAGGTGCTTGTGTTTTACACGTTGCCGATGACTAATTGAATTTTCACAGGGTCCGTCTACCTTTTGTATGGTGGGCGGCCTTTAATTTACGCAATTTTTTTAAGGAAGTTATATACTATATCAAAGTAGTTCTAACTTAAAATACAAGAATTGTGAGGTTTTGCCATGAATATTTTATTTTTGATTGACCCAGCAATATTTGTTAGTAAAAATATTAATAACAATACTACCCAAGAAGATATCGAAAAAGCTTTACCTAATGATGTTTCGGCAACTTTTGGCGGTGATGGCCTTTCCAATCAAGATTTAGCCAAGTTTGATATTGTGGTTGGCTATCAAAGAGGAGTTTTCGAACGAATACTTCAACAACCAAATTCAAAATTGAAGTTTGTTCAATCTCTTTCTGCAGGCGTTGACTACTATCCAATGGCTGATATGGCCAAAAAGCATATCAAACTGGCCACCGCTAGTGGGATTCATGCTGAACCAATTACGGAAACGGTTTTTGGCGTTTTGCTTTCAATTGTTCGTTGGATTCAACCAGCAATTAAAAATCAGTTGAAGGCCGAGTGGAATCAGCCGCCGATGACATTGATGACTTTGGTGGGCCATAAAATTCTGATTTATGGAACTGGCCACATTGGCCAACGAATTGCTGAAATTGCCTCTGCTTTTAAAATGGATGTTGTCGGTGTAAACCATAACGGCCACCCGGTTTCAGGATTTAATAAAACAATTGCTATGGGCAATATTGGTTCAGACAAGGATGCTGACGTTATTGTTAATGCCTTACCCTTAACACCAAAGACCAAAGGAATCTTTGATAAATATTTCTTCCATAAATTCACTAATCACCCAATCTTTATGACGATTGGTCGGGGACCAAGCACGGTAACCTTAGATTTGATTTCAGCTTTGCAGGATAAAACATTATCTGCGGCTGGAATTGATGTTACAGATCCAGAACCTTTACCAAGTGATAGCCCATTATGGAAAATGGATAACGTTGTGATCACTCCACATATTTCCGGCTTTTACGGTTATTATCTACGAGATGTCATGAAGATCTTTTATAAGAATCTGGCTTCCTTTAGCAAAGACGGTCACGTTGAAATTAATCAAGTTAACCTTGAAAGCGGGTATTAATCCATATTAGAATTGGGTTGAGGTGATCTAATGAATTTTCAGAATGTAGATTTGGATAAACAAAAGAAGACTTCGCTTGATATTTATCAAAGCAATACTGATCGACTGCTTCCCGGAATTGTGATTATTGCTGGGGGCAGTTATAAGAAGTTTGCTGAAAGAGACTCTGAGCGGGTGGCTTTGACCTTTGCTACTCATGCATTTCAAAGTTTCGTTGTTCGTTACCCAGTTGAGGAACTTAAGAATTATCAGGATGCTAAAGTTTCCATTGAACAATCATTTGATTACATTGTCTCCCATGCCAAAGACCTTGGCGTTGACACTGAAAAATTAGGAATAATCGGTTTTTCGGCAGGTGGTCAACTGGCTGCAGCATATGCTGATAAGAATGATACTAAAGCAAAATTCGCTATTTTAGGATATCCTGTCACCACACAATCTTTGGATAAACAAATGGGTGTCGTTACTGAAGATGTTACTAAATTGGTAACCTCCAAGACCCCTAAGACATTTATCTTTGGCTCAATCAATGATCAAATGACGCCATTTGCCGAAAATATCTTGCCATATGTGCAGGCCTTGGCAAAAAATAATGTTAAGTTTGAACTCCACGAGTTTTCCACTGGCAATCATGGAATTAGTTTGGCAAATACCTATACCAGAATTGTTAATAAAGATAGAGCAGATAAGTATTTTGCAAAATGGTTCCCGTTGGCTTTGGACTGGTTGGATGCTGAAGGTCTTTTGACTAAGTAAAAAATATAAAAAGGAATCGAAACAACAATTAATGTTTCGATTCCCTTTTTAGTCTGTAAAATGATTATCTTTGATAGACTTTCTTTGCATCGATCCATGTTTGGTCTACTTTAATATCTTTGATCTTATTAACCGGTACTGTAAAAATATCCTGGTTTAAAATTACAAAATCAGCACCTTTTCCAGGAAGCAATTGGCCATTTTGTTCAAACCCACCAACTTTTGCAGCGTCCCTTGTATATGCCAAAATTGCTTCAGGAACGGAAATTGCCTCATTCAAATTTACTTTATCACCATTTGATGCTTTTCGAGATACAGCTGCATAAATTGCAACAAATGGGCTGTCGGGTTCCTCCCAAGGCGTACAAGGTGCGTCTGAACTTAGAACCATTGGCGCTTCGCTGCTAAGCATGGATTTGATTCGATAAATCTCTTTGAATTGCTCAGAGTTAAGAAAGCCACGATAGGATTCATCCTCAGCAAAAAAGAATATTGGTTGGGTCACTAAAGCATAATTCATGTTTGCATTATTAATCTGCGTCAACATTTCATCGCTCAAAATAGAAGCATGTTCGATTCGAATGGATGGTCGATCCAAAAGCCATGGCTGCATATTTCGGGTGGTATCCAAAATAATCTGAATTGCAGCATCACCCATGGCATGAGCGGCTACTTGTAAATGATTCTTTTTGGCAAAGTGAACTACTTGGAGGAACTTTTCAGCACTGGTTAAACTTACCCCATGGCTGCCATTTTCATAAGCAACTTTGTTAAAGGCAGTTTGACCCGAAATGCTGCCATCCATAAATATTTTTAGCCCGGCAATTCTTAATGGTGAATCAAAAGTAGGCGCTAATTTCTGGTTTTGATTTAGTTCGTCGAAAACATAATAAATCGATACTTTTGGTTTAAAACCCTCTGAAATTGACTTTTTGTATAACTCAAGCGAATCATATGGGTGAAGCCGACCCATTAATTCTCCGATTGCGACCAATCCATTTTGAAGATAATGATTTGAGCTATTTACCATATTTTGAACATCATTATCAAAGTTTTGCGCGGACTTTGCCTGAATGAGTAACTGCGTTGCAGCAACTTCTTTCATATAGCCATTAGTTCGACCGTCGGGGAAATGGCCGATAAATCCACCTTCTGGATTAGGAGTATTGGAATCAATTCCAGCTAATTTTAACGCCAGTGAGTTTCCTACAGATGAATGGCAGTCTGAACGGTAAATAAAAATTGGCTGTTTTGTAGTTACAGCATCAAGGTCATCGATATTTGGACTGCGGTGTTCAGCCAACTTCGTTTCATCAAAGCCCCAGCCCTCAATCCACACTGAGCTGCTTTTTCCAAACTCGGGAGAATTACGCAAAGCGGCTTGCATATCTTTAATACTGTTTATTTTTGGGGGAGTGCAGGCCACTCCGTGAAGCGCATCGGCAATGTATTTAGGATGAGTGTGGGCATCAATTAAACCGGGCAAGACAGTTTGGCCATTTAAATCAATGGCATTTGGGTCATTTAAATCAGCATCTTGACCAATCCAAACTACTTTTCCGTGGCTGATTTTCATTGCGGAGACAAAGGTTTTCGTGTCTGAACCGACAAAAATCTTACCGTTTTTAAAGGACTTCATATACTTCACCCGTTTCTTTTAGAATTGATATTTTTGACTACATTTTAATGTTAAAATAATTGACTAGCAACAACTCTAATAACCAGGAGGTAATCTTTTGGATTCACACACGTTAAATGCTTTTTCCCAAAATATAAAGTTAACTCCTCATCAAAATGCAGTTTTAAAGCAAATTAAAGCTTTTGTGCTGGAACATGTTCAAAAAAAAGATCACGCAGTTTTTGTGTTGATTGGCGACGCTGGGACTGGTAAAAGCTTGATATTAAACCAAATGTTTACCCAACTTTCTGGGAAGATTAAAGAAAGTTACTTTTTAGTTAATCATCCGGAACTTTTGAAAGTTTATCGGCAACTTGCTGGGATGACACCAAAGATGCTAAAAAAGTTTTATCAACGACCGACTTCGTTTATCAACAAAATGCACAAGCAGGATAAAAAAGTAAATTTAACTGTAATCGATGAGGCTCACCTTTTGCTGAGCAAACCTGATCATTACAATAATTATTATGGCAATAATCAACTTCAAGACATTATAAATCTGAGCAATGTCACGGTCGTGGTGTTTGATCCGCATCAAGTTTTACGGACGAAGAGTTACTGGACAAAAGATCGTCTGATTAAGCTGATCTCCTCTCAGCCCCATGAAGTCGTTCACTTAAAGGAGCAGTTTCGAATGCAAGCTGGGCCAAAACTAATGGACTGGTTGGACGATTTTGTGGATGGTAATGTGATTCCATCAATTCCAAACGATGTAGGTGATTATGATTTTCGAATTTTTCATGATCCTGAAAAAATGTATCAAACAGTCATTCAACGAAACAATCAGTATGGCTTATCACGAATGACTTCTACAAGTGGGTATCCCTCGACTCTTGATGGAGGCAAGCATTTAGTTAACGAAGGAGATTTTCACCTTCCTTGGGACCAATACAACTTTACGGCCACTCCTTGGGCGGAGCAGGCTCAGACGATTAAAGAAGTTGGCAGTATTTATACTGTTCAGGGTTTTGATTTAAATTACATTGGCATAATCATTGGCCCACCATTTTATTTAACCAAAGATCATCGACTTGGAGTGGACCCTAGTAAAGTCACTGATGTGGAAATTTTCAAACATCGTGGTGATCTCTCTAATAAAGAATACGAAGAAAGTAAAGTTACGCTTTTAAGAAATTCCCTGAATGTTCTTTTAAGACGAGGAATTAAAGGGATGTATCTTCATGCCCATGACCCAAATTTACAAGCTTATCTGGAAAAGATGAGCCCTAAAAAATAATTTAAAGCAAACAAAAAGCTTGTTCCAGATTTTTAATAATGGAACAAGCTTTTTAAATTGTCGTAAGCAAATTGTTCAACATGTGAAGCCCAATATTATAACGAATATCGCGGGTCCACATGTAGGCAAATGCCAGGGCCATGCCAAGTAATGAATACATTATCCAGTTTAGATCAAGTGATAGTTCATGGGCAAACCCAAAGACGATGCCGCTAAAAATAACGGATATTGTGTTATACAAGCGATTATCTTTGTTAAAGAAATAATTCATTAAAATGCCGCGAAAAATTAATTCTTCGAAGATCGGCGCAATTATTACGGTGAATATGTCATTCCAAAGTGGAAGTTGAGCAGTTTGTTCGTTAACTGCATTTTGGTTTGACGGCATTTTAATAAAGTGTTTGGTTATTAACCATGACCAAAAGATTTGCACCGCGATCATTGCCAGAAAAACCAGAATAAAGGTAATAATCTTTTTGCGGTTGATTTTTTTTCTGCCAAAATTTCTTGGGTTGTTTTGAGATAACTGAGCGGAATATCTCCAGGCCACAAAAATTAAAGCTGCCGCAGAAAGAATCAAGCCAAGTCCCAACAGGATTTCTGCTAAATTGACATTTTTGCTATATTCACTAGCAATTGTAAAAAAACTAGATGGAATCAAATACACTAGTAAAAATCCGAACCACTTTAAAATCTTGAGTGGAACGTTAAAAAGTTGTTTAAAGGTCGTCATTATTTCTCCATAATACTGATTGTGACTTTGTTTTTGTCAGGATCAAGGACCACAAAGGAAGTTACCTTGTGGCCAAAGAGGTTTTCTTCTTTGGGCCCGGAGATGACTTCAACGTCGTAATTTATTAAATGAGAATTGACGTCAACTACTGAATCGTTGGCGATAACCCCAAAACTAATGGGCTGTTCAACCTTCTCATTTGAATCTAAAATTAAATATTCCTTTTGAAGTTTTGCGACGTCGCGACCATCTGGTAAATCGGTCATTGGCAAATCAAGGACTTCATGATAAAATCTGCGGCTAGTTTCCAAATCTGAAACCGGAATTGTAATAAAATCTAGTTCTCGTACGTTCATTTATTTTCACCCTTTAATTGAAAGTATTTTCATTATATACCATCTCAATAAGAAAACATTAGTTGACGGGTAAATGAAATGGGAGTAGCGTAATACTTTGTATGATTACAACGATTGGAGAGTAAGGAGGGAATTTCGTGCCTTTACTAGAAGTATCAAATCTTTCGATGAGTTTTGCTGAAAAAGATTTATATAAGGACGCCGAATTTCAATTAAATAAAGGCGAGCATATGGGTGTTGTTGGTCAAAATGGGGTTGGTAAATCTACTCTTATCAAGATCATTACTGGCAGTCAGTTACCACTTTCTGGCGATATTAAATGGCAAAAGAACATTAAAATTGGTTACTTGGACCAGTATGCTGACGTTGAAGGCGACTTGACGTTGGTTCAGTTCTTGCGGACAGCTTTTGCTGATTTATATGCCAAAAATGACGAAATGACTAAACTGTACACCAAGTATGCTGAAAATGCCGATGACAAGTTATTGGAGCGGGCCGGCAAACTTCAAGATGAGCTTGATTCCGGCAATTTTTATGATATTGATACTAGAGTTGAGCAGACAATTACTGGCCTAGGATTGGATAGTATCGGTCGTGATCACAAAGTCAGCCAAATGTCAGGTGGTCAACGTTCCAAAGTTATTTTAGCAAAAATGCTGTTGGCCGATCCCGATGTCATTTTACTCGATGAACCAACCAACTACCTGGACGTCAATCAGATTGATTGGTTGATCAATTATTTGAATGATTTCCAGGGTGCAGAGTTGGTTGTTTCTCATGACTATGACTTTTTGGAACAATTTACCAACTGTATTATTAATGTTGCTTTCGGCAAGATCACCAAGTACCGAGGCAGTTTTAAAGCCGCTATGAAGCAACGGGCTGAACGAGAAGACTTCCAACAGCGCCAATATGATAAGCAACAGGTTGAAATTGATAAAGCCGAACGATTTATCAGAAAGAACAAGGCCGGCTCCAAAGCCACAATGGCAAAATCACGTGAGAAAAAGCTGGCTCATATGACTAAGGTTGATCCGCCTTCGACAAATACCCAGGCTAGTTTTAACTTTCCATATGAAGATACTGGATCTCATGAAGCATTAGCGGTGGATCAACTTTCTGTAGGATACAACAAACCTTTGCTTAAACCAGTTACCTTTACTATTTCCATGGGCGAAAAAGTTGGCTTTGCAGGATTTAATGGGGTTGGTAAATCAACTCTGATCAAAACAATTCTGCATTTAATTCCAGCAAAGGGCGGTGAAGCCAAGTTTTCACCATCCGCTATCGTCAATTACTTTAGTCAGGAATTGGATTGGGATAATCCAAGAATGACGCCAATGCAAGTTATTTCTGATAAATATCCTAAACTGACTCAGCGGACGATTCGAACCAAACTGGCTAAATGTGGCTTGGATGCTCAAAATGCTACTAAACCAATTCATGAGTTATCCGGTGGTGAACAGACCAAGGTAAAGCTTGCAATGATGGAATTTGTCCCTAGCAACTTTCTGATTATGGATGAGCCAACCAATCATTTGGACGAAGAAACCAAGGAAGCCTTGAAGCGGGCAATTGACCGTTTTGAAGGCAATGTCATTATTGTTTCTCATGAAAATAGTTTCTATGATAATTTAGTTGATAAGATATTAAATGTTGAGAAATTGAGCTTGAAAGAGCAGGCTCAGGATAATGAACTGTAAAAGTTCAAAAAAGGGATGCTAATTATTTTATTAGCATCCCTTTTTTGATACTGAAAGATAAGAGTGTTGTTTTACTTGTTTAACAAAGTTACTACGCTTGTACTAGTAATCTTTTGTTTGTTGGTGATTTCAACATTCCAGGTCTGGAGAGTTTGGCCGATATGAATTGGTGAAGCAGTGGCAATAATTGTGCCGTCAGCAACGGGCAAAAGGTGTTGGGTTGAAATATTGATCCCAACGGCATGTTTTTCATCAACTAAATTCTCATTTGCACCGATGGATGCAGCCGTTTCCGCCATTACCGAGTTTATGCCGCCATGCAAAATACCATATGGTTGCCGGACAGCATCAGAAACTTCGAGTGATATAATGACCTTAGTTTTGGCCACAGAGATTGTTTTAATATTAAGGGTCTCCATTAAATTTTTCATGAATTTCACTCCATTTGAAAGGATATAACTATAATGACATCAGTAAATTGGCAGCCAGTCAAGCAATATAAAGAAATTATTTTTGAACGAGCAGATAAAATTGCAAAAATTACGATGAATCGACCAGAGAAAAGAAATGCTTTTACACCAGTTACTATTCAGGAAATGATTGATGCGTTTAACATCTGTCGCGATGATAGCACCATTGGGGTAATTATTATAACTGGTGCTGGTGACAAAGCATTTTCTTCCGGTGGTGACCAAGTAGTTAGAGGAAACGGCGGCTACGTTGGTCCCGATCATATTGCCCGACTGAATGTTTTAGATTTACAGCATTTAATCAGGATTATTCCTAAACCAGTTATTGCTATGGTTAAGGGATGGTCGGTTGGTGGTGGTAATATCTTACAGTTGGTGTGTGATCTAACAATTGCTGCAGATAATGCAATGTTCGGCCAAACTGGGCCAAAAGTTGGCAGTTTTGATGCTGGCTATGGTTCTGGTTATTTGGCAAGAGTGATTGGCCACAAACGGGCCAAAGAAGTATGGTTTTTGAATCATTTTTATACTGCAAAAGAAGCTTACGAAATGAACTGGATAAATAAGGTTGTTCCTTTAGCTGATGTTGAGTCAGTTACTTTGGATTGGTGCAATGAAATTTTGACAAAATCCCCAACAGCTCTGCGATTTATTAAGGCAGCAATGAACGCCGATACAGATGGTCTTGCCGGCTTGCAACAGCTTGGTGGCGATGCAACAATGCTGTTTTACACTACCGATGAGGGTAAGGAAGGCCGAGACGCGTTTAATGAAAAACGTAAGCCTAACTTTGACAAGTTCCCTAAGTTTCCATAAAAATGACAGAAGGTTAAAAATTGGATAATTGGATTTTAAAACAGGCCCAGATAATTCCCAACCGGATCGCGGTCGAGGATGGTAATAAAAAATTAACCTTTGCAGAACTGTTAGCTTCAGTTGAACAAATTTCTGGTCAATTAGCGGCAATTGGAGCTTTCAAGGGGCAGAGAATTGCGATTATGACTACCAACTGCATTTACGGTTATCAAATGGCTTTAGCCAGTCTGGGCAGCAATCAGACTATAGTTTGGATAAATTGGCGTTTAGCCGATGATGAAATAAAGCGTCAGTTAGCGGATAGTAATCCTAGTATTTGTTTAGTTGACGATGTTCTTTGGCGAAAAAGTTTTGAAAATCATTCACAATTTTTGAAATTCAGTGATGTTATAAAAACTGCTGCTAAACCCATTGAGTTAACAAATGAATTTGATTTTGATGATACTGCCAGCATTATGTATACTTCTGGGACCACTGGAAATCCAAAAGGGGTTTTGCAGACATTTCATAATCATTTTGCTTCAGCCATTTCTTCTGCTTTGAATTTAGGAATAAGTTCGCATGATGAATGGGTTTGTGCCGTCCCAATATTTCATATCAGTGGGTTTTCAATAATGTTACGCGGATTAATTTATGGGATGTGCGTGCGATTAGTCCCTAAATTTTACCCAATAGAAATTGATCAAATTTTAAAATATGAACCGGTTACCACGATTTCTGTAGTTCCTTATATGCTAAAAAAGCTTCTTGATTTAAGGGATAAGGATTCGCAAGGTTATAATTCTAAATTTCGTTGTTTGCTTTTGGGCGGCGGGGCAATTGATAAACAAACCTTGATTAGGTGCCAAAAATTCAATATGCCGGTTGTCCAATCCTATGGGATGACCGAAACCTGTTCACAAATTATTGCTTTAAATTATAGTGATGCTGGTCAAAGAATCGGATCCGTGGGGAAACCGCTGTTTTTAACTCAACTTAAATTATCAAAAGTTAGTAATGAAATTTTAATTAAGACTCCAGCATTAACTCCAGGTTATTTAAATCGACCCCAAGCCCTGCAAAAGAAGAAAGATGCTGATGGTTGGTACCATACCGGTGATATTGGTCACTTTGACAAAGATGGTTTTTGTTTATCGATGGCCGAATTGATGACATGATTATTTCAGGTGGCGAAAACATCTTTCCCAGTGAAGTTGAATCGGTTTATGCAAACTTTCCCGGCCTTTCAAAAATTGCCGTTGTTGGCGAAGATGATTCTGATTGGGGACAAACTCCAGTTGCATTTGTTGTAAGTGAGCAACCTTTGTCTGAATCTGAATTGATTAGTTTTGGCAGGCAAAAATTGGCTCACTATGAAGTACCGAAAGCCTTTTATAGAGTAAAAGAATTACCAGTAAATGCAAGTGGCAAAATTAAACGGTATCAACTAAGAATTAAGTTAAAAAACAAGGAAAGGTAACAGGCCATTAACTTGGCCGAGCAAAATAAGTGGTTATAATTAAGGCAATGTGTCAGCATTGCTTTTTATTTTGGGTAGGTGATTTGATTTATGGATAAACAAAATAAAATTAAGATTTTACAGGATTTGATTCACATTCATTCGGTAAATGGAAATGAAGTGGAAGTTTCGAAGTATATTGGCAAACTTTTTGATAAATATGGCATCAAATACAAAATTGATGAATTTGGGGATAAGCGGGCTAACCTGGTTGCAGAAATTGGTCAAGGAAAAACTGACCAGGTTCTGGCATTTACCGGCCATCAAGATACTGTTGCAATCGGCGATCAAAGTGAATGGACTCATGATCCGTTTTCTGGTGATATTGATGGTGATAAAATTTATGGTCGTGGTTCGGCAGATATGAAAATTGGGCTGGCTGCTCAAATCATTACCTTAATTGAGCTGACTGAAAATAAAACCGAGATTCCTGGTAAAATTCGGTTTATCGCCACTGCTGGTGAAGAATATGGAACTCCTGGAGCAAATCGTTTGAATGATCAAGGTATTGCTAAGGATATTTCGGCGATGGTTGTCGGCGAACCAACCAGCGGCAATATTGTTTACGCTCACTCAGGCAGTATGAATTACCAAATTAAGAGTAGCGGTAGGGCGTTTCACAGTTCAGCTCCTGAAAAAGGCATAAATGCGATTACCGGTTTGGTTCAATATATTAACGATGAACCAAGGATTTTTGGTGATTTGCCAAAAGATCCATATTTGGGAGAAGTTAAACACAGTGTCACCGTTATTAAGGGTGGCGATCAGGTTAACATTATTCCAGAACACGCCGAGTTACTCGGAAATATTAGACCAACAATGGCATTTAACAATGACAAAGTGATTGAAACTATTCAAACAGAAGTCGAAAAAATTAATAAAGATACTGAATTTCATCTCGATTTTTCTTTAATTCATAACTTTAGACCAGTTGAAACTGATCCAAAAAATAAATTTGTGCAAATGGCGAAAAGTATCGCCGATGCTGAATTTAGTGATCGTCAGATTCAGTTAGTTACAATTAACGGAGCCACCGATGCCAGTGTCTTTGTTAAAGGAAACGCTAAGATGCCAATCATTATTCTTGGTGCAGATGCCTGGGATAAGGCTCACCAAATTGACGAATATACGACGATTAAAAGCTTTACAAATATTGTTAATGTTTATGAAAGCCTTGCCACAAAATTTTTTAAATAAATGAGAGTTGCCTAAGCTGTTATGGTTAGACAACTTTTTTGTTAACTATACCTAAAAAGTAACTTTAACCTTTTACTAAATTTTTGTATACTAGAAGTGCATCGTAGGTTATTGACCAAGTTAAGAATTAATGAGGTGAAATAAATGACCATAATTACAGTTGATAGAAAGAAAAAGCATCAGAGAATCAGGTTAGAAGATGGCACTGAGGGAATTGCCAAAAGAATCGAGAAGCATACTTTACTTTTTGAGTTTGAAAATGATCTGCACCCAGCTTTTCACTGTTCCAATCGGCTCAGAAATGGCGATGTCGTGACTGTTCCTTCAACGGAAGGCGAAGAACAATTTCAGCTGAATTTTGATTGATAATTTTGTATCTGTTACCAACTAAATGTTGGTGGTGTATACAAAATCATGAGTTTTATGTGAATAAAATGGCGAGACAAATTACTTTGTCTCGCCATTTTTTATACCAAATATGTTTTATAGCAAAAGCGTGCGATGCTAGGCTGAACCCAAAAGACTGACGTGTTAAATTCAATGAGCAACCCGCTTTTTCCTCACCCTATTTATTAAATGTCCCATTTTCGACTTCACGAATAAATGTTGCCAGATGATCATAATAAACATCTGGATTATCAACCATGTGATGATGACCGGCATTTGGCGTAGAAACAAATTTGGCGTTTGGAATCATTTCGGCCATGCGCTTACCAGTTGGAATTGGCATTGATTCGTGTTCACCAAAGGTTACTAATGTAGGCACTTTAATGTTCTTAAGTTGATCTGTAAAATGCCAATCAGCTAATTTGCCAGTGATGACAAATTCGTTGTCGCCTTGAAAGGCGTTATAAATATCAGTATTGGTTGTACTGATTAAGTGGTCCAGCTTTGAAGGCTGTCTGCGGTCAATATAGCCTTTATTTAGCTTATCAACATCCTTTTGATAACGATCATTGTCATAATCGTTCTTAGCTTCACAGTCTTTCATGAAAGCTAACTCATCGGCTGAGAATTCTTTTTCTCTGATTTGGTTCAAGTGGTCAGTATAGTCATCAATATCGTCAACCATCGAAGAAATAATGGCACCCTTTAAATGCTGACCATATTTGACGGCATATTCTTGGACCATTAATCCACCCCAGGACTGGCCAATCAAGTAAAAGTTGTCTAATCCAAGCTTGTCACGGACTTCATCGATTTCGTCCAGGAAGTACTTATATGACAAAATGTATTTGTTTTTGGGATCAGAGAAATCTGGACTATCTGAATACCAAGAACCTAACTGATCATACATTGTAACTTGAACGTTTAGACCTTGTTTTTTCAGTTGTTGGGCAGCATCTTCCCAGTATTCGTGGTTACCGCCGGGGCCACCATGTAAAGCCAGTAGGTGAATATCACCTTCGCCTTGCGTATTTGTCCATAGGTGGTAGCCATTATCCAAAGTGATTATTTTTTTTCCAGTTTTCATTAGATCACGATCCTTTCAACATCTTTAAAAAATATCATAGCACTTTTTATTTATGTGACGAATTTAAGAGCGGTAGGCTGACGTATGAATTATCCAAATCGAGTGAATAGGTAATGTCCTGATTTCCTCTAATGGTGAAGTCCATGTCAGTTGCAAACAACAAGATTCCAATTCGATGACCTTTTAATACCCTAAAGAATTCAGGCTGTAATTTGAATTCAACCTGGTATTTCTTACCTGGTTTAATTTCGTCTGATCGATAAGAATTTTCTCGATTCTGCAAATTAATGTGGCCGTCAGAGATTTTTTTGTACTGAGTGGCTTTCTTTTGGAAAGTGAATTCCTTGAGATCATCTTTTCGCCAATGGTAGCCGGTAATAATTTGTTGAGGAGAAAGAACAGTTGGAACTTCGGTTAATCTTTTAGCTTTTCCGTAGTCCACGACAACGGCACTGAGTAACCCAACGTTTTGGCTGCTGGAAAGTTTCAAGTCGAAACTGATTTGACCGTCAATCACGATATCTTTTTTTAATGGTTTGCTCAAAAGGCGAATGCAGCGTTCATCGAGTTTTGTCGAGCTGCCGTCAAATTTGTACAGCTGTTTTCGCCAGCTTTTAGTATTTTTAATGTATTTATCAAAGAGCTTCTTGGGCAGCTTGTCATTAAAACTGGAGTTTCCTTGAATGTTTTTCAACCATTTATCAGAAAGGCTGACTTTTTTTATCTTGGCATCATCACCCCAGTCTTTGTACGGAGTCCAAGTATCTTCTTTGGTATTGTCCTGAACGATTACTTCTGGAAGTAAAGCGTTGGCATTATTTTCATAACCAAGAAGTTTATTGGTTAACCAAAGATTGACAATGTCAGAGTAATCAACTGATCTAAAATTGTTGAGATATTCATGCTGACCCTGATGCAAAATGATTTTTTGAGTGATTGGGCGTTTTTTGAGTTCTTCACGTAGATTAAACACGTTACTTAACTTAACGTTCCAGTCATTTAATCCATGAACCAACAGCATGTCGATTTTGGTATTGTCATGTTTCATCAAATTTCTGGCGTCCCAGAACTGATCGTAGCTGCCGCTCTTGCGGTTCTGAGCTTTTGTAAGCTTTTTAAGTTCCTTATCCCATTCAGGTTGAATTTTATGAAAATCTCCAGCTTGCTGCATTCTACTAAAACAAAGAGCAGCCAAAACATCGGTGTCTTCCCCTTGAAAGCCTCCGGGGGCAATCGTTAAGCCATTTTCTCGATAGTAGTCGTACCAGTTTGAGATTCCAGCTTCAACCACAGCAGTTTTTAATCCGGCAACTCCGGTCATTGCGGCAGCAGTAGAGTTAGTGCCCAGATATGATCGGCCGGTCATACCGATATTTTTGTTTGACCACCAAGCTTTTATTGCAATATTGTCGGTATGATTGGTAAAAGCGGTGCGATCGCCGTGGAGCCACTCAATGACCGAAGTGACTGCTTTGGTTTCGTGCCAATCACCAGTGGTTCGGACACCATCAGATCCACTGGTACCGATCCCGGCGGAATAAACAACGGCAAAGCCACGAGCTAACAAAAAGTCGTTCAAAGCATAGGTCCAAGTCTTGGCGAAAGATTCTTCGGCTACGTCAGTTGTTCCCTTAACCTTTCGGTCTGTGGGTAGCTTTTCATCAGGAGCTTCCACACTAATATCTTTATATTTTAACTTATTGGGCTTTTTATGAGCCAGTGGTTCATTTACGTCGTGAGTTAGCTGCTCGCCGAGTTTGTCGTTAGTTCCCTGATCATAAGGGCTGGCAGTATAAACCACGGGAACTTTTAGACCTGAGTTGGTTTCGCTCGGTCGGATAACTTCGGCTTTGATTAAATCCAGTTTGCCATCGTGGTCGCTGTCTTCGGAAGATTCAACGTAAACAACCTCGCGAATTAACTTATCTGTATCAAAGACTGCTTGGGATTTGCCATTGAACAAAAGTGGCTTTGGAATATTTTTAAATTGATGGTAATAACCTTGGCCAGCTAGATAATCAATTAGCAGCTGACCATTTTTAGTTCTGGTATTTAATAGCAAATACCAAGCTTGGATTAATTGATCTTTTGTAACATCCTGTTTATCGATATCAGCGGTTGGTAATCCTAATTTTTCCATTGTTTCAACTGGTTTGTCCAGATCAAAGTCCAAACTGACTTGAAATTGGAGGAGCTGCAAAGCAACGTTATAAAATGCATTTTTGGATAATGAACTTGCACTAGAAGTATAGTCAGGCAAAGGCAGCTTTTTTGTAGCCATTAGGTCTCCAAGCTTTTCCTCGCGGACTTGTAAACTTTGGCTTTCCAGGAAAAATTTTAAAAGCAGTTGTTTAAATAAAGTTAGCGGTTCAGCAATTTTTTCTGACCGCGGATCCAAAAAACGGATATCCGCTAATTCCTTCTTTATTTGGGGTAAATCGGTGGGCACATAAGCAAATTGATTTATTTTCAAAACGTAAGCCTCCTGGGTTTGTTTTAAACGCATTATACAATACTTATCTAACCTTAATCACACTCATTATTATGCTAAGATAAGGTAATTAATTTAAATCAATGGAGGTGATAAGCTATGGGATTTATTGGCGAAATTGCCCTGATTTTAATCTCAGCCTTGTTAGCAGCAACAATTAGCGTGAGAATTGGCTTACCTGCTGTTATTGGCGAGCTACTTGCAGGAGTTATCCTTGGACCGGGTGTCTTAAATTTAGTGACAAACAGCCAGTTGCTTTCAGCTGGATCAGAACTGGGAGTGATCTTATTGATGTTTATCGCCGGGGTTGAAAGTGATTTGACGCTTTTAAAGAAATACATAAAACCTTCGCTTTTAGTTGCCAGTATTGGGGTGATTTTCCCCATGATTGCATTTTATGGATATGGATTATATATGAACCAGGGATTTGAACGGGCGATTTTTTGGGGAGTTATTTTTTCTGCAACATCGGTATCAATTAGTGTTGAAGTGTTACGCGAATTTAAAAAATTGAACACTAAAGAAGGGGCAACTGTCCTTGGAGCTGCCGTGGCGGATGATATTATGGCCGTTTTGCTTTTGAGTATTTTTATTAGTTCCTTTGGAGTTTCTAAAGAAGAACCGCTGCCTTTATGGTTGAGTACACTGCTACAGGTTTTGTTTTTTGTCGGCATCTATGTCTTCACTAAGTGGATAATTCCATTTTTGATGGATCTAGCGCAAAGGCAGCCGGTGAGTCATTCAGTGGCAATTTCATCAATGTTTTTATGCTTGATTATGGCTTTTCTTGCCGATATTGTTGGGCTAAGTTCAGTTGTCGGGGCTTTTTTTGCTGGCGTGGCGGTTGCCCAAACCAAATATAAAGATTCTGTCGCCTCAAGTATTAGTTCTGTTGGTTACACTTTCTTCATTCCAATCTTTTTTATTTCAATCGGCTTGGAAATGAAATTTGATGGTTTTCTAAATAATATCGGTTTTATAATAATAATGACTGTGTTGGCCATTTTAACTAAGCTGATTGGCTGTGGCCTGGGAGCAAAATTTTCCGGTATGAATTTTTCTAGTTCACTTATGATCGGCTCAGGAATGGTTTCTCGGGGAGAAATGGCGTTGATAATTGCTCAATTGGGATTGTCGGCGAAATTGATTGCTGAAAATGTTTATTCGGAAATTATTGTCGTCATCGTTTTAACGACTATCGTTGCTCCTTTTATGTTGAAATTTTCGATTGCAAGAATTGATGATGGGAAGGATGAAGTTAAGAATGATAACTGAATATGCTAGTGGGGCCGCTGTTTACCAGGTAAAGAATGGTAAAATTTTATATTTGTTGCTTAAAAGTGCCACTTCAGATTTTTGGGGGCTGCCAAAAGGCCACGTTGAAAAAGGTGAAAACCTTGTCCAAACGGCGGTTAGAGAAATCCGTGAGGAAACAAGCCTAGACGCCACCATTGATACTGGTTTTAAAGAAGTTGTCGAATATGATATGAAAAATGGTCACCATAAGAACATTACATTTTTTGTTAGCAAGGTTGCCCCTGATGTCAAAGTTACTCGGCAAGTAGAAGAAATCAGTGACTTTGACTGGTTTGACTACAATGCAGCCAGAAAAGAGTTAACTTATGACAACCTGCGTGAATTACTTGATCATGCTGACAAATATATCAGAGGAAAAGAGCATATTGAGGGGTAATTAAATTGGTAGAAAATCGGGTGTTTGTAATTACTGGAGCCGCCGGAAGTGGCAAAACAACTGTCAGAGACTATTTACATGACAATTTTAATATGACGACGATTATCACCCACACAACCAGAAAACCCAGGGATAATGAGGTCGACGGCATCGATTATTACTTTGAAACGCCGCAATCTTTTTTGCAAAATCATTACTTAGAGACTGTGAAGTATGCTGGCAATCTTTACGGTTCTTCTTTTGAAGGCCTTCAGCGGGCTTGGGAAAAAACACCATTTGCGACGATTGTTTTAGACACTGCTGGAGCAATTACCTATAAGCAAAAATTGGCTGACAAAGCAGTAGTTATCTTTCTCAAAGTAGGTGACAAGCACAAACTCTTAAACCGAATGGAAAAGCGTGGAGATAAAGAATCAATTATCGCCCAGCGAATTCATAGCAAGGAATATCAAAGAGATTTAACTCTTCCTAAAGGATTGCAGGGTAAGGCTCAAGTTGTTATTAATGATCAATGGGGAAAAACCATTGAAGAAATTGAAGCAATTATTAACAAGTATGAATAACCTTGTTTAATTCGATTGATTGTTCTAGGGCTAAATTTATGTTATTATTCTAAAAAGTAGTAATTACGATTTAAGAACTTTAAGGCCGTCTTTTTAGAGTGGGAGCTGATTTTAAATGGCTGCAACAATTAGTCAAGCAACAAAGGTTTTAAAAGATAACAATTTTAAAATCACCAAACAAAGAAGAGCAATGCTGGATTTTTTGATCGCCACTGGGACTCAACGATATGTTGACGTTACCAGCATCGACAATTTTATGCGCGAGACTTTTCCAAAAATGAGTCACAATACGATTTATCGAAATATTTCGGAATTTGCTGAATTAGGAATTGTTGAACGCCAAGTTAATGGCAAACATGCCTCAGTTAAGTTTCAATGTGATTTCAATCATGAACATCATCATCATTTTATTTGCAATAATTGTGGCAAGGTCATTGAGCTAAAAGATTGTCCGATTGGCCCAGAGGTGACTTCTCAGCTTAAAGGATGCATGGTTACCGGCCACATGGTTCAAATTTATGGTCTTTGCCCAGAGTGCGCAAAGCAACTTAATCAATAATTAATAAAAAATTTAGAGATTATTGAAACTAATATGCGATAATGGTGGCTACTAAAATAATCGAAAGTAGGGATATTGATGGATAATCGAATTCCACCGTTAATAACACCTTTTGCAATTTTATCGATTTCTCTGGCATTGGGCGCAACCAACTTAGTAGTTAATAAAGTTACTTCGACTACTGAGGGAACCCCGACAACTGCTCAGACAAATAAGCAAAAGGATTTAACTAAATCAATTTATGGCAAGCCATCGCCTAAACCAAATAAGAAAGATAGTTCTTCTGATTCAAGCAAAAATTCGTCTTCTGATAAGACAAATCAGACCAGTACAAGTAATAAGCCGGCAAACGAGAATAAAACCAATACCACTACTGGCAATGAAATCAAAAGCTCTACCGGCACTACAAAATCACAGACCAGTCCTACTCAAAATCAGCAAACCAAGACGACTACAAATGGTACTCAAACTAATAAATCAACTACCAATGAAAATGGTACTGACAACACGACTAATGGCAAAACTAATACTACCAACCAAACAACAAATAACGGTCAAACCAATAAGAATGCTACTGCCAATGTGGTTGAAGACCAAGGAGGCACTAAGTAATGTTTAGTTTCTTGGATATGATCAACCATTATCTTGGTTATTTTAATATCAATAATCGATTAAAGGGCAGGGTGTATTCTGTCTTAGGTGGGCTGGGAACGGCATACTTGTTTTATATTAGTATTCGGTTTATTATGAATCATTTTTATAAGCAGGGTTTACTGATTCTTTTAGTAGCCTTTATTTTGCTTTATTTTTTGATATGTAATATTTTTTATTACTTTACGAAAGTTCAGCCTCGGTTTGACATTTCACCTAAACTTGCCGAATGGCTTCACATTAAGGAACATCAGGAAGTTGAGACTAATTCTAGATTTGGCAATCAAGTAGTAACACCTACGCAAAATGCAAACGGAATCTTTGATCAACAGCACGTGTTACCGGCAAAGGTTCGAATTACTCCGCAACAACAGCGAAATATTGAACAGATTGTCTTAAGACTTAAGGATCAAGGTATTTTCAAAGAGGATTATAATGGTATGCTTGATCGACAAATCTATGAGCTTCTTAAAGCAACTGCTGGAAAGCCAATATACGCAATTGGCCGCGGGGTGGTTTTACCCTACTTTGATATGAAATTGGAGGGTGACCGCTACGTGGTTTATGGAGGATTAAATGAGGCAGAAGTGTTTCCAATCGGAGTGATCCGTCAAGTAGGCCTACAATCAATTGCCAGTGCATCAAACTTGGACGTTGATTTGTTTTTGGCTTCTGTCATGTTAGTTGGTGGTCCATTTAAAGTTAATGGCAGAGCAGGTGTTATCGAACAGAGCCATCCATATTCAATCACCACTCAAGTTGCATATAAAAAGAAACAGAATTGATTAATAATGAGAAAAGAATGAGAGCCTGATTTTAAAATCAGGCTCTTTTTTTGTCTCTTATCATATTTTGATCATGATTTAAATCCTTTTTTTATCAAGTAATCTGAATTATAATTGATTGTTACAAGGAGGTAACAGAAACTTTCTTATAGTTATTTGAAGGATGCCTTATAAATTTTATGAGAATTGCTTTCATTTTTATGATAATGTTTTCAAAAATTTAGAGCTCAGATAGCAAATCTTTCTGCTACAAAAATTGGGAACGAAATTGGAGGGAATTTACAATGTCAATGATTGAATTTCACGATGTCCAAAAATATTATGGCGATTTTCATGCATTAAAGGATATCAATTTGGACATTGAAGCAGGTGAAACCGTTGTTTTGATTGGGCCTTCTGGTTCAGGTAAATCAACATTGATCAGAACTGTTAACGGCCTGGAAAGAATTCAGAAAGGTAAATTAATTGTCAATGGTCAGGACCTGGCAAATAAGAATACTGATATGAACCGAATCCGCAAGAATGTTGGGATGGTATTCCAGCATTTTAATCTTTATGCGAACAAAACAGTGTTGGAAAACATTATGCTGGCTCCTAGAATTGTCCTTCATCGAAAAGAAGATGAAAACAAAAAGATTGCCTATCAGCTTCTTGATCAAGTTGGCCTAAGATCTCAGGCAAACAAGTTGCCTGCCGAGCTTTCTGGTGGTCAACAGCAACGGATTGCCATTGCCAGGTCACTAGCAATGAGACCAAAGTGTTTGTTGTTTGATGAGCCCACCAGTGCATTGGATCCAGAAATGATTGATGATGTTTTGAATGTTATGAAGGAAATTGCTCAAGATTCCAGTATGACAATGTTAGTTGTTACTCATGAAATGGGATTTGCTCGTGAAGTTGCTAACAGAGTTATCTTTATGGATGATGGCAGAATTCTTGAGGACGATAGCAGTGAGAAATTCTTCGATGGGGAGCCTTCCAATGAAAGAGCTCGTCAATTCCTTGGAAAAATTATCACACACTAAACTATTGTTGGGGAGGATTTACCATGAAAAAGTTTCTTTCGAAATTAGGCATTTTATTTGCCCTCATTTTAATGGTAGTTGGGCTGTCAGCCTGTGCTAAAAGTAGCAGTGGCAGTTCAAAACCCGACGTTTTGGCGGAAGATAAGAAATCTGAAACTATTACTTGGGGTGTTAAAGCTGATACCAAACTCTTTGGTTTGATGGATGTTAAAACTAATCGAATTCAAGGATTTGAAATAGATTTGGCTAAAGCAATGACAAAGCAAATTCTTGGTCCAAAAGGCAAAGCAAGGTTCATTCAAGTAACTAGTCAAACGCGAATGCCTTTGCTGAGAAATGGCAATATTGATGCCATAATGGCAACTATGACTATTACTCCACAAAGAGCTGAGCAGGTTGATTTTAGTCGATCATACTTCGATGCCGGCCAAGCTATTCTAGTCAAGAATGGCAGCAAAATTAAAAATGTTCACGATTTAAATTATAGTGGTGCCGTTGTTCTTGGTGTTGTTGGATCAAATTCAGTTCAAAATATTAAGAAGTTTGCTCCTAAAGCGAAAGTTCTTCAACTCACTGATTATTCTCAAGCATTTACAGCTTTGAGATCTGGTCAGGGTCAAGCGTTGACTACTGATAACGGTATTCTTTACGGGATGTCTGTTGAAAATCCTAACTACTCGGTTGTTGGTGGGACATTTACCAAAGAACCATATGGGATTGCGGTTGATAAAGGACAAAAACCATTTTTAAATGCAATTAATAGTGCACTCACTGAGGTTGAAAAGTCTGGTCAATATAATAAGCTCATCTACAAGTGGTTTGGTAACGTTAAAGGATTTAATTTGAAGGGGGCGTACCGTCAATGATCCAAATTTTTCACAGTTATGGGAATCTGCTTCTGACCGGTTTCATCCAAACCTTGTGGTGCAGTATCATCGCACTTTTCTTTGCGTTAATAATCGGATCAGGATTTGCAATCCTAGAAGTTACACCAATCAAATTTTTGAGAGTAATTGCCAAAGCTTATATTGAACTGTTTCGTAATATTCCACTTTTGGTTATTACAATGTTCTTTTATGTTGTAATTCCTATGTATATTGCTAAGATTAGCGGCTTTGCTGCTGGGACAATTGGGTTGACTCTTTACTCATCTGCTTTTATTGCTGAAACCGTTCGATCCGGGATTCAATCCGTTGATCCTGGGCAAATGGAAGGCTCTAGAGCTAATGGCCTTTCTTTTTGGCAGGCGATGAGATACATTGTTTTACCACAGGCTTTTAGATACGTTATCCCACCTTTGGGCAACCAGTTTATTAACCTAGTTAAGAACTCATCCGTTTTAGCCTTTGTTGCCGGCTTTGATTTGATGTATCAAGGTAATGTTATTGCTTCTGATTCATTGATGAGTATGAGTTCGTACTTATGTGTTGGTCTTCTTTATTTGATAATCACATTGCCGCTTAGTTATTACATGCGTTATCTTGAAAAGAAATTAGCCTAGAAAGGGGGAATCTTAAATGTTATCTGTTTTAGGTGCATATTCATGGGTTAACATTAAGTTCCTCCTATCAGGAGCTGCTGTTACCGTATTTGTTTCAATTGTTTCAATTATTTTGAGTTATATTTTTGGGATTATCTTTGGAATTATCCGATATGTCCAGATCAAATATCTTTCTGCGATAGTTGGCTTTGTGATCGATATTATTCGAAACTTGCCACTAATCTTGATTATCTTCTTCACGTATTTTGGACTGCCAAGACTAGGGTTTAAACCTACACCTTTGTGGGCAACAATTGTTGCCATGACAGTCTTTGAATCGATGATGATTGCTGAAATTGTTCGTGCCGGAATTAATTCGATTCCGGTTGGCCAAATGGAAGGTGCCAGAGCTAACGGCCTTTCATATTGGCAGGCATTAAGGTACATCATTTTACCGCAAGCTATTAAGAATATGATTCCTGCAATTGTTAGTCAGTTCATTTCACTGGTTAAGGATACTTCATTGGCAACAATTATTGTCCTACCAGACCTGATGAACCATGCCCAAATTATTTACGGACAAAACACTAATTACACAATTCCAATGTTTCTTGCTCTGGCGGTTATGTACTTTATTGTTTGTTATTCATTGTCACTACTGTCTCAGTACCTTGATCATCGACTTGGGACATCCAAGGAAGATAAGCCCGAGGAAGTTGCCCAGACCACTGAGAGCAATTAATAATTAGCACATTTAAAAGGCAGTCTTATGTAGCAAACCTACATAAGACCGCCTTTTTATAATTGAGAAATTTTTGCCCTTAAAGTTATCGGATAAACTTATGTCAAGGAGTGCACAAAAGGTTTTTATATTAAGATTGGCTATTCATAACTTAAGATCCTAAATTAGGGCAATAAAAAGCCGTTACTGGTTGAAAGTAACGGCTTTTAAATATTAACTTTTTAAATCTAAATGTCGTCCTCTTCGTCGTAGTCGATTTTTTCATTGGCATGTCTTTTGGTTTCAAACCAATAAACTGGAAATCCAATCAGGACAAACAAGAATGATAATAAAACACCACTTAAATCAGATTGAATTTCACTAATTATTACGAACAATGAACCAAATATCGCAACGATTGGAGTAATTGGATAAAGTGGGGTTGAAAACTCACGTTTAACATCCTTATTGCGCTTTCTAAGAAGGAATACACCAACGAAGGCCATTACATAGAAGCAATATACAGTGAAGATACAAAGCTCTGAAAGGCGATCAGCATTAAAGAATAGAATCATGATTGCGACAATTAGTAATTCCACCATTGTTGAGAAGATCGGAGTATGAGATTTTGGATGTAAGTATGAAAGGATATTACTGAATGGCAACTGTTTTCTTTTCGCCATCGCATACATAATCCGTGGAAAAGTCATGATCTTTCCGTTCATACAACCGACAATGGAAATGATAATTCCAATACTCAGAATTTTACCGCCGATGTCGCCAAAGAACTTATTTGCGATGAAAGGAATTGCTGAAGTTCCAAGATGATGCATCTGTTCAGCGGGAATTGCTCGATAAACTCCAATTGTAACTAAGATATAAATTGCCATAACCATTAAAATTCCTAAGGTAATAGCTTGTGGAAGCAATTTTCTAGGATTCCTGATTTCACCACCCAGGTTTGCAACTAAGATCCAACCGTCAAAAGCAAATAAAGTAGCTAGAATAGCGACCCCAAAGTTGCCAGCAGTTTGATGAACATCAACCAAGCTTTGGCCTAAGGCATTCTGATCGCCAAAAAAGAGGCCCAAAATGATCAAAGCAAGCACTGGAACTAACTTACAAATTGTTGTAACAATAGCAAATGTAGCGCCATAACGGTTGGAAAATAAATTTAAAATTCCGACCAAGACAACGGTGATGATTGCCAGTGGCACATTCCAAGAAGTTGGAAAATGAAAGAAATCTGAAAGAAGAATAGCTAAATATGCTCCCAAAGAGGCAATCATTGCTGGGCCATAGATAATAATCTGCATCCATCCGGAAAGAAATCCCCAGATCTGACCGTAGATTTTTTCCATATATACATACAATCCACCAGTTTGTGGGATTTGTGAAGCAATTTCAGCGATTGTAAGTCCTGCCGTCAAAGTTAAAATACCACCGGCAATCCAGGCTAAAATCCCCATTGTAGTGGAACCGGCATCGTCTAAAACTGCAGCTTGACGAACAAAAATACCGGCACCAATAATTGTTCCGATAACTAAAGAAAGTGCAGACCAAAGGCCGAGGTCCCGATCCAAATGAACCTTGTTTTCGTTTTTCATTATGTGTTAACCCCCATAGGTAATTGTTGTTTGTTTATTATTTAATCAGGTTGAACGAAAGACCCAAATCGTTTTTGTTCAGTTTCATTCAGTTCTGCGGTAATTAATGTTCCGTTTGCTTGGTAATCTGTTTTTAAAACATTGCTGTTTTCGTTAAGATAAGCAACTATTTCACCCTTATCAAATGGAATTAAAAGTGAAACTACTTGATAATTTTTAAATAACTTCTCTTTTATAATCTTTGCTAATTCTTCTAAAGATTGATTATCTATCGCAGACATTATCAAATTACCTCCTTCTCTTGTAGGAAAGGAAATATCTATTTTATCGGCTTTATTTAATGCAGTGACCATTGGCACCTCAGTTACCCCAATTTCGTCCAAAGTTTCTTCGGTGGTTTTCATCATTAAATCTCGGTGTTCATCTGAGTAGTCGACAACCTGGATTAATAAATCAGCATTGGCTGCTTCAGAAAGAGTTGATTTAAAAGCTTGAACCAGTTGGTGGGGCAGTTGACTGACAAAACCGACAGTATCGCTTAGTAAAAATGTCTTTTGATCAGGTAAGGTTAATTTTCGAACTGAAGTGTCCAAAGTTGCAAATAGCATGTTCTTCACCAAAACCTGTTTATCTTCATCTTCGCCAAAAAGTTTTATTAACCCGTTCATAACAGTTGATTTACCGGCATTAGTATATCCAACCAAAGCAACCGTAGGAATCTGGCTTTTATCGCGAAGCTTTCTTTTAGTCTCGTCGGCTTTGGATGCCTCTTTTAGCTCATGATTAACGTGGGTGATTCGCTTTTCTAAAGTTCGCCGATTTAATTCGTATTGTGATTCACCGGCACCACGGTTGGTAAACCCGCCGCCTGCGCTTGTACCGGTTTGTTGATCAAGCCTTTGGCTGGCACTGGTATGCAGCCTAGGAAGCTGATACTTTAGCTTTGCCAGTTCAACTTGGAGATTTGCTTCCTTTGATTGTGCCCGATTAGCAAATATCTCTAAGATAAGCCCAGTACGATCAATTATTTTTGCACTGGTTTGTTTTTCAATATTTCTAATCTGGCTGGGCGATAATTCGTCATTAGCAACTACTGTCTTAATTCCGGTTTCTTGAACTATTTCAGAAAGCTCATCTATTTTTCCTTTTCCAAAATAAGTAGCCGGATCTGGCTTGTCCAGCTTTTGAACCAATTGCTCAGCTGGCTTCATATTATTTGCTTCTACTAAATTGCTCAGTTCAGTCATGGAATATTCGAAGTTTCCACCGTGATTTAAACCAATTGTAATCACCGGTAGGCTTTTATCTGAGTTGTCCATGTTCTCCTCCTAAATATTTTTGTTCAAGTATAACACACATGTGTCGAAAATTTGTAGACATTATTTGTTTGACTACTCTAAAGGATCAATTTTTGTTAGAAGTTTGCGATTTTATTAAAGAATAAGGATTGATTAAAAACTTATTAGTAATAAATAGGAAATTAAGTAAACCGAATTACTTACTATTGTATTGACATTTAACAAATAAAAACACCTCGCAAACATAAACTTAATTAAATTTGTTTTGCTTAAAGTGTGCAAACGGTTATTGATTTTAATTAAATTTTAATTTAAAATGATAACTAATCTGAAATCTGAGGATTTCGGTTAAGAAAGGGAGCATGAATATGAAATGGAATTCATTTGCTAAGCTCGGTGGGGTTGCTGCTTTTGCTGCACTTGTATTAGCAGGCTGTGGAAGTAGTAATTCTTTTAATGGTGGCAGCTCAAAGACTTTGAATTGGTCCATTAGTACTGAATTGCCTACGATGGATATTTCTAAGTCAACTGACCTTTATTCTGGTCAAACAATTAACGCAACTGGTGAAGGTCTTTTGAGATATACGGGGAACAGTAAAGTTGGTCCTGGTGTTGCTACTAGTTACAAGGTTTCTAATGGTGGTAAGACTTGGACATTCAACTTGAGAAAGTCTCAATGGAGTAATGGGACCCCGGTTACTGCCAATGACTTTGTTTATTCATGGCAGAGAACTGTAACTCCAAAGACTGCTTCACAATACGCATACATATTTGCCAACATTCAAAATGCAGCTCAAATTTCTGCTGGCAAGATGGCGCCATCCAAGTTAGGAGTCAAGGCAAGTGGTAACAACAAGTTGGTTGTTAACTTGGTAAAGCCACAAAGTTACTTCAAGTACATGGTTGCAATGTCAACCTTCTTCCCTATGAACAAAGCTCAAGTTACTAAGGAAGGTTCTAAGTACGGAACTAACGATGCTAGTCTTCTTTCAAACGGCCCATACGTTTTGAAGAATTGGAACAGCACAAAGGATTCATGGTACTTATCAAAGAATCCGAAGTATTGGAATGCTAAGAATGTTAAGTTGAGTAAGATCAACTTCACCGTTATTAAGGATCCATCAACTGCTTTGAACAGTTATAACGGCAACAAGATTGATTACACTACATTAAATGGTGTTCAAGTAAAGCAATACAAGAACAAGCCAGGATTTGAGAACCATGCTGAAGCTTCAACCTTCTATATGGTTATGAACCAAAAGAAGGATCCAATCTTCAAGAGTGCTGATGCCAGAAAGGCAATTTCATTGGCTATTGATAAGCATCATTTGGTAAACACAGTTCTCGCTGATGGTTCACTCTTCCCTAAGGGATTTGTTGCCTCACAAATGATCACTAAGAATGGTACTGATTTTGCTGATGCTGCTTCTGTTCCGGAAGCTGTTTCATACAATATGAAACAAGCTAAAGCTCTCTGGGCTAAAGCTGAAAAAGCTACTGGTCAAAAGTCATTCAACTTCAATTATGTCGCTGATGACACAACTACTTCAAAGAACATTTCTCAATATGTTCAAAATCAATTGGAACAATTGCCAGGTGTTAAGGTTAATAACCAGAACCTTCCATTTGCTAACAGATTGAATCGTCAGACTAAAGGCCAATTTGATATCACTGTTGCCGGCTGGATTGCTGACTACCCAGATCCAAGTGACTTCCTTGATTTGATGACTTCAAAGAATTCATACAACTATGGTCATTGGAGTAATGCTCAATATGATGCTTTGGTTAAGAAGTCAGAATCTACTGATGCCAACAACGAAGCTGCTCGTTGGTCAGATATGGTTCAAGCTGAAAAAGTATTGATGAAAGACCAAGGGGTTGTTCCTTTGTATCAACAAAGTCTTGCAACATTGACTCGTTCAAATGTTAAAGGGGTATTGTTCATTCCAACTTCACCAGAAATTGATTGGACAAGCGCTTATATGAAGTAAAGCTAACTAAATAGTTAGAAAAACAATGAGACTGGTTAAATGTCCAGTCTCTTTGTGATTAGAATCATCTTTTAAAATAAACAGGTTTTAGAAATGAGGAACTCATATGGTTAAGTATCTGGCAAAAAGAATCTTTTACATCATCTTGACTCTTTTTATCGTTGCGACAGTTACCTTCTTCCTGATGAAGATTATGCCAGGGACACCTTTTGCTAACCAACAAAAATTGCCGCCGGCTCAACAAGCTCAACTCGCTGCCCAATATGGATTAAATAAGCCTGTTTGGGAGCAGTATTTGCTTTATCTTGTCGGGTTATTACACGGAAACTTTGGAGTTTCCTATCAATTTAGTAATCAACCGGTTTCCTACCTGATTGGCAGTCGTATTTGGGTTTCAATTCAACTTGGTGCCGAAGCAATGGTGGTTGGAGTCTTGCTTGGACTGATCATCGGGGCTATTGGTGCCATTCGTGCCGGTAGTTGGGTTGATACCTCAGCTACAATTGTTTCAATTTTGGGGGTTTCAATTCCGTCATTTGTTTTGGCGGTATTGCTTCAGGTATACATTGGCCTGGATACTAGAATTCTTCCAATTGCCGGTTGGGGTGGATTTGAATATACCATTTTGCCAATGTTGGCATTGGCTGCTCAGCCGTTAGCAGAAACTGCGAGGTTTATGCGAACGGAAATGGTGGATGTTTTAAACTCTGATTATATTGAATTAGCTAAGGCTAAAGGCTTGAGTAAATATGGGGTTATTTATCACCATGCTTTGCGAAATAGTCTAATTCCAATTGTTACTATTGTTGGGCCTTTGGCTGTTAATATCATGACTGGTTCAATGGTTGTTGAAAACATTTTCTCAATTCCTGGAATTGGGGATCAATTTGTTAAGTCAATTATGACCAACGACTATCCAACTATCATGGGATTGACTATCGTCTATTGTTTGATGCTTTGTGTGGTTCTTTTAATCACTGATATTTTATATGGCATCATTGATCCACGAATTCGAATCACAGATTCTAAGTAGGAGGGAATATTAAATGGCTGATAATTCAAAACAATTTTCTGCCGATGATTTTGATCTTTTAAATCAAAATGACCGTTCAAAATTGGATGATGAAAAAATCGCAGCACCATCATTAACCTTCTTACAGGATTCTTGGCGCCGTTTAAGAAAAAACAAGGCAGCAATGATTGCCTTGGTTTTACTAGTAATTTTGTTTGTTCTATCTTTCGGTTCAGGTCTGTTACCACTAAGCCCGTATAATTATCAATATAGTAATTACACTAATTTGCCACCCAAAATTCCTGGTATCGATATCAATGGTTTTAATGGAACCATTATGCAAGGTGGAGTCAGAGTTAATGCCTATGTTCAAAACCATGTTCCAAGTAACGTATACTTCTTGCTTGGGACAGATGGTCTTGGTCGAGATCTTTTTGCGCGGATCCTTTATGGAACCAGAATTTCATTAACTATTGCCGTGGTTGCTAGTTTCTTTGACTTGGCTTTCGGAGTTGTTTATGGAATTATTTCTGGCTGGATTGGCGGGAGAACCGACACGATTATGCAGCGGATTATTGAAATTCTGTTATCAATTCCTAATTTGGTTGTTATGATTTTGTTCCTGGTTGTTTTAAAACCTGGACTTCTTCCAATTATTTTGGCTATCGCTTTGACTAGTTGGATCAACATGGCTCGTCTTGTTCGTGCTGAAACTTTGGAATTAAAGGAACAGGAGTTTGTTTTGGCTGCTAGGACATTAGGCGAAAGTTCTTTCAAAATTGCCTTCAAGCATCTTTTACCTAATTTAAGTAGTATTATCATTATTAATTTGATGTTCACTATCCCAGGGGCTATTTTCTTCGAAGCCTTTCTTGCCTGGATTGGTATTGGTGTTCCTTCGCCGGCCGCTTCACTTGGTACTTTAATTTCTGATGGCCAAAAGAACTTTCAGTTCTTACCGTATCAAATGTGGTATCCAGCTCTGGTTTTGGTTATCATCATGTTGGCATTTAATATCTTGGGTGATGGGCTGCGGGATGCCTTTGATCCAAGGAGTAGAAGGTAGGTGATTTTAAGATGGAAAATAAAGATGATGTTTTGGAAGTTAGAAATCTTAAAATCAACTTCAAGACGTATGCTGGTGATGTTAAGGCAATCAGAGATGTAAGCTTTGACCTTAAAAAAGGTGAAACTTTGGCAATAGTTGGTGAATCCGGTTCTGGTAAAACTGTTACCACCCGAAGTATTATGGGCTTACTCGCCAATAATGCTGTTGTCGCTGGTGGCAAAATTGAATTTCATGATCAAAACTTGCTTAAACTTGGTCGAAAACAAATGGATGGTATTCGTGGCCGAGATATTGCTGAAATTTTTCAAGATCCAATGACTTCACTTGACCCGACTATGAAGATTTGTCGCCAGATTGCTGAACCTTTAATCATTCATAAAGGAATGAAAAGGGAAAAAGCAATGGCTCAGGCTTTGGAAATGATGAAACTGGTTGGAATTGAAGACGCTGAGCATCGAATTAACAACTATCCTCACCAATTTTCCGGTGGGATGAGACAACGAATTGTTATTGCGATTGCTTTGGTTAATCGACCTGAAATTTTAATTGCTGATGAACCAACAACTGCCTTGGATGTGACTATTCAGGCTCAAATCCTTCGTTTAATGAAAGAACTTCAGGAAAAGATCAATACTTCGATTATTTTCATTACTCATGATTTAGGTGTTGTTGCTGGAATGGCTGATAGAGTTGCTGTTATGTATGCTGGCAAGATTGTCGAGTATGGAACAGTTGACGAAATTTTCTATAATCCTAAACATCCTTATACTTGGGGTTTGTTAAGCTCAATGCCAACTCTAGATACTAAAAGTGAGACATTGCCTTCAATTCCAGGAACACCGCCTGATCTTTTGGATCCGCCAAAAGGTGATGCTTTTGCGGCAAGAAATAAGTATGCTTTGAAGATTGATACTGAAAAGCAACCACCATTCTTTAAAGTCTCACCAACTCATTATGCAGCTACTTGGCTGCTTGATCCTAAAGCGCCAAAAGTAACTCCACCAGAACAAATTATTGAGCGTCAAAAGCACTTTGCGCAATTGACAAAGAAAACTCAAAAGCAAAATCTTAATAAGCACATCAACGAACAGGAGGAGCAATTGTAATGGATTATTCAAAAGCAAAGAAAATTTTGCAGGTTAGCCATTTGAAACAATATTTCAATATTGGTAAAGCCAACGAAGTTCATGCGGTTGACGATATCAGTTTTGATGTGTATGAGGGAGAAACTTTTGGTTTGGTTGGTGAGTCTGGTTCTGGGAAAACTACCACTGGTCGCGCAATTATTGGTTTGTATAAACCAACTGCTGGAAAAGTAGTTTTTAAAGGCCAAGATGTTGCCAAACTTAAATCCAAAGAAGATAAACAAAAGTTTCACCGTGATATGCAGATGATCTTTCAGGATCCATATGCTTCTTTAAATCCACGGATGAAAGTTAAAGATATTGTTGCTGAAGGAATCGATATTAATCATTTAGCCAAAGATGATGCTGACCGATCAAAACAGGTAGAAGATTTGCTTGAAACTGTTGGTTTGAATAAAGATCACTCCAGTCGTTATCCCCATGAGTTTTCTGGTGGCCAGCGGCAAAGAATTGGCATCGCTAGAGCTTTAGCAGTTCAACCCGAATTTATTATTTGTGATGAACCAATTTCAGCCCTTGACGTTTCAATTCAAGCCCAGGTTGTTAATCTTCTTAAGGAACTTCAACGAGATAAACATTTGACCTATCTGTTTATTGCCCATGATCTTTCAATGGTTAAGTACATTTCTGATCGAATTGGAGTCATGCATTATGGCCGATTACTCGAAATTGCTTCTTCAGACGATATTTATGAGCATCCTTTGCACGATTACACTAGAAGCTTACTTTCTGCTATTCCAGTTCCTGATCCCGAGTATGAGAGAAGCAGAGTTCAGCTTGATTATGACTCTGCTCCTGAGTTTGACGGAAAAGAACGGCATATTGTTGAAATTGTCCCTCATCATTACGTTTATGCGAGTGAAGATGAGATACCAAAGTATAAAAAAAGGGCTGAAGAATTTGCTAACAAAGCTTCAGCTAAATAAGTAAAATAAATGAGGTCTTAACAAAGTTTTCTTTGTTAAGACCTCATTTTACTTCTTCTATAAATCAGTTCCTACGTTGTTATAGTATTGAATGGTGTATTTACCATCATCATAATTCAAACGGGTGACAGAGCCATTTTTTGTTGATACATCGATTGGAATGTCACTCCACTTGCTGACAACATTTCTGATTAAAGTTCCATGAGTGGCGATGAGGATGTTTCCACCATTGGAGGCTCTGGCGATTACTTCGTCGATTCCTAATTGAAGTCGTTTCCAAAGCTTTTCACTAGTTTCTGCATCTTGATAAGGATCAGCCGCGGCGATGATGTCTTCGGCTTTTTCAATTCCATAAACTTCAATCATTTCGTGAAAAGAACCTTGTCCTCTGGGCCCAGCAATGATATGCCAAGTTTTAACATCATCTTCGCCTTCCCAGTATCCAAAGTTTAGTTCCCTGAACGCTTTTTTAGGTTTTACTTCTTTTGCCTTAGAATTAGAATTTAGTTTTAAAATTGTATTTCCTGTATCAATTGCCCTTTGAAGATCGCTACTATAAGCTGCGTCAAACTTGATTGAACGTAATCGATTACCAGCGTCTTTGGCATCTTGAATTCCCTTTTCTGTGAGTGGAGAATCAATTACCCCCTGAATTCGGTGATACTTGTTAAGATAAGTTTGACCGTGGCGAACAAAGAAAAGCGAAATTGTCATAAAGATCCTCCTAAGTATACAAATGAATTAATATCACCAACATTATATCATAATCAGTGTGTTTTCTAGGTTATACCAATTGATTCCTTCTAGTTCATTTTTTCATTCCCAGAGAGGAAGCTTCTTTTGAAAAGCAAAGGGTTTTATGGTAAACTGTTTAGTCAAGTTACAGGGGGGCTTATAATATGTCAGACAATATCAAAGCGCAGGAACAGCGGCATTTGGACGAAGTTATTGATAAAGTAAAAATATCTGAAAAAGATATGAAACAAAAGATTGCTTCGACTAAACGTGACGTAAAAGAGATAAACGAAAACTTCTCCAATGACGTTAAAATCAAAACTTCAACATACAGTGGCATGATGGATACTGCTTTGTCAATTAGACAGCAACAGCAAATGCTTTCTGAACGTGAAAATCGTCAAGAGTATGCAGCAAGACAGTTAGGGACACTCCAAAAACTGGAGAAGAACCCTTATTTTGCTAGGATTGATTTTCGTGAAGGTAACGAAAAAAATGACGAGACCATATATATTGGTATGGCTTCATTCACTGATAAGCCTGATCATTATCTGATTTATGATTGGCGAGCCCCTATCTCAAGTATTTATTATAATGGTGGGATTGGCGACGTTTCTTACCAAACTCCTGATGGCGAGCAAACGGTCAATGTTAAGTTGAAACGTCAATTTCAAATTGAAAACGGCAAAATTAAGACCGTTTTTGACACTGAAGAAGTAGTTGGCGATCAGATGCTTCTTGATGCCCTCTCAAATCGTTCTGATACGAAGATGAAGAGCATCGTTACTACTATTCAAAAAGAACAAAATAAGATAATCAGAGATGCTAGTTCAGAATTGTTGTTTGTTCAAGGAGCTGCTGGGTCTGGGAAAACCGCCGCAGTGCTTCAGCGAGTGGCTTATTTACTTTATCAGTACAGAGGTAATTTGAACTCAGGTCAAATTATTTTGTTTTCTCCTAACCAATTATTTAACGACTATATTAATCAAGTTCTCCCAGAACTCGGTGAACAAAATATGATTCAAATGACCTTTTATCAATATAGTTCTCATCGTTTGCCTCAAATTCAGGTGGAAACTTTAGCCCAAAGATTTGATGAGCAGTTTGATAGTAAAAATAAAGGTATTGATGATTTGAAGGGTAGTTTGGATTACTTTAAGGCAGTTAGCGCTTATGCCAATCACTTGAATAAAGAAGACATGCGCTTTAGAAATCTCATGTTCAACGGTAAAGTCTTTATTGATCGCGATAAAATAAGGGATATTTATTATTCCTTTAATGAAAACTACAACTTAAGGAATCGTTTGGATGCTACAAAAGAACAGCTAATTAAGATTTTGAATCGGAAAATCAGTGCTGAAATGCGAAAGAAATGGGTTGAAGAAGCAGTTCAAGACCTTAGCCGTGAAGAAATTCAGGCAATTCACGCTAACAGTGATGAAGATATTGAAAATGCTGACAAAGAGTTTAAGATATTGGCGCGAGCAATCGTTGTTAAGGCCTTCAGTAAGGTTCATCGTCAAATTATCCGTAATCATTTCTTAAGTATTAATAATCAGTTTATTCATATGCTGAGAAGTATTCCTCAAATTATTGATTTTAAAAAACGGGGGATTGATCAAAATCAATGGGATGATTCTATTGAAGAAACGATTGATCATCTAAAAGAAAGCAAAATGTCACTTTCAGATACCTCTGCATATCTTTATCTTTATGATAATATGACTGGTAAATGGGGTGAAAAGGACATTCGTTACCTATTTATTGATGAAGTTCAAGATTACACCGCATTCCAGTTAGCATTTTTGAAGTTTAGTTTCCCACGGGCCAGATTCACATTACTTGGCGATCTTAATCAGGCAATCTTTACTCATGAGAACAGTAACCGACTTTTGGGCGAACTCTCAACGATGTTTGATAAAGATAAAACTAAAGTTGTTCAATTAAAGAAGTCTTACCGTTCGACTTTGCCAATCACTGAATTTACAAAGCATATGCCTACCAATGGTGAGGCAATCGAGTCATTTAATCGTCCGGGAGAATTACCAGAAATCTTTATCGAGAAGGATCAAAAGGATGCAGTGGCCCAAGTTAAAAAGCAAGCTGAATCTAATTTGGCAGACCATGAAACAACTGCGATTATTGGTAAAACTTTAGCAGAGTGTGAACAGTTAACTGACGATTTAAAGAACTTAGGCGTAAAGGCTACTTTCATTCGAACTGAAAACCAACGTTTGGTAAACGGAATTATTGTTGTCCCGTCCTTTCTTGCGAAGGGATTGGAATTTGACAGTATAATTATGTGGGATGCTTCTAAAAAGAATTATGGCGATGAATCTGACCGTAAGTTGGTATATACAATTTGTACTCGGGCCATGCATCGCCTCACAATTGTTTCAGATGGTGAACTTTCACCAATATTTGATTCTATTCCCAAATCAGAATATAAAATTAATCAAGCGCAGGGGCAAAAAGAATGATTCAAACTGAAAAATTATCTGACAACTGTGTTCTTACCGACGTTTCTGATCCTTCTGAAGAAGATATTCACCATTTAAAACAAGAATTTGGGATTACAGACGAAATTCTTGAGTATGCTTACGATATTGATGAAAGTCCCCGGACTGAGTATAACGAAGACGTGGATATGCGGATGGTTATTTTTGATACTATTATTGATAAAAAAAGAGCCAATGTGATTCGCGATCCCACAAGGCCGGCGACCTTTTTGTTTGATGACAAAAATTTGATCGTATTTTCGGCAAAACAGACTCATTTTGTAATTGATATGTTGATGAATACAAAAAACGGCCAATTAAATCAACAGCTCAGCCATTAGACGTTGTGTTGCAGGTCACTTACGCGTTATCCCAAACCTATTTTACAGTTATTCATCAAATTGATCGTACTCGCCAGCGACTACAAAATATTTTATCGCAGCGGGTTAAAAAACGTGAGGTAATTCAGTTAATGGGTCTTCAAACCCAGTTAGTTTATTTCTTGACATCGCTAAATTCAAATTCAAGCATTATGGCTGATCTGCAACATAGCAAGGATCCCAACATTACAGAATCTCAAAAAGAAGCTATCGAAGATAATCAAATTGAATTAAAGCAGGGTTTGGAAATGGCTGACATGGCTAGTGAAGTGATTTCACATGTCTCAGATTCTTATAAGAGTGTAATGGATATTGAGCTAAATGATACAATGAAAATCCTGACGATTTTCTCAATTATTTTGGCCTTCCCAAATATTGTTTTTGCATTCTTTGGCCAAAACCTGCAGTTGCCCTGGATTAAATATGGCTGGACAATGTCAATGTGGGTTTCTGTACTTCTGTGCTTAGTTTCTGGCGTATTCTTATGGCTTTATGAACGTCGAAAATAATTGGAGAAAATTGATGGACGATTTAATTAACTATTATTCATTTACTAAAGACGAGTGGAAAAGGTTTTACAGTGAAGATATTGATTTGCCTTTGACTGCAAACGAGCTTAAGCATATTAAGGCTTTTAATGATCGAATTTCTCTGCAGGATGTTGCCGATATTTATCGGCCTTTGGTTAAGCTTTTAGAGCTGCAGATGAAAAGCTTTAATTCTTGGCAGACCAATAAAGCTAAGTATTTGCATAAACCAATTAGGGTTGTTCCCTTTGTCATAGGTATTTCAGGTAGTGTGGCTGTCGGCAAATCAACAACGGCAAGAGTGCTTGAAGAATTATTAACTAATTTGTTTACTGACAAGAAAATCCAGCTAATAACTACAGACGGATTTTTGTATTCGAATAATGAATTAAAAAAGAGAAATCTGCTAGATCGTAAAGGGTTCCCAGAAAGTTATGATATGAAAAAGCTAATAACTTTTTTGAACTCTGTAAAATCAGGAATCAGATACGTAGAATCCCCCGTTTATTCTCATCAAACTTATGATATTGTTCCGGATCGATATGACATTATTGATAATCCAGACGTTTTAATAATTGAAGGAATCAATACTTTACAGCTTCCTTCGAACGAACAGATTTATGTTAGTGATTTTACTGATTTTTCAATCTATATGGATGCTGATCCAGAAATGATTGAAAAATGGTACCTGGACCGGTTTGGGTTGCTTTTGGATACTGCTTTACGTAACCCGAAAAATTTTTATTATGAATACGCAGTTGGTGATCGCGATGATGCTTTTAAGATGGCCAGAGATGTTTGGGCCAAGGTGGATTTACCTAATTTGGAAGAAAATATTCTTCCAACTCGATCGCGGGCAGATATGATAATGCACAAAACGATTAATCATCGGATTGATAAGATTTATTTGCGAAAGTATTAATGTTTGGTTTTTAAATATATGTTGACCAAACATCATAAAATCATTTATGATATAGATAACAATTTTTGAAAGGGTGGAAGAATTGGCAAACGTTGATTTATCAGCATTCGATAAGATTTTAGTTCTAGACTTCGGCAGCCAGTATAACCAACTCATTACCCGGCGGATTCGTGATATAGGCGTATATTCCGAGCTCAAATCACATAAATTGTCCGCAAATGAGATAAAGAAAATGAATCCAAAAGGAATCATTTTTTCTGGCGGGCCGGATAGTGTGTACGCTGATGGTGCTTTTAAAGTTGATCCAGATATCTTTAAACTTGGTATTCCAATTCTGGGAATTTGTTATGGAATGCAGATAATGGCCTATGAACTTGGCGGCAAAGTTGAAAAAGCCGATAACAGTGAATATGGTCATGCTGATATTGACGTAACTTCTGATAACGCCGTTCTTTTTAAGGGAACCCCAAAGCATCAGACAGTTTGGATGAGCCATGGAGATTTGGTTCAAGGTGTTCCTGATGGTTTTGAAGCTGTAGCAACCAGTCCGGATTGCCCAATTTCGGCAATGCAGGATTTGAACCGTAATTTTTATGGAATTCAGTTCCACGCTGAAGTTCGCAATACTCAGTATGGGAACCAGATCCTTAAGAACTTTGCTTTTGAAGTTTGTCATGCCAAGAATAATTGGACAATGAATGACTTCATTGATCTGCAAATTAATCATATTCGCCAAGAAGTTGGTGATAAGAAAGTTCTTTTGGGGCTTTCCGGTGGAGTTGATTCTTCGGTTGTTGCTGTGTTGTTGCATAAAGCAATTGGTCACCAGTTGACATGTATATTTGTTGATCATGGTTTGCTGAGAAAAAATGAAGCCAAACAGGTTATGGATAGTTTATCTGGGGATCTCGGACTTAATATCATTAAGGTTGATGCTCAGGATCGCTTCTTAGGTAAATTAAAGGGTGTAACTGACCCGGAAAAGAAACGTAAGATCATTGGCAATGAGTTTATTCAAGTGTTTAATGACGAAGCTAAAAAGCTTCATGGAATCGAATTCCTTGCTCAAGGGACCTTATATACTGATGTTGTTGAAAGTGGGACCGATACTGCCCATACGATTAAGTCTCATCATAATGTCGGTGGTCTTCCAAAAGACATGCACTTTAAACTGATTGAGCCTTTGAACAAGTTGTTCAAGGATGAGGCTCGAGAAATCGGGACTAAATTGGGAATTGCTGACGAGTTAGTTTGGCGTCAACCTTTCCCTGGACCTGGCTTGGGCATTCGGGTTATTGGTGAAGTCACAAAAGAAAAGTTAAAGATTGTTCGTGATAGTGATGCCGTATTGCGAGACGTTATTGCTCAGAATGGTCTTCAACGAGATATTTGGCAATACTTCACTATTCTTCCAGGATTTAGAAGTGTTGGCGTGATGGGTGATAACCGAACTTACGATTACACCATAGCTGTCCGCGGAGTTACTTCTGTTGACGGAATGACTGCAGACTTTGCGAAGATTCCTTGGGATGTCCTACAGGAAGTTTCGACTAGAATTGTAAACGAAGTTGATGGGGTTAACCGAGTAGTGTATGACATTACGAGCAAGCCGCCGGCAACTATTGAATGGGAATAAATATGAATTAAAAATTTGGCGTCACCTTTAGGTGATGCCTTTTTTATTTACAAATTAATTTTCTGATGCGAATAAAAGGGCTATCTCGTTTAGATTTCTTTCAAAAAATGCCGAGGTTTGCCATGCAGTTAGTAATTTTAGCCAATAATTATAAATTTCTATAACGTTAAGTCTCTGGATTTAAGTTTTGTGATAGTATAGTCCTTATCATTTTATGTATAATTTTTATAAAAATAATTTTTAATGAGGGTTTCCATCAATGAAACGTTTTGGGACATTTGTTGACAAAAAGCTTTATTTAATAATGTTCTTAATTACGAGTTTGCTGTTTATGGGATTTTGTAGTTATACATCACCACTGTATTATTTTGATGTTTCATCAGATGCAAATAGTTTTTTCACCGTCGGAAAGTCGCTTATGCACGGAATAGTTCCTTATAAGGATCTTTTTGAACAGAAGGGCCCGTATATTTATTTAATTCATGGATTAGCTTCTTTAATGACTCCTTATTCATTGACCGGAGTTTTCCCGTTTGAAGTGCTGAGTCTGTTTTTGACAATGTATCTTGTTTATAAAATATGTCGATTGTATACGAGTCACTATTATAGCTTAGTGACTGCACTGCTGGCACCTTTTTTTCAATTAATGTTGCCTTATTTTGCTCAAGGAGACATTGTTGAATCAATGCTTTTTCCAGCTTTGCTTTCTTTGATTTACCTGGTGCTCAAGGCCGATCAAGTTGGTTTTAAAATAAGCCAAAAAGAGTGGATATTACAAGGGTTTCTTGTTGGGGTGGTATTTTTTACAAAATTCACCTTGTTAGGCAGTTGGATTGTCTTTTATCTTGTAATGTTTGTTTACTATTTGATTAAAAAAAGATACCGCGATGTTAAGCACTTAGTCATTTGGAGTTTTGCTGGATTTGTGGTAGCTGTTTTGCCATGGATTATCTATTTTTGGGTTACTGGTTCATTAAAGGACTTTATCCAAGTTTATTTGGTAGACAACATAACCGTTTATCAGTCTTCATTTCAATCCATGGCTAATAATGCTTCTGGTAGCTTGAATCCATTAGGTAAATTATTTCAATCACTTGCAAACATGGGTATCTTTATTATAGGAAATCCAGTAATCCTTGTTTTGGCTTTGATTGGAATTGGTTTTACTCTTTTCAAGTGGAAAGGGTTTAATAACTCATTTGGGAAAATATTATTCTTCAGTTGTGCTCTGGGAAATGGGTTGGTAGCGTTATATGGTCATGCAATTGGCCATGTTTATCCATACTATAACTTGACACTAATGCCTTATCTCTTGGTACCGATGGCGTTCGTGCTAATTCAAGTTTTTAAAAGATTTAATTTTCATAATTGGTTTGCTAACAAATCCATTGGAGTATTTTTGATATTCATTATTTCTTTTGTTATTGTTCTGGCAGGAAATCAGAACTTTACTGTTTCCAAAATTTTCCCAAATAATAGTTCGATTTCCTTGTCTAAATCCAAAGTTAAAAGTGAACCAGCTCAAATAATATTCGGCAAAATTATGCGAGAAAACAGTTCAGGTCGGCCCACTATGTTAAATTACGGTTCTTTGGATGTTGGATTTTATACCACCTCTGGAGCATTACCTAATACCAAATACTTTGAAAACCAGAATATTTCTTACCAATTCAACCCCGAAATCTTAAACAATCAGCTGAGTGTCATTAAGAATCGCAAGGTTCAGTGGGTAGTCTTAAATACTCTTCAAGGCCAAAGCATTCAAAGTTGGAACGGAATTGGTAATAGTGGAATATTTGGTCGAATTCATGTTGGAAATTTAACTCCGGCCACCCGAGGAATGTCAAAGATGCTTCTAAAAAATTATCGGGTTGTTGCCATTCATTCACAACGGTATGAAGGAATTAACGAAACTTTTTGGCTGTTGAAGCTTAAGTGAGATTAAAAGAATAATTAAGTTACTATGTTCGTTGTGATAAATGCTAAAATAGAGTTCGTGAGATATGCTTTTTAGATTTTAATTATTGTCAATGAGGAAATTTGGAATGAAAAGTACCAAAAATGAATCAATTTCAGTTGTCCTGCCCACCTTTAATGAAGCGGCAGGAATTAACGATACAATTAAAGCGCTTGAAGTGCTTAGTTCTAGTCAGCCACAGTACTTTGAGTTTATTTTTGTTGATGATGGTTCCAGGGACAACACTGCAAATTTAATTTTAAAGGCGCAAAATAAATATTTTAATATAAAACTGGTTCAACTTTCTCGAAATTTTGGCCAGCAGATAGCAATTACTGCAGGGCTTAGATATGCTACAGGAGATGCTGTGGTTGTAATGGATGCAGATTTACAGGATCCACCAACAATTATTCCTAAAATGATTGCTAAGTGGCATGAAGGCTACGATGTGGTTTATGGTCAACGAATTTTGCGTAAGGGTGAAACCTTCTTTAAAAAGTTCACTGCGGCTGTGTATTATCGATTACTCCAGGCAATTTCGTCGGTTAAAATTCCCAAAGATACTGGTGATTTTAGGCTTATGGATAGAAGGGTGGTTCAACAGCTCAGAGATTTGAACGAACCTGATCCATATGTCAGAGGACTTGTAAGTTGGGTAGGGTTCAAACAAACTGCCGTGCGGTATGAACGACAGGAGCGAATGGTCGGCAACTCAAAATATCCTTTAAGAAAGATGTTTCGCCTTGCTTGGAATGGTATTACATCATTCTCTGATTTGCCGTTGCAACTTCCGAACTGGTTAGGGAGTTTTTCACTTTTAATTGGGATAATTTATTTATTATTTTCTTTGACTAGAAGATTTTCAACTTTGAATTTTATTGTTTTGCTTGTTTTTGTAATGAGCAGTCTGATGTTTTTTACTCTTGGAGTTATGGGAACTTATCTTGGCAGAATATTTGATGCCTCCAGAAATCGACCTTTGTATATTGTGGCAAATGTTTTTGATTCCAAGAAAGTTAGCTCTGCTTCAAATGAACAACATAAATCCACCGTTGTTATTGATGCAAATAATTTCCAAAGTCATAAATTAAATAATTAGAGTTAAGAAAGTGGGACTTTAGCCGTAAAGTTTTGGTAGGTTAAGGTGAATTTAAAAAATCAGCAGTCTTGGTTGGTTTGCAAGATTCACTTGATTATAAGAAGCTGGCTAAAGCCCATTTTCTCTTTGTAGGGGGAGAAAAAATAAATAACCATTGTTCCTCGAAGTTTGATTAATTTAATTAATGATTCTACTTTTTTGGTTGAGCAACATTTTTGACTTGTATTTTGCATGAGTTTAAACTCCGAGTTGAATATAAATTGTATTTTAAGGAGCGATAAAAAATGGCAAATTTGACTGAGGCAATGAAAGATATGATTAAAAATAACTTGGCTTACATTGCTACTGTTGACGAGAATGGCAATCCCGATGTTGGTCCCAAGATGTCCATGCGAGTATTAGACGATAATCATCTTATTTATAATGAAATGACAGGCAAGCAGACTATGCATAACATTAATGATAATGGCAAGGCAATTGTTGCCGTGGCCAATAAACCAGAGTTGAAGGGATTTAGATTTGCCGGTCCTGCAAAATTGGAAACTTCTGGAAACCAGTTCGATGCTGGCCAAGATTATGCTAAAGAAAATCATTTACCGCCAGCTAAAGCTGTTGGCATTATTCAGATTGAAAAAATTTACATTTTGGATCCTGGCCCTCATGCTGGAGAATTGATTGATTCAGATAATTAAAAATTTTAAACTACTGTGACCCCGTTAGAGGGCTGCAGCTTTTTTTTACACTTATTAGGCAAAAACTAAAGTGGTATTGATTTTTTACTACCTAGTAGTATTATGTAGCAGAATATAGTATTACTAAGTACAGGTATGACGGAGGTGAAACATGAAAGATTTAACTGAACTGATGAAGGGCCTGCTTGAAGGCATGGTTCTTCAGATAATCAGCCGAGGGGAAACTTATGGATATGCAATTACCAATACGTTAGTCAAAATGGGCTTTGAGGATATTGTGGAAGGTACCGTTTATACAGTTCTGATAAGACTGGAAAAACAGAAATTGATTTCATTTACTAAAAAGAAATCTAACAAAGGACCAGCAAGAAAGTTTTATTCGTTGACTGAAGCTGGTAGAACATACTTAAATAATTTCTGGCAAAAATGGAATTTTGTAAGCAACAAAATGCAAGAAATAAGGGAGAAATAATTATGACAAATTTGTTATCAAAGTTGATTGGTGAAAAGAAAGAATATCAAGAGTATCAAAACGAAATTAACCAACTTCCCAAAGATTATTCAACTATGATGAAAGCTTTGGAATCATACATGTGGAATTATGCCAAGGGCGATGGTTTTATGAAAGTCTTGCGGGCAGTATTAGAGATGTTTCAAGAATCAGCTAGTGAGAATGTTCCAATTAATCTAGTGATTGGCAAAGATCCAGTTGCTTTTGCAGATAAGATTATGGCTGAATATCCTGATGATTTGTGGATTTCCAAACAACGGCAGAAATTAACTGATCAATATAAAAAGATTTTAAAAAGCTAGGAATAAAAAAATCTAGGTTAAATTTTAATAATTTCAAGATAAATCAGCTAACAAATAAAACATCTCTTTTTACTTGTTTTTATCTATCAGGGTATAAAATTACTTTGAAGATGACAGCTAAGTAAAAGGGGATGTTATCCATGAAGTTCAACAAGAAATTTTATAAAAATGGCGAGTTTTGGGTTGGATTGATATCGCTTGGATTTTTGATTGTCTTGATGTTGGATAATCAAACCAACCGTTTTGGCCTTACATGGTGGATAGGAGTTATCGTGGGAATTGTCGCTTTAATATACTTCCTCTATGTGGGTGTTAATGCCAGTGATTTTGCCGATAATTCAAAGGATAAGAAGCACTCAAACATTTTAAAATTTAAATAGAAAAAAAACAGCCGGTTTTTAACTGGCTGTTTTTAGTGTAGTTTGAGATGTGTTTTTACCTTTTGCTAGGAACTGCGTTCGAATGAATCTTTAAGCTTCAGATTTTGCGGCATCTTCGCCGGTAACTTTAGCATAAGTATCTTCAAATCTGGTCTTAATATAATTAGCAGATTTAGCCAACTTTTCTTTTTCTTCATCGGTTAATTTGAGTTGGACTTGTTCAACCACTCCTTGACGGCCAACAACGGCTGGATAAAAAAGATAAACACCATAGTCTTTTCTATAGTTGGAAACAGGCAATTCAGTATGAGCATCACTCATGACAACATTAGCTAAACGAACTGCCGCTGAGGCAATTCCATAGTTGGTATAGTGTTTGCCATGAAAGACTGTGTATCCGCGGCACGGGCAATTTCATCCAATTTATTAAGGTCGATGTTTCGTTCTTTGGCAACATCAACCATTGGGTTACCTAATACCCGAACTGCAGACCATGCAGTAAATTGAGAATTTCCGTGTTCGCCTAAGTTGTAGCCATCAATTGAACGAGGGTCCAAATCAAGTTCTTGAGCAACAGCCCGACGCATTCTTGATGAATCAAGTAATGTTCCCGTTCCCATAACTTTGTTCTTTGGAAATCCTGTTAATTTCTGATACATATTGGTAATAACATCGCAAGGATTGGTAATATCAATTAAAACACCATGAAATCCTGATGCTTTTAACTTCTTGGCAACATCGACAACGGCTTTACTGGTAAATGGTAATTCAATAAAGCGGTCATGGGCTTTGTTGTCCTTTTGTAATTTAATGTTACCAACAGCTGAGATAACAACATCAGCATCTTTTAAGGCTGAATAATCATTAACGGTAATGTTAGTGTGGGAATCAATGTTAGCCATCGCATCTCTGAAATCCTTTGCATCAGCATTTACCTTTAACTCATTAGTATCAATTAAAACTATGTCGTCAGCATAACCTTCTGCAATTATGTAATGCGCTACAGTGGATCCGACGTGACCCATTCCGATGACTCCGACTTTTCTAGGCATAAAATACCACTCCTTTAAATTTAAGTATATTGGCAGTTTAACACGTGACAAATTCACGTCAACATTAAAATTTAACATTATTAGAAAGTGTCTAATGTGCTCCAAGTGGCATTGCCTTGTTAGCAGGGATGATGTTACTTCTTTACATTTTGAATACAAAGCGGTTTTTAAATTAGAAAAGAATAAGAAGGCTTAGTTAGGTCCGAATTAAATCAAAATTAAAAAAGCTCAAGGGAGAAATTCCTTGAACTTTTTTAAGAAGACTGGGTTGATATCTTTTTCGAATTTTAAGTTTAGTATTATTCCCCAGGTTTATAATCCTTATCCATGATCATTACTGGTTTGATTACGGAACCATCAAGTGAAGCATCATTTGCTTCATTAATTTGATCGAAATCATAGAATTTTTCCAGTTTATCAAACGGAAATTTTCCAGCTTTCCAGAAATTAATTAAAGTAGTGATTGCCAGTTGAGGAATAGCGTCGCCCATCAAAACACCGTCAACATGTTTTTGAAAGGCGGTTAATTCGTTCCAAGTTTGGAAGGAAAGTTCTTTAGTAGTAACTGCAATGGGAGCAAGATGCCCGCCAGACGCTAATGCATCCACGGCCTGGTGCATAACTGGGGCAACTCCGGTGGTATCAATGGCATAATCAACTCCCTGGCCGTTAGTAAGTTCTTTTACTTTTGCAACCCAATCTTCATCAGCACTGTTAATTGTATCAGTAGCCCCGAGTTCCTTTGCCTGAGCTAAACGGTTATCATGAATATCCACGCAAATAATTTTTTCACAGCCTTTGATTTTGGCAGCCATTAAGGCTCCTGAACCAACCGCGCCTGTCCCAACAATCGCAATTGTGGAACCTTCTTTAGGATTTAAACCGTTGAAAACTGTTCCTGATCCAGTAATAAAACCACAACCCAATGGACCGACTTTTCTTAAATCGACATCTTTGCCGACAACGGTAACGTTTCGATCTTGGACCAAGGTTTCTGTGGTAAAGGATGACTGATTAAAAAAGTTAGAAACATTGGTTCCATCATCTTTGCTGAAAGCAAATGATCCATCTGGGCGGGTTCCGGCGGTATTTAACTTAGCCCAATTTATACATGAAGACGGGTGGCCGCGCAAACAGTTCTTGCAGGTACCGTCATAATCGTAGGAAAGAACAACGTGGTCGCCAACGTGGACGGTAGTGACGTAATCACCAATCTTTTCAACAATTCCGGCACCTTCGTGACCAACAATTCCCGGATAAGCATAAGCCCCAGCAGAACCGTCTCGCACAGCCTGGTCAGTATGACAGATTCCTGATGCGACAATGTGCACTAATACTTCGTGGGCTTTTGGCTGATCATCTACTTGAATTTTTTCAAGTTTAAATGGATCATTAACTTTTTCTATAACTGCTCCTGTAATTGTTTTTGTCATTTCAAACATCCTCCTTTAAAATGAAACAAACAAAAGTCATAAACAAAAAGTAATGCATCTCTATGCACCTAAAAATATAACGGTTTGTGGGGTGTGAACAAAGAAAAAGCATCTTTTTATTTTGTTTCATTAGGAGATATTGAAGCTATGTATAAGAAAAAATCTCCTCAGAAATGGTTCAAATCTGAGGAGATAATTATTTAATTATTCTGGAATCTGAATCACGTACGGGCCGTACTGCGGAATATTTACAACTTTAATTTTTGAGTTAAACAAATCGGCCAAAATATTCTCGTTGGTTAAATCCATTGGGGCTTTATCATAAACCTTTTGACCATTTTTAATGCACCAAATTTCATCCGAAATTTTCAAAGCTTGATTAATGTCATGAAGAACCATAACTACGGTTAAATTATGTTCTTTTTGAAGTTTCTTTATCAGATTCATTAACTCGGCTTGATAATGGATGTCAAGGTATGTGGTTGGCTCATCAAGCAATAAGTAATCCGGATCTTGAGCAATTGCAGCAGCAAGCCAAACTCGCTGCTGCTGTCCTCCTGATAGGGTATTAATAGATTTATCAACCAACTTATCCAAATGGGTTTCTTGAATTATTGGTTTAATTTCCCCATTTGAGATCGTCGCTAAAGTTCCATGATAAGGGCTGCGGCCTGTTTTAACAATATCTTCAACGGTCATTTCATCATAAAGCCGGTTGCGCTGGGCCACCACGGCAATTTTTTGAGCTCTTTTTTTGATGTCCATTTCAAAGACTTGTTGCCCATCAATTGTAACTTTACCAGAAATCGGTCTTAGTTCACCGGCCATTAATTGGAGAATGGTGGATTTCCCAGCTCCATTTGGCCCAATCAAACAAAGAATTTTTCCGGTTGGAACAATTCCGGAAATGGATTCGATTAGTGGTTTGTTTTTTGAATAGCGAAAACTAACTTTGTCTAACTCCATAGAAGTCCTTTCTTTCCAGCATCAAAACCAGGAATATTCCACCAATTACAGTCATAACATTTGCCACAGGAATCTCACTGGGAACCACGACCACCCGACTGAATGTATCGGCGATTAAAAGGGTCCAAGCACCAAGCAGCATGGAGAATGGGACGATTGTCTGGTAATCGTGGCCGACAAAATATCTTGCTAGATTAGGGACAATTATTCCTAAAAAGGGGATTGTTCCAACTATCGACGTTACATTGGATGCTAGGTATAATACTAAGAATAAAATTCCTCTGCGCATGGTCGAAGCTGAAACACCAATGGTTGCCAACTTTTCGTCCGACATTTTTAAATAATTTGCCCACGGAGTAATGAAAATTGCGGCAAACAAACCGATTACGCCAAAGACTAACAGCATCAAAGTTTGATTCCAAGTAATCGCGTTGAATGAACCGGTGCTGCTGATTGAATTTGCTGTAAACAGTTGCTGAATGCCAACAAAGGTTAAATTTAGGGCAATTCCAACGATAATTAGCCGGTAAGGGCTTTTTAAAACGGTTTTATTTACCAAGACATGTAGGGCAATAACGCCCCCAAGAAAAGCAAGAGCCCATTTAGCAAATGGGTTCAAGGTAAACATTAAACTTCCAAACATGATCAACAAATCACCGCCAGAAGTTAGCCCCAAAATGCTTGGGTCAGCTAAACGATTACGGAATACTGCCTGACTGAAAGCCCCAGCCATTGCAAGCATTCCACCACATAGTAGGCTGGCAATAATTCTAGGTAATCGAATGGTGAACAATGTATTGAAATCATTTCCCTGGTTATTTGAGAATGCGGCGAGCAAACGAGAAAGGGACCAAAATTGAGTCCCTAACAACATTGCAAATAAAATGGTTATTAAAAGTAAAATGATGACAAATGTATAACTATATTTTTGCTTTGCGGTCATTGATTTCCTCCGTTTGTCGGATACAACCAGTTTGAAACAATTTTGAGGGCGGTTGAAACTTTCATATTAGCAGTGGCGTCAAAGTTTGGCTCGGTTAGGTTATATACGCGATGATTTTTGACGGCAGGAATGGTCTTCCACATTGGGTCTGACTTAAATTCCTGGTTAAATTGAGGGATAACCATTCCCGGCAACGCATGGGCTAATCGCAAAATTACTTGGGGTTGTTTTGCTTTTATTGATTCATCATTTGGTTCCATATAAACCTGGCTAGAAGAAGTGTATACATTATTTCCGCCAGCTAGACGAACTAAATCGCCAACATAAGAAAGGTTGGTAGCTATCATGTAACCTGCTCCAGGAAGACCCATTAATACCAAAACTCGTGGCTTTCGGTGATGTTTTCTAGCAATTTTTTGAATTTGAGCTTTGGTTTGGTTGATTTGGTTATTAGCAGCCTGGGCCTGCTTTTGTCGATTATAGGTTTTCCCGAACTGAGTAACAACACTTTGTAGCTCAGCTACATTATTTAATTTTAAAAAGTGAGGTTTGATGTTCTGAGCTTTGAAGGCTTTTCCAAATTGATCGCTCAATATATCAACTGAATAGACAGCAGTTGGGTGCAGTTGAGAAATCTTTTCGTAACTTGGGCTCATTGGGCTGCCGACTCGAGGAGTATTTTTATATCTCGCTGGCATCTTGTTTTGAGTGGTTGGAACACCAGCCAAATCTAGATTGAGCTTATCAGCAATTTGAACTATGGCAAAAGTTGTGGCGACAATTCGAGGATGATTTGCCTGTGAACGTTTGATGTTCAAAGCAAAAACGCCACCAACGACTGCCAGTAAAACAATAACAACTAATGACCATAATGCAATTTTTCTGGGTGATTTCATTATTATCCCTCCAGATTAGTTCTTGCGATAGAAGTAATAGCCACCACCAAGAACGGCAGCAATAATTACCACAATTCCACCAATAATTACCGGCATCTTGCTTGGGTTGTTGCCTGATTGTTTGTTACTGTTGGCCTTGTCAGGTTGAGCAGCAGTGTTATTGGCTGAATTGGAAGATGGTGAGGAGCCATTTTTACCATTCTTGTTCTTTTTATTGTTCTTATTGGCATTTTTGCCTTTATTGTTTTTACTGCCATTGTTTTTGTTTTTACTAGCTGACGATTTTTTGCTGTTAGAACTTTTGCCGTTTGAATTGTTGTTATTTGCTGCGGCACTTGCCGATGACCCAGAGGACAAACTTGGTAGATTAGAAGTACTAAACTTAAAGTCAATTAGATGACGAGCCTTATAAACTCCCGGAACATCAATGGCTAATTTAGCAATCACTCTTGGACCAAGATTGCGGATGGGAAATGAGTAATAATAATTTGAATAACCCTGGGAGTCTTTAACTTTTCTAATTGATAGCGGCGCCTGATTATTGACCCACAGAACTTTGACTGGAAATGAGCCCAAGTTTTTGGCGGTTCTGCAGTCCATGGTAACAATATAATGGTTGCCACTAGTGGTTATTTGGGCAGGACGGACAAAATATCCGGCGGCCATAGAAGTTTGGTTAGTTGCATGCCTTAGTGAATGATAAGAAATGGGTTGGGCAAATACCATGACTGATTGAACCATCAAAAATAATCCGGCAACAAGAAATGTCAACAGAAGCTTAGTTTTTGAAAATTTCAATATTTCTTCCTCTCGATTCCCTAATTATTTTAAAGCGTTATTTAAAATCAAAACGAATAGTATAAGTGGCGTTCTCGACATGGGGAACATCAACATGAATCTGGGCTTTAAAGACTTTATTTAAACTGGAAAGCTTTTTAACGTAGAAATAATAGCTCATTGTATAGTCTTTGGAAGTCTGGCCATATTTGATTCTTGATGACGGAACCTTTTTGCCCATTACAGAAACTGGTTTTACAGCTTTACTGCCAATTTTGAGGGCTTTCTTGTATTTAACGTTGAAAGTGACTTTGTAATCTTTGCTGCCCTTAGCTTTAGAGATTTGGGCAATGTGAGTATAGAACTTATTTGCAACGGACTTTGAACTACCAGAAGATTGTAAGACAACGTATCTTTTTGAAGGATCTTGATTAGTTGTTGTGGTAGTTTTTGTAACAGTAGTGACTGTCTTAACTACTTTCGTGGTGGTGGTTGTCGGCATTACTGCATTATTTGGCGTTGTACTTGAGCTGGTAGTTGTGGCTGCCGGGTTACTTGGTGTAGCTGTAGTCGTTGCAGAAGGTGCTGCTTTGATTAAAGTAGCGTTTTCTAATTGAACTTGGAATTGAGCTGTTTGATTCATTGCTCCAATTACCGGAACGTGAAGTTGAAAAGCAACTTGTGAAATGTCGGCACCAGAGTTTTGAGTATAAGTTAAATCTTCTTGAGTTCCTTCGTATTGGTTACTCTCAACAACTGGTTGGCCGTTTACTGTTACGCCTTTGATGTATTGTGCACCAGTAGTCGTGACGGTGATTGAATATTTTCCGTTAGAAACGTTAACTGTAGCTGTTGGTTTAAAAAATTGGTTGGCCATTGAAGCTGTAGTGCTGCCAGTTTTTAAAACTGTAAACGGTGCGGTATAAGTTCCGTCTTTTAAGTTAGCATCTGCTTTAACCTGAGATGTTCCTAAGAATAAAGTGAACACAAAGGTTAGAGCAATTGCTAAAATTAATATAATTCTGTTATTTTTAAGTCTCTTCATACAAATTCCCCCAAAATAGTTTATTGATTGAATTCACATTCAATTAGCTAATGTGAATTTTCAAGATCAAATAAATAAAATTTAAGTACTAAATATAGAAATTCTAAATAGTTTTTTCATAATAAAAAAATCATTCTAAAAACTGCCTAAAATTATAATTTTTTCTTGAAAGGGCCATTAAGATAATTATTTGAAGTCAAAACGAATAGTGAAGACATTAGAAATTTTGGCTTGGGGAACTCTAACGTGAATTTGGGCTTTAACTGACTTGTTTAGCTTTGATAACTTGCTTACATAGAAGTAATAATTCATCGTATAATCTTTGCTGCTTTTGCCATAAGAAATTCTGGATGAGGGAACTTTTGAACCCAAAACCGAAATTGGGGTTACGGCTTTTGAACCAATATTTCCGACTGTTGGAAATTTCTTTGGGTAAGCAACGTAAAGCATAACTTTATATTTATTACCAGATTTTGTAATTTTGGCCGTGTGAGTATAAAATTTGTTGGCCATTGAAGCTGAATTGGAATTGGACTTCAAAACCTTATACTTCTTGGAAATTGTAGCAGCTTGAGCTGTTTCCGTTTGGCTGGTGTGCACAGAGCTTGAATTTCCTGCAAAAACTCCAAATAACAATGCAGCTGAGATTGTGAGTAAAAGTTTAAACAATAATTTTGATTTTTTCATAAATAAATCCCTCCCTAATGCGTATTTAATAGCTTTTACATAAATTATTGTACCTCAAAAGTGAAAACCTGAATTAATTGTTTTTAGTAAGTAGTTGCTCTATAGTTAGCTTAACTGAAGTGATTTTAAGTCCTAGGGGGATTGGAAATGAAAATAGAACAATTTAGTTATGATGGTAGCGGCAAATTTTCACTTAAAAAGATTGATACAACACCGGTTAAAGAGTACCGTGACCAAAAGGAAAAGTTTCAAGAGGTCGTTACATCTAACGTTGGCGAATTTCAAAAGTTTCAACAAAAATTGATTTCTCAAAAAACATATTCGATTTTAATTGTTATTCAAGGAATGGATGCTTCTGGAAAAGACAGTATGGTTCGAAATGTTTTAAGCGGGGTCAATCCCTCGGGATTTCACGTTACTTCTTTCAAAGCGTTAACTGAAAACGAATTGAATCATGATTACTTGTGGCGGGTTCATAATCGGTTTCCAGCTGGCGGAGAAGTGGCAGTTTTTAATCGTTATCATTATGAAGAAGTGCTCATTGATAAAGTTCATCCTGAAAATATTGTTAAAGAAAACATTCCCGGAATTTCTACTGTAAATGATGTGACAGCTGATTTTTGGAAACGCCGTTATAAAGATATTGTTGAATTTGAAAATTTTGCCAGCCGTTCAGGAATTTTGATGTTGAAGTTTTTCTTGCATATGTCAAAAGACGAACAGCGAAAACGATTTTTAAGACGGATTGAAATCCCCTCAAAAAATTGGAAGTTTGCCAAAGCAGACATTACTGAAAGAAAATATTTTGAACAGTATCAAAAAGCTTATGAAGACGCCATTCAGGCGACATCTACCAAAACAAATCCTTGGTACATTATTCCCTCAGATGACAAGTGGTTCTCTCGAGTGGTTGTTTCAGACATAATTAAACAGCGGGTAAAAGAACTTCCAGTTGAATTTCCTAAATTGACTAAAGATCAGGAATTTGAACTGCAGGAAGGCGCTGAATTGTTAAATCAAGACAAATACTGAATTAAAATTTAAAATTCCCTTAATCCTCGCTTAAAGCATAGATAAGAAGCCCCCAAATTTTCTATAATATTTTGAGGAATAATTATAGTGAGGAAAATTATGGCAAAACAAAAAGTTTCAGACGAGACACCGATTGATCGTTCGGTAATTGAAAAGTTTGTTTTTAACGAAAAAATTGAATATTTATTTTGGGGTGTCATGACAACTTTAGTTTATTTGGTTGTCCGGTTTGTCACTATGATAATTTTTAAAGACAATCCGTTTATTCCAGTTGCTTTTGCACAGGTCATTTCAGTGGCTTTTGCATTTGTGGTCAATAAATATTTTGTTTTTGATGGGGAAAAATCTCAGTCCTTAATGGTTCAATTGATTACTTTTGTTGCCGGCAGAGCAGGAGTTGCTTTACTTGATTTCTTCTTAACTTACATTATGATTGAGAAGTTTTATGATTTCTTTATCAACATTATGTTTCTAAGAAAAATCAATTATGCCAGCCCGCCGTTTTCCTCTGGATTAACGAAACATTTAATTGGTAATCCGGTTCTTTTAAATTCGTTTATTGTTGTGTTTATTATTCAGATTTTAGCAATCGTGATTAATTATATTGTTTCAAAGTATTGGGCATTTAAGTAAGATTTTAATTTTATATAGCTAATGCGAGATTGAGACCAGCATTCTAGGCATAAGCTACAGAGCTTTGGTAAGTTAAAAAAACAGGATTTTAAATTTGATATAGTTAAAATGCGGAAATTGAGCCGCTTAACA